>JAUVIS010000062.1 GCA_030592635.1 Candidatus Fermentibacteraceae bacterium | reverse complement strand
TCCCGTTCTGGTTCATGTTATTACAAAGAAGGGTAAGGGCTACAGTCCTGCCGAATCCCAGCCTGTATCTCATCACGGTATAAGCGGCGCGTCTGTTAAATCACCTGGTACTACATTTACCAGTTCACTTTCTGAGGCTTTACTTGCCGCCGCTGAAAAGGATTCCACAGTTGTCGCTATCACGGCAGCCATGCCTGATGGTACGGGTCTTGCCGGATTTGCGGAAAGGTATCCCGACCGGTTTTTTGATGTTGGTATAGCGGAGCAGCATGCGGTTACATTTGCGTGCGGACTCGCTTTCGGTGGTATGAAGCCGGTTGTCGCAATTTACAGCAGCTTCATGCAACGGGCATATGACCAGGTGATACATGACGCTGCCTTGCAGAATGCTCCGGTTCTTTTCGCGATGGACAGGGCGGGGGTGGTGGGTGCTGATGGTCCCACCCATCACGGGATTTACGATATCTCAATGTTCCTCTCCATTCCCGGGCTCAGTCTTGCCGCGCCCAGAGACTGTACTGTGCTGAAAAAGCTTGTTTCCAGAGAGCTGTCTGATCTTTCGGAACCAACTGGAATACGATATCCCCGGGGGCAGGAACCTGAATTGCGGTTCTCTTCACCGGAGAGCCTGCCCAGGGGAACAGGACAGGTGGTAAGAGAAGGCGGTCAGGTTCTTCTGGTAGCAGTGGGACCCATGGTTTCCACCGCTGCACAGGCAGCAGAGATACTGGCGGATAAGGGCATAGATGTGATGGTGTTTGATCCTGTATGGTTGAAACCGGCACCTGTTGAAACCATCCGTGATCTCGCTTTTAACCGGTCTGTGATAACCCTGGAAGAGGGGACTCTCAGAGGAGGATTTGGACAGTACATTGCCTCGGTACTTCCGGAATGGAGTGTTTTCAGTCTTGGTATCCCCGATGAGTTTGTATCCCACGGGAGTACCATGGAGCTGATAGCCGACCTGAAACTGGATCCTGCCGGAGTGGCCGAATCCATTGAAGAATATGTCAGGGTCTGTTGTGAAAACTGTTAAAAAAGTATTTATTCCGGGTTCTGCCGCGGAAGAGCACGGTGCAGTTTTTATAAGTGCCGGGATTGATGTTTTAACACAATCCGGGGGCGCGGACGCGGTCGTTGCCATCGGTGGCGATGGAACCATTCTGAAAATAATGGACACACTTCTCGGCAGCAATCTGCCCGTTCTCGGGGTAAACGCCGGTCATATCGGCTTTCTCGCGGACTGTGAGCTCGCGAGAATCGAAGATTCCATCGCCTGTCTTCTCTCCGGCGATTATGAAATAGATAATCTCCCGGTGCTGAAGACCACAGGTCCCGGGGGAATCCGCGTGAGAGCGCTTAATGAAATCTGCATCAGCCGCGCGGCTGATGGAGGAATTCTTCACATCCGGGTTCTGGTGGATGGTCGGGAAGTCGCCGTGATGGCTTCCGACGGGGTTATGGTATCAACTCCTTCGGGCTCAACTGCATACAACCTTTCCTGCGGCGGGCCGATACTGCATCTGAATCTTCCCGTTGTTATCATAACTGCAATCTGTCCGCATCTTCTCGCCATCAGACCCATAGTGGTTCCGCTCTCATCGCGAATTGAATTCACTGTTCTTCGATCCAGAGGCAGGAATCCCCTTATACTGGCCGATGGAACTGCGAAATGCGGATCCATGACAGAAGGAGATACAATCGCAGTACAACCTTCATCTCTCACATGCCCGGTGATTAGAACGGGAAGACGGTCTGATTACTACGCCATGCTGGGGAAGAAGCTTGGCTGGGGATACAGGGGGTAGACCGATGCTGATGCTGCGCTCAATTACACTGAAAAATCTGGCCACTATCAGTGATACTTCCCTGCAATTCGAATCGGGACTGAATGTAATTACAGGTGAAACGGGCAGCGGCAAGTCCATACTTGTGGACGGTCTGATGCTGGCCACCGGCGCCCGGGCAGATAAAACCCTGGTTCGACCGGGATCGCGAACCGCCTCAGTTGAAGCTGTTTTTCAACTCCCGGAGAGCGATGAAATCTTTGTTCGCAGAGAGATAAGCGCTCAAGGGAGAAGTCGGGTTTTTATTGACGATGCTCTGTCCACACTGGAAGAAGCAAGAGAAGCGGTACAGGGTTTTGTTACACTGCACAGCCAGCGGACAACACCGGTTCTTTTGAAACCTTCACGGCAGATGGATATTCTCGATTCATTTGCCGGAGCCATGCCGCTACGAAAGAAATTTCAGCAGTCTTTTGCGGAATGGAAGACTGCCACAGCAAGATGTGCGGAGCTGAGGGAGTTCCTGGGCGAATCCGGCGCCAGTCGTGAGCTGCTCCTCCATGAGATGTCGCTTTTTGACCAGGTTGATCCTTCCATTGAGGATTATGATTTCCTTGTGGATCAGAGGTTGCGGATAAAGAAGGTCATGGAACAGTCCGCTCTTTTTCAGGAGACTCTTGGTGCCTTCCAGGGGGATGATGGAGTTTCAGCAATCCTCTCAGGTGTACTTCGAAGGATACAGAGGGAAGCTCCCGAGAGGGAAGAACTGGCTGAACTGGTCTCTCAGGCCTCCATTTCACTGGAGGAGGCATCCAGCCTTGTTCTTGCGGAGATCTCAGATATGGAGGACGGTCCTGACAGAATTTCCGGGATAGACAGCAGGCTTGATGAGTATTCAAAACTGATATCAAGGTGCGGTGGAACTGTTCGATCCATGATTGAGCACAGAGAATCGCTTCTCAGTCGGCTGCAGGAGTACAGGCTTGCTGAAGAAGAGCTGAAAACTGTTGAGAACGCGCTGCCGGAGCTTACTGAAAAAGTTACAGAAACTGCCGGACAGCTTACAGCGAAGAGGAAAACTGCCGGGAAGAAGCTTTCAGAACAGTCTGTGACCGAGATGAAGGATCTAAATATGCCCTTTGCCCAGTTTTCCGTCCAGTTTAATCCTCCGGTTTCTCCCACAATTGTGGGTGGAAGGACGCTGGATTCACGAGGTGCAGAATCTGTTCTCTTTATGTTCACAGCAAACAAAGGTATACCGCAGGACTCTCTGGAGGCTGTGGCCAGCGGCGGCGAGCTCTCAAGAGTCGCTCTTGCTCTTGCCCTTGTTATTGCGGATTCAGGCTCTGCGTCCACTTTAATCTTCGATGAGATTGATGCCGGTACCGGCGGTGAAACGGCTCATAACCTGGCAGAGTCACTGCTGAGAGCAGCTTCATCAAGACAGATTATTGTCATTTCCCATCTTGCTCAGATAGCATCAAGAGCCCACAGACATCTCGCTGTGACAAAGACTTACAGCGACGGTATGCCGGTTACCACAGTAACTGAACTTGACTCCCGGCCAGAGCAGCTGAAGGAACTTGCGAGACTTCTGGGTGGAGGAGCCGGCGCGGAGGATCACGCTTCAACACTTCTGGGGGCAGAGCAGTGATAACCGGGCGATTCTTCACTGTCGCAAATATTGTCAGCATAATCAGGGTTCCACTGGCTCTCGCCGCATGTTTTTTTCTCTGGCACGGCCATTCCGGCCGCACTTTTCTTTTCATTGTTCTGGCCATTGTTTCAGACGCTGTGGATGGTCAGATTGCCAGAATGACGGGAACAGTCAGTGACTGGGGGAAGATTCTGGATCCGCTGGCAGACAAAATCGCCTTTGCCGCTTTTGCCGTAACAATGCTTCTTATGCGACTGCTTCCTGTCTGGATGTTTGCTGTTCTGGCCGGAAGGGATCTGCTGATTGTTACCGGAGGTCTCTTGTTCTACAGAAAAAAAAGACCACCGTCGGCCAATATATGGGGCAAGCTGGCCACAATGTTTCTCTCTTTTTTCATGCTCAGGCAGGCCGTTTTCCCGCAGTTTCAGTTTCCTCAAAATGACTTGTTTTTCCACACTGACTGTCTGGGTCTGCTTTCCATGCTGCTGGTGGTGCTGAGCTTCGTTACTTATGTGTATACCGCTTTCAAATCCGGAGGGGAATCAAATGCGGCTTAAGAGACTTGAAATTATGGGCTTCAAATCTTTTGCCGACCCGTTCAGGATTGATTTCAAGCAGGGTATATCCGCTATCGTGGGTCCAAACGGATGCGGCAAGAGCAATGTAGCCGATGCCGTAAGGTGGGTACTGGGCAATCAGAGCCCCAAGCAGCTTAGAGCAGACAGAATGGAATCGGTGATATTTTCCGGTTCCACAAAACGCAGGCAGCTTGGAATGGCGGAAGTTATTCTTACCTTCGACAACACGGACAGGCTGCTGGGGCTCGAGTACGACGAAGTTTCGGTGTCAAGAAAACTTTTTCGCTCCGGTGACAGCGAATACAGCATTAATGGAAGCCGCTGCCGGCTCATGGATATTACGGATCTTGTGGTGGACAAAGGGCTGGGAGCCACCGGTTACTGGATACTGGAATCCAAAATGGTGGAAACTATTCTCTCCAGCAAGCCGGAGGATCGCAGATTCCTCTTTGATGAAGCAGCCGGCATAGTCAAGTACAAGATACAAAGACATCGAGCCGAGTTGAAACTGAATTCCGCCGGCAATGATCTTGAAAGACTGTCCGACATAATCATGGAGGTTGAGTCCACATGCAACGGGCTTAAGCGTCAGGTCTCCGCATTTAAAAGGCATCAGAAGGTTTCGGATACCATGAAAGCAGTGAGAGAAGCCATGAGCTACATGGAATCTTCCGAGATCAGAAAAAAACTGGAGGAAAAAAGAAAACATCTTGATGAAACCGGTTCCATTGTGGGCAGAGAGACTGCCGCTCTGGCATCCAGAAACGCGATCCTCGCGGAAGCCAGAATGGAATTCAGCCGGGTTCAGGGCAGGCTTGATGAAGCCCACAGGAAGTGTGCTGAACTGGATTCCAGGCTGGCATCAAACGACAGAGAATCAGCAGTTACTGCGGAGAGAACTGCTTCAGCGGAAACCAGAATAGCAGAAAACAATGCCAGAATGGCCAGAGAACGGGAGCGCATTCACCGCTATTCCACGGATATGGAGAGACTTGAGGATGAGAAATCACAGCTTCAGGTTTCCTCAAAGGCCTTTGAAGAGGATCAAGCTGAATCACTGCGGAAGTTGGAAGAACTCAGGCTTCAGCTCAAGAAAGTGACTGAGAATCAGGCAGACGCAAGATCTGTCAGATGCGAACTGGATGCGGAACTGGAGAAACTTCGCCAGTCTTACCGTGAGCATATCCGCATGGAAGAAGCCCGTCTGCAGAAACTTTTGTCGGTAAAGGAATCCATAGAAACACTTACTGAAAGAAAGATTGCTCTCCGCGACAGTATCTCCCGCCTCAGTGGGGATCTGGCGGTCTTCAGAGAAAAAACAGAATCCTTTGAAGAATCTCTTCAGAAAAAGACAGGTATTCAATCAGAGTTGATGGCGGAAACCACTGATCTGAGAAACAGAGTATCTGAATCAGGACAGACGACAGCTGTACTCCGAGAGCAGGCTGGAAGGGTGAACAGACTTCTTCAGGAATCCTCAAGCGATTCCATTTCTTCCATTATTAAACCGCTTCCGGGAATGGGAAAAGCCATAGGAGCTTATCTGGACGGTTTTAATACAGCCCATTTCCTGGACAGCATTACAGATGATACCCCCGGCGAAGGCAGACGCTATGCTGTTCCGGCAAAGAGCTGTTCCGCGGAACTGCCGTCAGGAGCAGTTTCTCTCGCAGACTGCGTGGAAAAGGGTGAAGAAAGCGAACTGATCCGCCCCATTCTCAGCTATGGTGTACTTGCCCCTGATTCAACAACAGCGGGGATCTGGATCAGCGAGGGATTCGCATTGCCCGTGGTAACTGCGAATGGTGATATTTTCAGACCGGATGGTCTTGCAAGACTCGGAGTGGCGGAATCCAGCGCGGGTTCTCTGGAACTCTCGGCGATTCTTGAGGATCTGGAAAAACAACTGCACGAATCTGTCGGCGCGGGAGAGAAGCTGAGTGCTTCTCTGGATCGGAAGAACAGCGATCTTTCCTCTGTCAGAGAAGAAATCAAGGAAACAGGAGATGAACTTCGTCTCAATGAGAAAAAGCTCGCGGGACTTGAGATCTCTCTGGAAAACTCTGAGAGAGAACTCAAAGCTGCTGCGAATCTGCTTTCCTCACAAAATAAAGAACTGGCCCGGCTTAATAAAACCGACTCAATAGACGCTTCCGCAGCAGTTGAGGATGGAATTACTGCTCTTGAGGAAAAAAGGGCGGACGCCGTTGCCACTGAGGAGGAAACTCTCACTCTGGTATCACGGGCAGAGAGTTTACTGATAGAAGCAGGAAGAGATCAGGACAACTGCAGTTTCAACCTCAGAGAGAACCGCAGCAGGCAGAAAGAGATTGCGGGCAGGATTGATATGCTGAACAAAGAGGCTGACGGCATACATGACCTTCTTGAGGAACTTCAGCGGGAGAACGAGAAATCCGGGAACAGCATAACTTCTCTAAAAAGCAGAACAGGCATCCTTGACAGGGAAAATACAGCACTGAAGACAAAACGAGGCGAGGAAGAGAATTCAAGAAACGGCTACTCCGTTGAGAGAAACAGTCTCATGGAGAGCACGGCTGTTCTGGAGAAAGAAGTGCAGCAGATCCGGGAGAGGCTGGGAAGAGCAAAGAGCATCATGATTGAACTGGAAACACAGACCGCAACCCTTCAGGACAAGCTGAAGGATCTGGAGGGAGTGCGTGCCGTTGAGGAGAATCCTTTCCTCGGGAAATCGCCCGGGGAGCTTGCCCATGAACTTTCTTCAGGGAGTACTGTTCTCGACAGAATTGGTCCCGTTAACATGCTGGCGGTTCCGGAATACGAGGAAGCCCGTGAGAGACTGGAATATCTGGAAGATCAGAGAAACGATCTTGAGAAGGCAAGAGCCTCACTTTCCAGAGCAATAGCGGAGATTAATATTGAGGCTGCAGCGAGGTTCAAAGAGACTTTCGAAAAAGTCAGGGAAAACTTTCAGAACATGTTCATCAGGCTTTTCGGCGGTGGCGAGGGAGATATTATCGCGATTGAGGGAGAAGATCCCCTGGAGGGTGGAATTGAGATTCTCGCCAGACCGAAGGGTAAGAAGCTGAAGAATGTGATTGCTCTGTCCGAAGGGGAGAAAGCGCTGACCGCTGTGGCACTTCTGTTCAGTCTTTACCTTGTTAAACCCTCTCCTTTCTGCGTGCTTGATGAGCTTGACGGTCCTTTTGATGATTCCAATACAGACAAGTTCGTCGCAATTCTCAGGGACTTCAGCGAGGACACTCAATTTATTGTTATTACACACAACAAGCGAACGATGGAAGGGTGTGATGTTCTGTACGGGATTACAATGGCGGAAGAGGGGGTCAGCAATATCACATCAGTAAGTGTGGAAGATATGGTGCAGAAGAAGTGAATCTCAGGGAGAAACTGAAAAAAAGCAGAAATGCTCTGTCTGAAAAGCTGGGAATGGTTTTCGTTAAGGGGATTGACGAGGATACAATGGAGCTTGCCGAGGAGATACTTCTTGCAGGTGATATTGGCTGGGAACTCACAGAACTGGTACTTGGACAGTTCAGAAAAGAATTCAAGCTGAACCGCGACAGCAGCTGGAGAGCTGTACTTGTAAACACACTTGAAGAACTTTTTCCTGAACACAAGCCATGGATACCTGTGGCAAAACCGGCAGTGACCATAGTGGTGGGAGTAAACGGAGCCGGAAAAACCACAACAATAGCCCGCCTCTCTCAACGCATTGCTGTGAATGGAGAAACAGTTCTAATGGCTTGTGCGGACACATACAGAGCTGCGGCGTCAGAGCAGCTTGCCCTCTGGGGGCAGCGATTGAACATACCCGTTCATACCAGTGTTGAGGGCGCTGATCCAGGGGGAGTTACTTTTGATGCTGTCAGAAGAGCACAGGCAAAGCAGTTTGATCATGTGATTATTGATACGGCCGGCAGGCTCCCTACACAGAAGGGGCTTATGGATGAACTGTCAAAGGTTTACCGTGTGGCCGGGAAGGCTATGGAAGGTGCCCCTCACAGGGTTCTTCTTGTTCTGGATGGAACAGTCGGACAGAATGCCCTGCCTCAGGCACAGCAGTTTACGAAGTTTATTCCGGTCACCGATCTGGTGATCACAAAGCTGGACGGAACGGCAAAGGGCGGTTCCGTGTTCGCTATGGCCAGGGAACTGAATCTGCCCATTCGCTACATAGGCGTGGGTGAAGGCGCAGGTGATTTAGTACCATTTGACGGAAGGGCTTTCGTTGAAGCAATTGTCGGGGAAGATGACTGACCGCAAGGGGCTTGAGATTTCATCGCTGGTAAGGCGCTACGGAGAAAAAACCGCAGTGGATGATCTGTCCTTCTCTGTGGACAGGGGAGATATTTTCGCACTTCTTGGTCCCAACGGAGCAGGCAAGACAACCACACTGAAAATGATCAGCGGTCTTGTCATTCCGGATTCCGGAGATATTACACTGAATGATGAACCTGTGGGCAGCGCAAGACGCAGGATCGCTTATGTACCCGATGAACCAACCATTTTTCCGAATCTCTCCGGCAGAGAATACCTTCGTTACGCAGGGCGACTCAGGGGGCTGGATCCTGAGGCAATACATCAGCGCATCCTGCTCTGTTCGAGAGTTTTTGAGATGGACGGCTGGCTGGATCACAGGTCGGGCTCCTATTCTCACGGCATGATTCAAAGAGTTGTGTTATCCGGTGCTTTCATCGCAAGACCTGATCTGTATGTGATAGATGAGCCACTGGTGGGTCTTGATCCTCCCGCGGCAGAAACATTCTGGAGAATGGTGGAAGCCGCGGCGGCAGAGGGCGCTGTGGTTCTTATCTCAACACACACTCTTCCCATAGCATCCATTCACTGCCACAGATTCGGGATAATACACAATGGCAGACTTGTTCGTACGCTCTCCCGCGGAGAACTGTCCGGAAGAGATCTGCAGAATCTGTTTTTCGAAGTTACCGGCACTTCTCCCGCGGAGGTACAGGACTTTTTCCACTGTTATTAACTTCTCCCTTTTCATCAAAGTCCATACTGTTTATAAATCAGAGGGGTGAGAAGCATTTGAGGGAGGGTGGTTTGCCGGGACATTACAGTGATAAGTATTCATCTTCAGATACTTTGACAGGGCTGGGAGACAAAGATGCGTTTTCCAGAAAGCTGACATATTGTATTTCTGACAATTCTCCGGAGAATGCAGTTTTCTCCTTAATCATGATTGATATAGATCACTTCAAGAGTGTTAATGACGGGTTTGGGCACAGACGCGGTGATCAGATACTGTCGGAATTCGGCAGAAGAGTTATAGAAGTCTCCAGAGAAAAAGATATGATATTCAGGTACGGAGGTGATGAATTCACCGGGATACTTCCGGGAGCCGACGGGGATGAAGCCCTGCAGTTTTCCCGTCGCCTTCTTGAGAAGATCAGCGGATCAGAGTTTGAGGGAGATCCTCCTCTGTCCATAACACTGAGCATAGGCGTTGCTCAATTTTCCGTAGACGGTCTTTCCGCCAGAGAGCTTTTTGACGCGGCGGACAGAAGACTGTACGCGGCAAAAAGGACCGGTCGCAACAGGATTGTGGCTATCGACGACCCGGATCAGTTTGAGAACTTCACCAATGTGGAGAGCAGGCTTCTGGGAAGAGACAAGGAGCTTGCTGTCTTTGTTCAGTTCGCAGAGGAGGCCGCTGACAAGGGAAGAGGTTTCTTCCTTGTTCTTGGTCCGGATGGCGCCGGCAAGGGGTGTTTTCTCGAAGCGGCAGCTTCACTCCTCTCTTTGAGTGATTACAAACTGCTGAAGGTGTCCGGAACCAGAGCTGATCTGCAGGTGCCGCACGCGGCTGTTGCCTCCGCGCTGGATTGCAGTCCCGGGAGTGATGCGGTAATTGATGCCCTCTACGCCCATTCCGGGGTTTCCATGTCTCTGGGAGTACTTCTTGAAGATACGCATCTGATTGATCGGGCTTCCATTGAGGATATCCTTAAATTCTACGCTGTCTATCCGGGCTGGATGGTTGTGGTTGCCTCTACTGAAAGAAGCATGCTCAGTCAGAGCAGCGATTTCGGAGGAGTTTCAACTTCTATTCGTCTCGGCTCGATTTCTTTGGAAGATTGCCGGGCATGGTTCAGAGCTATTTTAATGTGGGACCCGCCCGAGACCTTTCTAGAATGGTTTCACAGCGAAACCGGAGGTCTTCCAGGCTTGTTCGCGCAGGGCGTCAGACACCTTGAGAGAAGAGGATATCTTCTTAGTACAGGCGGAACCTGTGCCATAGATGACGAATGCATGAATTTCCCTCTTGGTAACAGACTGGCTTTCGGGACAACTGCTGAAATTAACAACCTCCCGGTGGATCTCACCCCCTTTCTTGGCAGAGAGGAGGAACTGGATCGAATCAGAGAACTGATGGATGATGGCGTAAAGCTTATCACACTGAAAGGCATGAGGGGAATGGGTTGCAGACGACTGGCCATCAGAGCCGCCGGACAGAATGAAGTTATGTTTACTTCCGGGATATGTCTGGTGGACTGCGAATCCGGCAGTGAGCCCGTACCTGCCAGGCTTGCGTCAGAACTTTCCCTTCCTTCCGGCAGGGATGCCAAAGCTACCATAGAGAGTTTCCTTGCGGACGCGAAGATGCTTCTGGTTCTTGTGAATGTCAGTTCCGGAGATGATATGGTTCCATTCATTTCCCGCCTTATTCAGAATTGTGATGAGTTAACTATTCTGGCCACATCAAGGGTTCCGCTGGATGTTTACGGTGAAGTCGTTGTGCCCATCGCCGGAGTTTCTACAGTGAGGTATACTGACGATGTGCCTTCCGATGCCGCTGGAATATTCATTCAGGCGGCGGAACGACTCGCGGGAATTCGTTTTTCCAGTGATATCAACTTGAATGTTGTGGAGGATATATGCACCCTTGTTAACGGTACTCCTCTGGCTATTGAGCTGGCTGCGTCGTGGATCAGGGTCATGTCCGTTTCCTCCATCTGCAGGAGAATTCGTGCCAATCCGTCATTTCTGGGGGGCACTGACAAGGAAAAAACCACAGAGGGGCTCTCTGATCTTTTCCAGCACTCGTGGGAGCAACTCTCCCCGGTGGAGAGGAATGCCGCTTCCAGACTGACCGTGTTCGCCGGGCATTTCACAGTGGAGGAAGCTGAAGAAATATCCGATGTGTCCCCGGAGATGATTATGTCCCTTGTAGACAGATCATTTCTTCTTCGGGACGACCAGGGAATCCATATTCCTGCTATGACCGGTGACTTTATTATTCAGGAAAGAGACCCATACTCCAAGGGTTTTGAAGTAGCCAGAGAAATGCACTGCCGGTTTTTTGCTTCCAGGGCAGAAACCTTTGGAGAGATGGCCAGGATCGGCAGGGAAGCCGGACGAGGGCTGGACGGCATAAAGGATTCATTCAATGATATTTCTCTTGCCTGGAGACTTGCTATTGAAAAAGGCAGACACCGGTTTCTCCGGCAGATGTTGAACCCTCTGTTTATCTACTGCCTCGACAGGGGAAGGTTCCGAACGGGTTTCAATATGCTGAAAGAAACCTTCTCCAACTCCGTTACAGAAATACCCGACGGGCTCAGAGCTGTTATTCTTTCCAGTCAGAGTCTTTTTGCTTCCCGGATGGGTCGTGCTGAAATGTCACGGAAACTTATGAGGGAAGCGCTGGATCTTACACAGGGCATGACTGATATTGATCGAGCTGCTGTTCTCTTCACCAGAGGAAGAATGATGGTTGATCAGGGGAAGCTTTCCACAGCGGAGGACTTTCTGAAGCAGGCTCTCAGCATATTTTCCCGTGAAAGCAGACACATAGAGGCTCTTGAGGTAGAGCTTCAAATAGTGAAATGCAACCTGCTCAGCGGCAACTACAGTCAGGTGCGCTCAACACTGCCTTCAATATCCGAAAGATGCAGAGAGAATTCTTTCCGGGCCGGGGAATGGAAAACCAGATTGTACATGGGTAACCTGGCAGCGGCTGACGGAGACTACAGACGAGCCAGGGACGCTTTCCTCAGCTACCTGTCCGCGGTAAAAACTGCGGGATACACCGGTCTTTGTGCCATGGCACTTAACGAAGTGGCAGGTGTTGAAGCCAGCCAGGGCAGTTTCGGAGAGGCTGAGCAGCACTATCTCGCCGCCGCGGATTACTTCAAGAGGATCGGGAGTGCTCAGGGTCAAGCGGGTATCAAGCTCAATCTGGCAGTTGTGAACCAGATGAGAGGTAAAAGCACGGAAGCAAAAAGAAACTATACGGAAGCGCTTGAACTGGGGGAGAAAGCCCATGACGAGAACATCATAGCCAATTCACTCAGCGGGCTTGCCTTTTACTGTATTGATTCAGGAGAAACGGAAAAAGCAGATTCATTTTTCAGAAGAGCCGCCAGTATCGCAAGACACTCCGGCAACAAACCGATCCTGATAAGAACTCTGTACGGGCTGGCCGTTCTTGACAGCTTAAACAGCAACCCGGTTCGCTCGGCAAT
>JAUVIS010000193.1 GCA_030592635.1 Candidatus Fermentibacteraceae bacterium | reverse complement strand
CTGGACTGCAGATTCATTGTGCCTGATAAAGAGGGAATCTGTCCGGCAGTCGTGTCACTGTCATCCGAGGCAATTCTGGAGAGCGCCGAGATACAGCTTACCGCTCAGGCTCAGCAGTCGGTTGATCTGGCTCCCGAGTGGTTGCAGGGGCATCTTATCTGGAAGCTCTCTATACTTACCGAGGAGAATCAGGACAGGTACGGGGCTTTGCTGCTTGCCCATCAGGGGCAGAACTACTACGATGAGCTGGCTTTTACTGTGTCCAGAATTTCCTGGACGATTCTTGCAAATCCCAACTGGGATGAGACATTGCTTGTGAACAATGTACAGGGGATTTACGAGTATGATCCGTTTCTCAGTTATGTGAATGTGAATGATTACGGCGGTACCGATTACTACAGTACGACGGAGTATTATACTATTGTCGGTTCGGACACCATCTGGGTTGAGATTCCCATGGACATCTATTACAACTATGTAGTGATGCCCAAAGTATCCGATGAGAAGCCTCTTCAGGACTCCTCGGTATATGACCTCTTCTGGAGAGAGTACCTCTTCACTCAGAATGACAGCGGATATCCGCTGCTGTCGGATGTAATCGCTCCGACAACGGTTTTCTGGGACGGTCAGGAGCACTGCTGGAGCGGATCAAGGCCATTTACAGATGATATGATGGCTGTCGATGTCATTGGAAACACATGCTCGGAAACGGTGCCTTCCCTGGCTTCCGGCAATAGACCGATACAGCCCAACATCATAGCACACGAGCACAACGGCAACTGTGGAGAACTTCAGGATCTGCTCTGCGCATACTCAAGAATCTGTCTTATTCCCACTGTCTGCACCATGGACATTAACGAAGACCATGTATGGTGCGAGATATGGTGGGATGACGAATGGCATCCCTTCCAGGTGGACTGGGCCTGCGGTGCTACACACATCAACGATCCGTATATAGCTTACGATTTTGCATTCGGCGGTTCAAAAGACTGCAGCTGTATCTGGAGCTGGAGGAATGACGGGTACACATGGGACGATATTGCCATCTACACACCGACATGCACATTTACAGTGACCGTTACTGATTCCACCGGAGTACCTGTTGACAATGCAACAGTCCAGATCGCCAGTGAAGGATGGCAGACCAGTACTCTTTACAGGGGAACCTGGGGACAGACTGACCGCAACGGTCAAATCACCTTCATTCTGGGAGACAACCAGAATTTCTACCTGAATATTTCATCTTCTCTTGGCAACTATGGAGCCGGAGGGTATCTGGAGGCTATTACAAACAGTGTGGCGGGCCAGGATTACTACTTCGAGTGGAGTCCTCCCGCTTTAATGGCTGAGCTGGACATGAATGAACTCAGCGAAGGATCATGGACAAAGTATCTCATTCAGGTTGATTTTGATCTCCCTGTGGATATCATGAATGGAAGAGACTACTACGCCAATCCCAGGTCTGAGTACGCCGAGCCTCTGGAAGATGGCACCGCCGACTTCTTCATCGTTGATTCCGCGAACTGGGATCTTTACCAGGCGGGTGAGGAGTTCGACTGCTACGAACTGCTCCAGGGACAGAGTGTCAGTGAGGTCTGGTTCTACGCTCCTCACACTGATGACTGGTACATCGTTTTCAGCGGAGACAGACATCAGGGGCTTGAGACATTCGCCGACGCGACAATTTCCCTCTGGGAACACGATGGAACAGGAATCAGCGGCGGAGTAATTCCTGCCACTGAAGCTGCTGTTTACCCCAACCCGTGTGTGAATCAGGCTTCTGTTTCTTTTGCTACAGCAGCACCGGGAAACACGGAAGTTATCGTCTACGACATCCACGGAAGAGTTGTTGAAACACTCTGTGATGAGCTGCTGGAGGCCGGCAGCCACAACATGACCATGGAAACCTCTGAACTGTCAAGCGGTCTTTACTTTGTGAAGTTCCACGGAGAGGGTCTCAACTCGATGAGGAGTCTGACAGTCCTGAGGTAATTTCAGAAAAGTTTATGCTGCGGGGGAGCTTCGGCTCCCCCGCTTTCTGAACTACGGCACATAAACCAGAATGTTGTCATGAAGGGCAATTCCCCAGCTTGTGGCGCGGCCGCCCAGGTAGAGCCCGACTTCATCAGGACTCTCAGAGAGTGAAGCCTGATATGTGAAAATCAGCGAGTCGTCAGCTGAGTAGGAGCAAAGACCCTCTGGTGATATCTCTATTTTGAATGTGTGCCAGCTGTCCAGCCACTGGTTCATGTGAATGAGTTTAGGCGCATCTTCGTTCCTGTAAGCTTTTGATATAGCGAATATTAACATGCCCTGGAGGTGCGGATTGTTCCAGTCAAGTTCTCCAGAATACATATACTTCAAACCAACCACAATTTTGGGTTCGGTATTTCCTGCGGTTAGAGCGGGGTCATGCAAACCAAAAAAAGAACCTACCCATGCTCCTCTGGGGTGACAACTCAGGAAGATATCGCACTGGATAACCAGACCATCCTGAAGGCTGAAAGTCTGCCTGGACTTGATCCCGCTTGACCACATTGAGTCACCGTTGTTGTTGAAGCATGGTGCTGGATTCCCACAATCTGAATTGATAATGGAAACTGGATCTCCGTAGAATGTCCATTCATTGCTGATCTCTCCGCTCTGAAAGTCGTCGAAGAACAGTATTTCTTCAGCAGCAACTCCGGTGGATAGCAAAAGAGCAATCCTGATGAGCATCGGAACAGCATGCAGCTTGTATAAGATGTTTTTCACGGTACATAAACCAGAATGTTGTCGTGGAGAGCAATACCCCAGCTGGTGGAGCGACCGTTCAGGACGACTCCAATTTTGTCCACGCTGTCCTGAAGAAGGGTCTGATGGCTGGTGAGAAGAGAATCATCTATTATGAAAGAGCATAAACCTTCAGGAGATATTTCTATTTTGTAAGTATGCCAGCTGTTCAACCACTGATCAGCATGAATAATCATAGGAATCTGTTGTCCGGTTATGTGTTGCCCCAGCACACCCTGCAGGTGCGGGGCGGACCAGTTCAGTTCTCCATAAAAACCAAAATTCATACTGATAAATGAAGGTGGCTCCTGTCCTCTGATTATTTGACTGGCATCACACATTAGAAGCCAGGCATCAACCCAGGCACCTCTCGGGTGGCAGCTTATGAAAATATCACATTGTACCACCAGCCCATTCTCGATGCTGAAAGATTCTCTTGAGCAGACTCCACTGCCGTACATAGAGTCACCGTTGCTGCAGAAGCATGGAGCAGGGTTGCCCTTGTCCTGTTTTATTATGGATGTGGGATCGCCGAAGAATGTCCATTCATCGCTGATCTCTCCGCTCTGGAAGTCGTCGGAAAAGAGGATTTCTTCAGCGGATACATCTTCGAGTGCAAGAACAGGGATAAAAATCAGTACAAGCAGGGGGAGGAAGAAAGACCTTTTTTCGCTTACCATCTTCTCAAGAAAACCCTGATGTTGTCAATTCTGTGGGGAATGGACATGGAGCTGCCGTTCAAGAAAAATCTTAAAGAATCAGGTTTATTCATCATCTGGATTGAACTGAGCAGACTGTCGTTGATCCAGAACTT
>JAUVIS010000150.1 GCA_030592635.1 Candidatus Fermentibacteraceae bacterium | reverse complement strand
TCGGGAAGTGGAACTACACTATTACATCAGCAGAACAGAATGCGTGCGTATGAGTAAACAATAAAAACTGAAGGTAACTTTTCCTGCACATAAAACGCGGTAATCAATCTACCGATCTGCTCAGGCTATGCACTCCGTTCCAGGCAATCGGAAAATATTGATAAGTCATAAATCCTGATTGTAGTCGAGAAAATAGCATCTCTCGACAATCTACAAGAAATCGCCTTAATTCTATGAAAATGTGAAGTTATTTATGCGCCGTTCCTTAGTATTGGCAGGTAATGATGAGAAAGCAGTGAAGGATGAACTTGAACGACTGATTTCAAGTGCGTTCGATCACTCGTCTTCCAGCAAAAGGGGTTCGCTATCCAAAACACTGACGATATTGTTGAAAACATGGGCTCGTGTACATCATGATATATACTCGTTACGAGACTCTGGACTAGAGCTGATTCAAAATACAGAGAAAAATAATCACATTGTCTTTCACTGGGGAATGATTATGGCTGCATATCCCTTCTGGGGGGCTGTTGCCGAACAGACCGGGCGCCTACTTAGACTTCAGGAAAATGTTACTAAAAGTCAAATACAGCGGCGCCTTCAGGAACAATACGGAGAACGAGAAACCGTTTCGCGAGCGGCAGGAAGAGTACTCCAATCTTTCGTAGACTGGAGTGTTTTGTACGAAACAGATAGAAAAGGTATCTATTCACAGGGGGTCACATATTCAATAGATAATCCCCAAATCATATCCTGGCTTATTGAAGCGGATTTGCATAGGCGTTCCAATGGCTCAGCTTCGATAAGAGAGCTACTTGCCTGTACAAGCCTTTTCCCCTTTCACCTAAAGTCGATATCAGCAGAGTATCTGGTTGCCATGTCATCTTGAATGAACCTGTTACGCCATGGTTTGGACGATGAGTTGGTAATGCTGCACAACTCAGAGAATACAAGCAGAGATTATTAACAATACTCTGCGGTTAAGTTCAGAGCTTTACCAGCTTCGACAGTTTTTCCATAAGAGAATCAATATCTTTGCGGGAGCGCAGTGACATTCTGTAGAATCCCAGGCATCCCAGCAGAAAGGGAAGGGGCCAGCCGATTGCCTTTTTCATCATTCGTATCTAAAAACGGGAAGGATTAACGGCATCTCTTCCATTATGCATGGGAGCTTCTTCCAGCCGTTTGAGAATTTCAAGCAGAAAATCCTGTACCCTCTTTACTCCGCTGAAGTTTATCCAGTCCACAGTGTCTTCCGGTTTGTGGGAATGTTTTCCCCGGCCCTTGCTGAGAAAGAGGTATGGCTGACCAGCTTTTCTGAAAGCATGATGATCCGACCTGTCTCCGATGTACCTGTTCATGGTTGGAATTATCCTGAGTTTCTCTATTTCTGATGATGCGTGCTCAACAATATCCGGAAGTTCTCTGTGACTCTCTGAGCCGAGGATGAAAAGCAGTTCTCCAATTCCCGGAATAAGCAGATCCACAGGAAGAATGCCGGTCTGGAAGTTATGACCGATCATGTCCAGAATGATTACACACGCGAAGTCAGTTTTCCTGCAGTGATCCTCGTAGAACCGCACAGATCCCATATTCTCTGTCAGAAAGTAAGGGTTTTCTTCAGCATCAAAGAAAGCCACTACAACATTTCGCCTGGGAGTTTTTCCCATCAGAATTTCCGCTGTGTTCAGAATAAGGGCTACTGAAGCCGCATTGTCATCTGAACATGGCCCGTCTATCGCACTGTCGTAGTGAGCGCCTATCAGTACAGGCAGAGTTGTGCTGTCTGTTCCCTCTATGACGCCCGCAAGGTTGGTGAAGTTTAACATCCGCCCGCTCTCTGGATGGAAGCCGCTGTAAGGAAGGGCGTACTCGTTGCGGCGAAAAGGCTTCAGCCCTGCTTCTTCCATCCGCTTCTGCAAATACCGCAAGGCAGTTTCATGGCCTGGCTGCCCCACCCGCCTCCCATGGGAAAGAGAGAGCTTTTCCGTATCCTGTTTGATCATTCAAGTTTCCCGTCTTTTTCAAGAATTTCACTTGCTGCATTGAGAATCAGGTTTCTTCATCTTGCTTCCCCGCAGTAATTTCTATATTCTAAAGGGTGTGATGGGTTGTAGCAAGACAGGGGGGCGGATGATGAAAAACCTGTATACGGGGAACAACTTCGGTCAGGAGGCTAAATGATGAGAGGTCAAGTTGTTCCTTCCGCTCTCCTGCTGACTCTTTTTCTGTACACACAGGCTTGCACACAGCAGCTTCTTCCGGCTCCTGACACGAACGGAGATGTCTCTGTGGAGGAAGCTCTTCTGAACAGGAGATCAACAAGAACATTCACTGGTTCCGAGCCTCTGTCATTGACTGAAGTGTCGCAGGTGCTGTGGGCGGCTCAGGGAATAACGGCCCGCAGTCGGCTGAGAACGGCGCCATCAGCCGGTGCGTTGTATCCGATGCATATCTATCTTGTGGCAGAAAGGGTTGATTCCCTCTCACCCGGCATCTACCTGTATCTTCCGTATTCGAATTCAATAGAACACATTGCCAGTGGCTGCTTCCTCAATGCTCTGGCAGAAGCGTCTCTGGAACAGATGTGGATGGGTGCCGCGCAGGCTGTGGTTGTGATAACTGCGGATTTCGAAATTGTTACCGATGTATATGGCTCCAGAGGCATCAGATATGCCTATATGGAAGCAGGTCATGTATCCCAGAACATCTACCTGCAATGTGTTCCGCTCGGGCTCGGTACGACTGCCGTTGGCGCATTTAATGATGAAGCAGTTACGGCCGTTCTTCAGCTTCCGGACGGAGAGACCCCGCTCTACCTCATGCCCGTTGGGAGATAATGCAGATTCACTGCGCGGCTTCTACCAGTCGGGCAGGGCCTTTTTCTTCCAGGAATACACGATGCTGTTCACGGCTGATTTGAGTTGAGGAGTCGATGCGGAAATTGATTGACCTTTCTTCTCGGTCTTTCTCAGAATTCGACTGACAATAATTACTGTAGTATTCGGTATTATCACATAGAGCATATCTCCGAATTTCAGTATGCCGCTGATGGTTCCGTATGTGAAGATGATGATTGGTGTTCCCAGCAGAAAAACTTGCAGGAGCGCGGCATACATCTGATGTTTGACAATGTTCTTGAAGCGTTCAAGATCCTGAATTGTCTCGATCCGTGGAGTTGTGTCCATGAAGCGTTTCAGATTTGATATGTAGACAATTCCGGAAATGAGAGCCGAAGACGGAAAAACAATGAGGAGTGTAACAACCAACGAATAATCCATCTGCTTTACCTCCCTTGGGTACAATTTTCACAGTTATAGATATCTAATCTATTGTATTGCTTTGGCTTCTGTTTGTTTTTTTGTCAAGTGGCCCGATGGCCCGGGAGTACCTGAGGAGAGAGTTCAGGTAGTCTGCACCTTTTTTTTCCCAGTTCATTGAACTGGTTGAGAGGTAGCTGAAGGAAGCGCAGCGTTTCTCTCCTGAAATTGAAAGAATGTCAATTACCCTGTTTGCCACAAAGGGGCCCGGTGAGACGGTGGACAGATTAAGTTCTGCTTCTATAAGACCGGCGATCAGTGGATAGTGCGTACAGCCAAGGATCAGATGACTCAGTTCCAGGTCTTTCAAGGGTTTAAGCTCACATACCAGTTTCTTTTTCAGTTCCTGACTCAAACCGGATTCGAGGATATCCTCAACTATAGAGGCAAGGTTCGGCATCGAAACATGCCGGATTCTGCCGGCAGGATCAATTCTCTGCCTGAGAATTTTGAATTTTACGGAGTTTCCTGTGATTTCTGTCGTAATCACGGCAGCTTTCCTGATTCCGGGAAACTGATTACTGTGATTTAGTACATTGATGTATGGTTCAACGCCCACAAAGGGAATTTTGGGATACTTCAGTCTCAGTGAAGCAATAGCGGCTGCGGTAGCGGAGTTGCAGGCAACTACCATGAGAGAAGCTCCCCGGCTCAGCAGCACTTCCGTAATCAGCTCGCTTCGCTGAATGATCTCGGAGTCTGTCTTCTCCCCGTAAGGAGCAAAGGCATCATCAGAAATGTAGTCAATTTCAACAGAAGGCACCTTCCTCATGATCTCGGAGAGAATGGAGAAGCCACCGATTCCGGAGTCAAAGATTCCTATTCTTTTATTACTGCTCATTCGCAAAATATACATTGTTTGCTTTTTCATGGCAGGTATAAAAAGGCCGGATGATTTTCACCACCCGGCCTGAAATCAGGGAGAATTATTACTTTATAAAAGGAGCGCCCGTCAATTTCACTGGGTTGCGGGCCGCGTTTTTTGTTACCTCTACTGTCCAGGGAGTGATGCCCACGCAGGTCGAGGGAATGGAGATGAGGATGTCGAGAATGGTGTATTCTGTTTTTATGGTATAGTTCTCTGCCCCGTCTGCCATTGTATGAGAGTCTACATCATTCAAAGCAAGACCCAGGAAATACCACTGACGTTCTTTTACTGTTGTTGTGCCGGCAGCACCCTCGCCTACCTCGTGTATCATTGTGTAGCAGCCAGTCGTCGCAAGAAGCACCATGCACAAAGCCAGTACGATAAATTGTTTCACATCAATTCCTTCCATAGAGTCCCAAAAAAGTATCCAGATGAAATCAGGAATGCTACCGAGAGTGGATGTTGACCAGCAGCATTGCTATTTAACGACAATTCGGATAACTGTACCCGCTCATGCTAGAACACATACCAATGGTCTATTCTCGAATGGTGTTCAAGTTCACCGCATGGAACCTACATACAGGTATTGCGTCTGTCAATAAAGATTTTCAACCCTCAAAATACGAGTTTACTGGAACTGCGATCTGTTATCCGATATTACTTCTTCTTTCACGATGACAGGGATCAGAGAGGAAAGTTCATCTGCCATCCGCCTCAATGCTGTGAGATCAGGCGCTGTCTGAATTACCCGGATGCCGCCTTTTCCGGTAACAATACTGAGAAGAGATATTCCCTTCTCGTTTACACGAATAACAATTTTTTCAATTGAAGAAACTTTGATTA
>JAUVIS010000111.1 GCA_030592635.1 Candidatus Fermentibacteraceae bacterium | reverse complement strand
TTAGTGCTCTCCTCCCTGAATATCCCTTGCTCTTGTATATGTTGGATACTATCGTTTCAATGTTCAGATGAAGAGAGCATGCGGAGAGCAAACAGTAGAAAATCACTGTCTGTCGGCTTAAAGCGTTCCCGGGAGGAAAAATGAGACCTGAAACACCGCAGCTTACCGTGGATGCTGTCATTGAAATTGACGGCGGGATTGTCCTGATTGAAAGAAAGTACCCACCTTCGGGATGGGCAATACCAGGGGGATTCGTCGATCCGGGAGAAAGTCTTCTTGAGGCTGTTAAACGAGAGGCTCTGGAGGAAACCTCCCTGGAAATTGAAGTACTTGATCTCTTCCATGTTTACTCAAAACCCTGGAGAGATCCCAGGGGAGATACTGTGAGCGCAGTCTACTGGTGCAGGGCAAGCGGGAAACCTGTTGGAGGTGATGACGCTGCAAAAGCGGTTGTGTTTTCTGAGAACGATCTGCCGGATAACATAGCTTTTGATCACAGAGAAATACTTCAGCAGTTCTTCCACTGGAGAAAAACAGGAATCAGACCTGATCTTGATTTATAAAGAAGGGCACTCCGGGTAATTGGAATGCCCCCTTTTCTTACAGATAGAGAGAACTCAGACTGCGTCCCTCATTGATTCTCTTAATAGCTTCGGCAAACACATGGGCAACGGAGAGTACCTCTATCTTGTCCGCAGGGCCGCCGTTAACCCGCTCGGCTTTTTCCCTGTCGAATTCCACTGTGTCCGTGATATACAGTTTTGTGATCGGGCTGTCCTGTATGCGCTTTATCGCCTCTCCACTTAAAATGGGGTGAGTAATAAAGGCATAGATGTCTTTCGCCCCCCTGGCCGCTACAGTCCCGGCGCAGAGAATCAGGCTTTTTCCGCTGAGAATCTCGTCATCTGCCATGAGCACTGTTCTGTCAGACAGATCATCCAGCCCCTCAACGGTTCTCACAAGAGGATTCTCGGAGTCATCCACGCGCATTTTTTTTACATAGCCTGTTGTAACATCAGGAGTACCCCCGGCATCGCGAATCCCCTTTGCCGTATGCAGTGCAAGGAAATCATTGTCCAGAATACTTCCGGAATCCGGAGCGACAAAGGCAAGTTTTTCTTTCCCCATCGCCAGGATTTTCCTGATAAACACCGTGTTCGCGTGAAGTTGATCAACAGGTATGTTGCTGAACCCCTGACACTGCGGAGAGTGAAGAGTCATTGTGAGAACTCTGTCTGTTCTAACTGCTTCAAGCAGTTCAAAAATCATTTTGGCCGTGATGGCAATTCTGGGTTTGTCTTTCTTGTCACTTCTGGCATACGGGAAATATGGAGAAACCGCTGTGATTCTTCCCGCGCTGTCCTTCAGGGCACTGATCATCTGCAAAAGCTCCAGAATATCTCCTGAAACAGTTCTGTAGGCGTCAGTCTTATCCTGAAAAACGGATCTCTCACCGGACTGAATAACGAACAGATCTTTTTCCCGAACAGTTCCGCCGGGAAAATTGACCATCATGTTTCCATTTGAAAAATCATGAAACTCAACGGGTTCGGGCTCAATGCCAAGAATCTTACAGACAGCATCAGTAAGTTTCAGGCTGGCCCTTCCTGAGCAGATCGCTATGCTTCCATACATCCTCCACTGCCTCTCCTGATTATTCTACCGGCCCAGCGCCGCCAGTTCTGCCGCCGTTTCATCAATTGTGCCGAAGATAACCTGAAGCATCGCTGAGAAAGCTTCAATGCCTACACCGTTTTCTGTTGAAAATGTGTAAGTGCAGATAACCTCACCTGTAGTAATATCGTGCTCGAATTTTACAAAGGGATAGGAGGCGTTAAGCTCAGCAAGCTTGGCAAATGCAGCAGCTCTTCCTGCTCCTGACGCGGGAACGAGCCCTGGAGTGGGACCGGCCATAAAACAGGCCTCCATTGGCGCGTTTACCTCAATATAGAAAATAGGGAAAGCTTCACCGCTGAGTGAATCTTGCGCAAGAAGCCAGAAAGCTCCTTCCTCTTCTTCATAAGCGGCACCGAGTTGATCAAGGTAACCGGCTACCGTAGTTGTAGATAAAGCTGCAAACGATACTGCTGCGATGGCCATGACCAGGAAAGCTGTGATTCTCATAAAGTCCTCCATTTGTGCTTGATTTAAGATACTGGAAATACAGCGTCACTTGTAATATGCTTCTCCTTTGAGTTTCTGGGGAGTGCGGTGCTGAATCTTTACAAAAGCACCTCATTGTTCTAGATTCGGGTATTCTTTTGTCATGTAAATACATACTCGTTTCTTTTGGAGTCAAAATGGATCGCAAAATCAGAGTATTAATAGGCAAGCCCGGCCTTGACGGACACGACAGAGGGGCAAAATACATAGCCCGCGCCCTTAGAGATGCCGGTATGGAAGTCGTATACACAGGCATTCGTCAGACTCCTGAAGCCATTGCGGATGCCGCAATACAAGAGGATGTTGATTTCGTGGGCATCTCCCTTCTCTCAGGCGCTCACAACCATCTGTTCCCTGAAGTCGCAAAACTTCTCCGCGAGAAAGATGCTTCGGATATTATCCTTTTCGGAGGCGGTGTCATTCCCGAAGAAGACATTCCCGGCCTGAAAAATGCCGGTTATGCAGCCATTTTCACTCCCGGGACTCCCGCGTCGGAAGTCGTTGAGTTTATCAACACCCAGATGGAGAAAAGGCTGTAACTCAAGATGACCCCTACAGCCGATATTATCCGGGGTGTCTGCGAAGGTTCCATTCGGGCAATAGCCAGAGCTCTCAGCCTGGTTGAGAATGGAAGCCCCGATTCCGCGGATATTCTCGATAAACTTTTCAGCAGGCAGCAGGGGTTTACCCTTGGCATTACCGGCCCTCCCGGGGCAGGTAAAAGTACTCTTGTAAGTAGAATGATTACCAGATATCGATCCGCAGACAATTCAGTGGGCGTGATAGCAGTGGATCCGTCTTCTCCATTTACCGGAGGAGCTCTTCTCGGAGATCGCATCCGAATGCAGTCGCATGCAACTGATTCCCGTGTCTTCATCAGAAGCATGGGCAGCAGGGGACACCTGGGCGGCCTTTCCGGGGCAACCAGAGACGCTTCCTGTGTACTTTCCGCCGCCGGTTACAGCCCGGTACTGATCGAAACCGTTGGTGTAGGACAGGCTGAAGTCGAGGTTGCCGACCTCGCGGACATCACTCTGCTGGTACTTGTCCCCGGACTGGGAGATGATGTACAGTCCATGAAAGCCGGCATTATGGAGATCGGTGATATCATCGTGCTGAATAAAGCAGATCGAAACGGAATAGACCAACTGGAAAGCTATGTAAAAGCCAGTCTGGAATTTATGCCCCCCGGCCTGAAAAAGCCCGAAGTGGTGAGAATTTCCGCTGTTACCGGGGAAGGTCTGGAAGACCTGTGGAACGCCATAAACAGATTGGTTGCGGCGCAGAGCGGAATTGACCGGAGATCACGATCCGCAGTAAAAACACTGAATGATATTCTCCAGGAAAACGGACTGATCTTTTCGGAGAAGTTACTGGAGCTGGAATACAATGGCAGAGAAGCAGCGGAAGAGCTTATCTTAGCCGGACAGTTGTCTCCTTATGCTATTGGAAAAAAACTGCTTGAAAGAGCAGAAAGGATGTTTGAGCACAATGGATCTAAGTAAGATCGATCACATAGGAATAGCGGTTGAGAGTGTGGATGAGGCTTCAGTTTTTTACCGTGATGTGCTTGGGCTTGAACTCATTGGAACAGACGAAGTTCCTTCCCAGAAGGTCAGAGTCGCCATGTTCAAAATTGGGGAAAGCAAGATTGAATTGCTTGAACCGACATCTCCGGACAGTTCAATTGCCGTCTTTCTTGAAAAAAAGGGGCAGGGAATTCACCACATCGCGTACGGCGTGACCGATGTAAACGGAACTGTTACAGAATTGATGGAAAAAGAAGTGAAAATGATTGATAAAGAACCCAGACCGGGTGCCGGTGGATCAAAGATAGCTTTCATCCACCCCAGGGCAAGCGGTCGTGTACTTACAGAACTCTGCCAACACTAGAAGGGTATAAGAATGAGCTCAGTGGAAAAAGCCGGCAAACTCAGAAAACTTCGGGAAGAAGCTCTTCTGGGCGGCGGCGAAAAGAGAATAGAAAAGCAGCACGCAAGAGGAAAACTCACCGCCCGTGAAAGGGTCGAGCTGCTTCTTGATGAAGACAGCTTTGAAGAGTTTGACATGCTGAAAACCCATCGCTGCACCAATTTCGGTCTGGAAAAGCAAAATTTTCTCGGTGACGGTGTTGTAACGGGATACGGCACGATCGACGGCAGACTTGTTTATGTTTTCAGCCAGGACTTCACCGTCTTTGGAGGCTCCCTTTCCGAAACCTTTGCGGAAAAAATCCTGAAGGTTATGGAAATGGCAGCAATGAACGGTGCTCCTCTCATCGGGCTCAATGATTCAGGCGGTGCCCGAATCCAGGAGGGAATTGAAAGTCTTGCCGGGTACGGCGATATTTTTCTTAAAAATGTACTTTACTCCGGTGTAATTCCGCAGATTTCAGCCGTTCTGGGACCCTGCGCCGGCGGTGCGGTGTACAGCCCCGCAATAACTGATTTCACTATAATGGTTGAAGATACCAGCTACATGTTTGTAACAGGCCCCGAAGTGGTTAAAGCTGTTACCGGCGAGGATGTTACCAAAGAAGAGCTTGGCGGTGCCAGAATTCACGGCGGCAGAAGCGGCGTGGCCCATCTTGTATGTAAAACTGAGATGGAAGCCCTTCAGCTTATACGAAAACTGATCAGTTACATTCCTCAGAACAACCTGGAAGATCCAATCTCCCTGCCGCCAACTGACCCCGTTGACAGAGTGGAAAACTGGCTTGACAACTTTATACCGGACAACCCCAACAAGCCCTACGACATGAGAAAGGTCATCGCCGGCATCCTTGATCTGGGTGAATTTCTGGAAGTGCAGAGAATGTATGCTCAGAACATCATCATCGGTTTCGGAAGAATGAACGGCAGATCTGTTGGACTGATTGCCAATCAGCCCGCATATCTTGCCGGCGTCCTGGACAACGATGCTTCAGTGAAAGCCGCCAGGTTCGTCCGATTCTGCGATGCGTTCAACATTCCTCTGGTAACACTGGTTGATGTGCCGGGATTCATGCCTGGAACCAAACAGGAATACGGTGGAATAATCAGAAACGGAGCAAAACTCCTCTACGCTTATGCTGAAGCTACTGTGCCCAAGATTACCGTAATTACCCGAAAAGCCTACGGTGGCGCTTATGATGTCATGTCCTCCAAGCACCTCGGAGCCGATGTGAATTTCGCCTGGCCAACAGCGGAGATTGCAGTCATGGGGCCCGATGGCGCTGTAAACATCATATTCCGCAGGGAACTGGCGGAAGCAAAAGACCCTGTTGCAAGGAAGGCAAAGCTTGTGGAGGAATACCGCGAAAACTTCGCGAACCCGTACAGTGCCGCCAGCAGGGGTTACATAGATGATGTGATTCTTCCCTCAAACACCAGATTCCGCATCATTAAAAGCCTTGAAATGCTCCAGTCCAAACGGCAGGATCTTCCCGCCAAAAAACACGGAAATATCCCTCTGTAATGGTAGCGGCAACACTACTTCAGGCTGTTACATCAATCCCCGATCAACACCTGATCGACATTGGGTTAAGATTGGCCCTGATTGGTATGAGTACGGTGTTTATCGGCCTTGTGGTTCTTTCTCTTTCGCTGCCGCTCATAAAAAGGATAGCAGAAGGAAGAAAGATTCAGAAGGTAACAGCAAATTCCAGTTCCCGGGGAGAAGAACTTACAAAAGATGAGGTTGTTGCAATAGCGACTGCCATTCATGCTCACTTTTTGAAAATCAACCAGATGGAAGACATGAAACTTACATGGGAGATGTATGAAAAACCGTACTCTCCCTGGAGACAGGCGGGAAGATCAAAGTTACTCCTTGATCGAGTCGCATTCAGACAAAGGAACAGGAGCAGGTAATGCCCGAGTACAGGATAACTGTAGATAACAAGACTTACTCGGTTAACATTGGCCGAATAGAAGATGACAGCGTAGAAGTTACACTGGAAGAGCGCACCTACACGGTGGGTATTGAATTCCCCGGAAACAAATCTCAGAAGACTCCCACAATCAGCAGAGACCGGGTCGTTCCCAACGCCTCGGCAGCCCCCGACAGAACCACTGCGCCGGGACAGACCTCAGGGATGGGAGACATTATTGCTCCTCTGCCCGGTGCTGTTCTCAAGGTTCTTGTTGCTGTTGGGGACCAGGTCACTGAAGGTCAAACTGTGGCTGTGATGGAAGCAATGAAGATGGAGAATGAAATTGAGGCTCCTGTAACCGGTAAAGTTTCGAAAATTGCTGTGAATGAGGGCGACACCATTCTGGAGAATGCCCTCATCATGAGTATAGGTTAAGGGGGGCTTAATGACATTAGCCACTCGTCTCCTCTCTGCGCTTACCGCCAGCACAGGAGAACTTAACTTCAGCGATATCACCTTTGCCAGCTATTTTGGCGATTCAGGTTTCGGTCAGCTCGAATTCGGCAATCTGATAATGATTATTATG
>JAUVIS010000125.1 GCA_030592635.1 Candidatus Fermentibacteraceae bacterium | reverse complement strand
GGTTGAGCAATTTGTCTAATTTGTGAACATTCATTTGAAGCTCCTCGAATTCTGGTTCAATTTCACTCTGAGGAAAGGAAAAGCATACAAGAAGCTCCACCGGAAATGCAACACAAGTAAAAGGGGCGTGACTTTCGTCACACCTCTTTTCTCAACAGATCGGGCGATTAACCTTAAGGAGCCGTTTGCCATAAGGCGTATACTCAAATACCTCAATCTCTGTGAAGATTCCAGATCTCCGCCCAAACCGCTGGAACTGATCTGCGAGCCAGGCGCGGACTGCGTTCCATGGAAAGACGATGTTCCGGGAATAGAGGTTGGGTAATGATTCAAGTATCCGACTTCAGGGAAGCGTGATGAATGGGCTGCTTTGCTCACAGATTATGGTATTTCGGAAAATCCAAATTCCTATTGCTTATTGCCTCTTATCTCATCTCGTATGGTGATGATATCATGGGTAGGTTTTTCCTTAACAGCCTGGTCAAGAATCTTAACGAGTTCCTTTTTCAATACTGCCGGAGAGAGTTCTTCAGGCAGATCATCACCGGCATTCTGGATCATTTCCCAGAGATCATGCACAGGAATAGCAGCACCTGCAGGATCCGAAGCAGTGGAGATGATTTCCTGAATGCTCCTGATACAACTCAGTTTTTCTTCCAGAGTATCTGCTTTTTCAAAATGGATTCTCTGCAGCAGGGAATCGTTTTCAGGAATAGGCTCAGGTTTCTCCTGTTTCTTTATCAGAGAATTAGACTCCCTGACAGCAGCTTCCGCTTCAGAAAACCTTCCGAGCAGGTAAAGAGTGCGTGCTCTGTCCGCCTGAAAGAAGTAGATGTAGTGGACATAATCCAGTTCCCTGAGAATCAGCAGTGACTTATCGAAAGAACTCAGTGCCCATTCCAGCTCGCCTTTCTTCATTAAAGCAATCGCCATGAAACCCAGTGCTTCCGCCTCGCCGTAACGAATACCTGTATCACGGGAGGTCTCATAGTATTCCTGAAGCATTTTTACAGCCTGAGAGTAGTCTCCCTTATCGGTCTTCAGTATCGCAAGGCCGCATGAGTGATAGGATATGTAATACCTGTCCCCGATTTCTCTGGCGATTGCCAGCGCTTTCCTGTAAGCCGTTTCGGCTTCTTCAAATTGATTCTTTTTATGAAATACATCCGCGAGGTTTCCAAGGCTGACAGAGTGCAACCGTTTGTCCTTGTGCCGTTTAGCTACATCAATCGCCTTTTCAAGAATCTGCTGTTTCTCCGTAAGATCAACTGCTGTAGCTGCCATGTTGTTGTACACCTTGGCGTTGCTTTCGTCATTCTTCATTTCTTCAAACACTCTCAGCTGTTTCTCAAACAGTTTTCTGGCTTCACTGACATGGCCTGTCATGAACTTGATCACCGCAAGATATCCGGTGGATTCATATATCCCTCTCAGATATCCAAGCTCATTATGAATTTCAAGTGCTTTCTCATTTATATCAAGGGCTGTCTTCTGATCCCCGAGACGGGAGGTAAGCCAAGCCCGCATACCCATTGCTTCCGCGTAACGTTTCCTGTCCCCTGTGGATAAAGCCAGTTCTTCAGTCCTCAGGGCCAGTTCAGCAGCTTCCCGGCATCTTGCAAATATCCCCAGGATCTGGATCTCTCTTATCATCACGCCGATAAGCTGTTCCTTCCTGTCCGGTTGATTCTCAAGAAGCTCTCTCAGCTTTACAACACACTTGTAACCAAGTTTGATGTCTCCGCTTCTTGAAGCAGCCTGAAGCACTTTGTCAAGGTAAAAACATGCTGTCTCGATGTCTTTCGCCTTGTCCCAGTGGTACGCGAGATCAGGGAAAAAGGTCTCATCACCCGGATATGTTTCCTCAATCGCGCATGCCGCTATGCTGTGAAGTTTAACAAGCTCACTTTCCAGTTGCATGCTGTATGCTGTTTCTCTGAGAAGAGAGTGCTGAAAGATGTACACGATCTCTGAAACAGATAACCAGAGTTTCTCCTTTGCGCCGCTGCTCAGCAGAGGAGCAACCTCCCTGCCTGAAAGCATGCTGGAAAGAATTCTGGTATTGAATTCAGACCCCAGAACCGAAGCTGTTTTCGCAACCCTTTTCAGATCGCCTGACAAACGGTCAATCCGTGCCATCAGGAGATCAACGATTCCTGCGGGAATCTTATCGGGAGATGCTGACAGGACAATAATATCGTTCTTTTTCTCTATGAAATCAGATTCGGCAAGATAGGCGGCATACTGCCGGAGATAAAAAGGATTCATACGGGAGTGTGTCGCGAGGAACTCCTTGAGACCGGGGCCGGGTATTCCTTCCAGAATATCTTCTACAAGTTCAGCAAGTGTCTGTTGTTGCAGAGGCTCAAGGCTGATAACAAGAGATTCCTTTTCAGACGGAATTTCTATTCTTGAGCCATCATCATGTGTCCTTGCCGCAAGGGCAAATACAATGGGAATATTCTCCAGATTTCTGGTCATACTCCTCACCAGGGATTCAGAACTGTCATCAAGCCACTGAACATCATCTATAACCATGAACAAAGGTTCAAGCTGAGCAATACTGAAAAATAATTCCCGCAGGGCTGTAATTGTGTTTTCCTGTTTCCCCTCCGGCCCGACCTGATGATAGAGAGAGCCGGGTGTATCCATTCCAAGAAGCATGGAAAGAAATGATACAGTTCTTTCAAGTTCCTGAGCCCCGTTCGGATGCCGATCTCTTATGTCTGTACACACTCTCCGGAATATCCTTCTGAACGCGGCAAGATTGTCCTTTTCAGATGAATCCTTCTTCTGCTGGAAATACCCTCTCAGGAACGTGACAAATGGTCCGAAGCTTCTTCTGATGATATCATCGCATCTCAGATGAATTCTTTGAAATCCCTGAGTTTCCAGAATATTGCCCGCCTCCCACAGAAGATGAGACTTACCAATTCCTGCTGTCGCTGAAACCAGCAGAACACTGCCAATGGATTCATCTGCTGTTTTTCGGGCAAGACCGGTAATCATCCGCAGCTCTTCATCTCTTCCAAAAAGCCTGCCCTCATAAGGATGTCCGCCTGATTCAGCAGTGCTGCCGTCAATCTTGAAGATATCAACTTCATCGGTCATGCCTTTAACTCTGGCTGAGATTGCTTTGCTTAAACCCGGAGCATTGACGGCAACTTTATCTGTTGCGTAAATACCGGATGTTTTCTCAAACCTCATAATTCTCGCCGCGATATTTACCTGGTTCCCAAGAACTGTATAGGTTCCCATCTGTCTAAAGCCCAGAAAACCGGCGTACACTGTTCCAGAGGAAATAGCTATTCTGACCGGAAAAGGAACACCGTTGTGTATCTGACGAGCAAAAGTCAAAGCACGGTCAAGATCTTTCTCATGAGCATCCGGAGCTCCAAACAGTGTCAGGAAGTGAAACCCGCTGGAGTAAGGAACACTGAAAAAACTCTTCTGAACTCTCCGTAGGGCTCCGAGTTGAGTAATTTCTCGGGGGAAAAGCTGGTTTCAAGAGTTCTGTTCGGAGCTCGCCCGCCCATTCTGTCAGTGGTAGAAGCCTCACACTCGGATGTTTCTCCTTCGCAGGAAGCAAAACCTCCCTGCTCGGATTTCTCAAGAGCCTGAAAGGCTCTTCTGAATACATCTCCGGCAAAGAACCATCCCTTTCTCTCTCTTCCGAATATTCCCCAGTCTATTTTCCCCTGGGAACCCCCTGCCTTGAATACGATTCCGGCATTTGAAGATACTGATGCCCGGGCAAGTCTTTTCATCATCTCTTCAGTAAAAACTTCCGCCTTTTCAATCGCGACCCCCGGAAAGATCACAGTAAATGAATCTCCGCTGAATCCGGATACAAAACCTCCACTCCCCCTGATAACAGAAAGGATTCCCCTGGAATAAATACTGTTCATTGTTTTTGAGAGAGTCGTGGCACCCGTGTTTCCCTGTCTGGAAAGGGTTTCAGCCATGGAAGTGAAACCCGATACATCAAAAACCAGTACACTCCCGTAGAAAGATCCTGAAAGTTTTCCATCGGAATAATTCAGTGAAATCGGGCGGGGAACAAGATTAAGCACACTTCTCCTCCCTGTTAGACAATATACAGAACTTAGATATATTAAATTCAACTGCATTTTCACAGTCTGAAAGAATACCTATGGAAATACACACGTCCTGCGAATCAATACCTGCTGACTGCTCAGTCTTTACCTGTCGGCTGTCTGTTACTCAGCAGGAATTTATCAGAATTGTAATGGATGGACATTTTTATGAAGATTCATTTGAAGTTCCTCGAATTTTGTTCAATTCCCCTTTGTGGAAAGTAAAAGGGGCATGACTTTCGTCACACCCCTTTTGCCTGTGAAGCTGATCAGCCTTTGATCTCAATCTTTCTGTGAAGAGCCTTCTCTTCCTTCGGGATTGTGATAGAGAGAACGCCGTCTTTGAAAGAGGCTTCGGCCTCGTCGGACTTCATGTCCGATGGAAGGCTGAAGCTCCGCACAAAGGAACCGTAGCGGAATTCTCTTCTGTGCCAGGTATCACCCTTTTCGTCCTCAATGGTTTTCTTCTCGCCGCGAATGGAGAGAACGCCATTGGAAACCTCGATCTCGATGTCTTCTCTGGGAATTCCCGGAAGCTCCACCTTGAACTGAATGGAATCAGCTCTCTCGCAGATATCCACAGGAGGAGCCCACTTGAGGTTCGAATCCTCGCCATCCTCCGGCCAGAGGCCGTCAACCAGCTGTCCCATTGACCTGGCCATATCGTAAGGCATCATCGTTTTTCTGTACAACATTATTTGTCTCCTCTCTTCCCTTTCCAGGGCATTTTCTTTGCACCATATCCTTATGCAAAGAGCTTGCCAGAACGGTGAACGGGAGCCTCATTCTGTTGTATTGCTTTATGTTGCGAAAGTTTGCAAATCCGGAGAAAGCTCTGGATATCTAACACAATGAAAAGAGAGTGCCAGAATGACACACCATTCTGACACTCTTTGTACAGTTATGACAAGCTTCAGGGGCCTACTACGCTGATATCATCCAGAAGAATGGAGGGATTCTCGTACATGCTTCCGGTGTAATATGATGAGCTTTCAACAGCAATGGCTTTTGAAAGCATCTCGTAGATATTTCCAGCCATCATCGCATCTTTCACCCTGCCCGCTACCCTGCCGTTTTCAACATACAGGCCGGGATCCAAACCTATTGACAGATCTCCGTTAAGAATGTTGCCGGAGTGGGCACCAAGAGCGCCGAATATGATAACACCTCTATCCATCATTGCGAGCATCTCTTCGAACGATTTGTTTCCCGGAGCAAAGGTAGCATGAGAAAGACGGGGAGCGGGATTCATGGCAATCCTGTCTCCTCCCCACATTCCACCGCGGAAACCTGTTCCTACAGGCACCGTATTCATTTTTGAGGCATAGTCAAGGTTGTTGTAAACAGTTCTGAAAACACCGTTCTCAAATATCGGCACTCTTCCTGTCCTGACTCCTTCATCATCAAAGATCCTTCTGCCAATTAAGCCTTCCGCGGGATTACTGATCAGGGAAAGAAGAGGCGAAATAACTTGCTTGTCCTTTTTGTTCAGCAGTGGAGAAACTTTTTCGTAGAAGGTCTTTGCAGAAGAGGCTGCTCCAAGTCTCCATGTAAGAGAATGCATGCAGTCGGGGGAAAACAGAACTTTCATTCTGCTGTCTCCTATTTCAACTTCCGGAAGTGAATTTATAAAGTTATCCACGGTTCTCTTTACATCCGGTTCAAAAATCTCAGCATCTGATTTACCCGCGAATACGTTTTTCAGCCCCGAGCTGGTTCCCGGATAGATCATTGATCCCATGCTGTAAACTGTGGACTCCTTCTGAAGAAGATCAGCGCCCGAGGTATTGATTATTCCTACCTCCGTAGTTCCACAACCGGCGGCAGCCTCGAAAATACCCTGCTTCATTTCTCCAAAAGCACTTCCAATGTGATCTATCCGCTTCCTGATGTCCGGAAAGCTCATTTCTTCCACAGACTCGTCGT
>JAUVIS010000042.1 GCA_030592635.1 Candidatus Fermentibacteraceae bacterium | reverse complement strand
CGCAGAACATTGATTCGAAATCCTTATCTCCGCTCCCTGAGAATTGCCCGCGCATGACACAAACCCTTAACTGGAATATCTTAGCCGTAGCGGTGTAACTTCTGTAACTCAATCTGATCGGGGTATGATAATGAAAGCACTTATTAATCTTATGAGTATTGCGGTTCTTACAGTCGTTTCAGGATGCTCGGCCGGGGATAACCTGGTGACGCCTGTCAGTGACGAGCAGGCTGTTGCGGCTCTGGTCAGAGGTAACAACGAATTCGCGCTGGATCTGTATAGAGAAGTATGTGATATGGAAGAATCGGATAATGTGTTCTTCTCCCCTTACAGTATTTCCTCCGCGCTTGGAATGACTTTTTTCGGAGCCGGGGGGCAAACAGCAGTTGATATGGCTGAAGTGCTCCATTTTACACTACCCGCTGAGAGCGTCAACAGAGCATTCCATTTGATAACCGAAACACTGGGTTCGGGTACTCTCCCGGGCGCAGAGTCGGGGGAACAGTTTACTCTGGCGATTTCCAACGGGCTCTGGGTGCAGGATGGTTTTAAACTGCTGGACTCGTTTGTTACTGAAGTCACCGGCTGTTATGCCGCTTCTGTTGAAAACCTTGACTTTTCCGGTGATGCTGAAGGTTCACGGGAAATCATCAATTCCAGGGTTGCCGAGAGTACAATGGATAAGATACTGAACCTGATCCCCACTGGAGTACTGGGGCCGGACACCAGAGTTGTCCTGACAAATGCTGTTTACTTCAAAGCATCCTGGAACCATCCCTTTGACAGACATGCGACATCCGACGCATCGTTCACACTGACCGGCGGTGCTGTGGTTACTGTGCCGATGATGACACAGACTGAGTATTTCAACTACGCTTCCGCCGAGGGCTGGAGTGCTGTTTCACTGGATTATGTCGGAGGTGATGTAAGCATGCTCATTATCCTTCCTGATGGTGATATTCAGGAATTGCAGCAGAATTTGAGTGCAGACATGCTGGAAACCATCAGAGGAGAACTCTCCTCACAGAATGTACATCTCTCCATGCCCGGATTCGAGTTTACAAAGAGCATTGGGCTGAGTGACATTCTTTCTTCTCTTGGAATGGAATCCGCATTCGGGAGTGGCGCGGATTTCAGCGGCTTTACTGGAAACCGTGATCTTTTTATCTCTGATGTTGTACACAAGGCTTTTGTTAAAGTTGACGAAGATGGCACTGAAGCCGCCGCAGCTACAGCAGTTGTAATGAAGCTTCTCTGTATGCCCGAGCCCCCGGTTGAAATGAATATCAACAGACCGTTTGTTTTTCTCATTCTTGATGAAACAACCGGCTCAATAGTTTTTATGGGCAGGGTAATGGATCCTTCGGTCTGAGTTGATCAGAGTACATTGTTATCACTTTCCTGTTAATGGCAGCAGGCTTCGTAATGGTTTTTCATTTCAAGAGAGCATTTGCGGACTTCCTTTCATATAGTATTTTAACGCTGGCAAGTACTGTTTCCGCAGTTTTCCGGGATTTATCCTGAACTGAACGAGGGGGAATTTTACAAATGGAATACAGCTTGATAATCTTTGACGCGGACGGAACACTCAGGTACTGTACAGTCGAGGGGCAACCATGCCCGAACAGGACTGGTGAATGGAAGCTCTATCCGGATGTAATTAAGAAACTGGCCAGTTTCAACTGGACTCATCCCGGTGCTGAATCAGGCGTGGGATACGGCATTGCAAGCAACCAGGGAGGGGTCGGTTGCGGTTACTTCGCTGAAGAGACTGCCGCAAGACTACTGGAGGATACCTTCAGAGAAGCGTTCGGTTTCCAGCCTCTGGAGGGAACTATCGAGATGTGTCCCCATGTTCCGTACGGCGATTGCAACTGCAGAAAACCGAATCCTGAGATGCTTAACCGGCTGATGAAGCTTTACGATGTTCCTCCCGAAAGCGTCCTGTTCGTCGGTGACCGGGAGGCCGATAAAAATGCTGCTTCCAATGCGGGATGCGATTTTCAGTGGGTCAGCGAGTTCTTCAACAGAGACACCGGAGAATAATCCGAATTGCAGAAATCCAGTCCATCTGCTGTCGCGACTCTCAATTTTCAGACAGCGAACGGCGAGTCTTTCACAAGGGTTGATTTCACTGAGGGCACCGAAACATTCAGCGGTGGAAACGGAATATGTAATCACGATGAAACCAGTGAAAACATGTCGCAGACCTGGGCATTTACCGCTACTTCCCCGGGAACAGTATTTCCCACGGCGCTTTCAAAATCCACATGGGCTCAGATCAAGTTAATGGATTTTTAGGAGACTGTACAGATAACTCCTTTTGATTTCCGGTTTACTCTGAACCTTCATCTTCCACTGCGATTCCGTCTTTCCAGTTTTTGTATCTGTTGAGATCCTTCTCTATCAGGAAGAGGCAGGCGGAAACAACCGCGGCATCATCAAGAAGGCCGAAAAACGGAATGAAATCGGGGACAATATCCACCGGGTTGAGGACATACAGCAGCGCTGTTACCACAGCGCCAATGGTCCACCAGGGCACCTCTCTGTATTTTTTGTTCCAGAAATCCTTTACAAGGGAGAGCATGATTTTCACATCAGCAATAAATCTGCCCAGGGGGCTGTGAACTGTGAACTTTCTCTGGATAGCATCCGCTCTGTTGATTACCTGCTGAATGTCATCATCTGTTATCGCTTTTGCGCCATCATTCAGCACTTTTCCTGCTTCATCTTCCGAAATTGTTCTTCTCACGGGGACACTCCTTTTACTGTGATTCCTGTTCCCCTTCTCTTCGGCAGTTGTGAGAACATTCGGGTAACAGCACTTTGAATATTCTTCTTTCTCCGACGCTGTCAATCTTTTGTAAAATCCCGTATTGCCTTTATCAGTATTTTCTTTCTCACCGGCTTGGAGATATGGCTGTCGCAGCCGGCATCTGTACAGTACTTGATTTCCTCCGGAAGAGCATATGCTGTAAGTGCCAGTACAGGAGTTGCCTGAAGGTTGTTCTTCCCCTCCCACTCCCTGATAAGGCGGGTTGCCGCGAAACCGTCCATCACAGGCATCTGCATATCCATAAGAACAATATCGTATTTGCCTTCCTTGAATGCTTCAAGTGCCTCCTGACCGTTCTCGACAATTGTAAGCTCGCACGGGAATTTCTTCAGAAATGCAGTAAGAAGAAAACGATTGTCACTTGAATCATCCGCCGCAAGAATCCTGACAATTCTCTCTTTAACAGTTTCAGCTTCCGGTGATATGATTTTCTTTTCAGCCTTTTCCGCCCTCCTGCCCGATAGCGCGGAAGATATTGCTCTGCGCAGATCCTCTTTCTTCACCGGCTTTAGAAGACAGCTGTTTATGCCGATCTTTTCACATTCAGCGGTATAGCCTTTTTCCATGGTTGAAGTGAGCATCATGATGGAGGAAGTCTGTGAAGATTTATCCCTCAGAAACTGTGTTGCCACCTCGATTCCATCCATCCCCGGCATAATCCCGTCCAGAAGAACCAGATCAAACTGGTTACCAATCTCCTTGCGCCGGTTAAGGATACTCAGTGCGGTCTTACCGTCGGAAGCCTCTGTTACCCGTACTCCCCAGCTTAGAAGTATCTCTCTCTGGATAAGCCTGTTTGTTGCGTTGTCGTCTACAATCAGAATTTCAATATCCTTTAGATCAGTCTCATCTTCTTCAGAAACTTTATCCGCTGAATACTCGGTATCTTCTGGAATATCCAGATTGAAGCTGAAAATGCTTCCCTCTCCCTCGGTGCTCTCAACCTTGATTGATCCTCCCATGAGCTCCACAAGCCGCCTGCTTATGGCCAGCCCCAGGCCGGTGCCGCCGAATTTTCTTGTAGTGGAGGAATCTGCCTGTTCAAAGCTCTCAAAGATGAGATCGAGTTTCTCCCGGGGAATACCGATTCCGGTGTCGGACACTTCAAAAAGAAGCCTTCCGGAAGGCTGAGTGGATACATTCATGGAAACTTCTCCGGCAAGGGTGAATTTGATGGAATTCGAAGCCAGATTGAGTAGAATCTGTCGAAGCCTGGTGGGATCACCAATGCGTCTGATCTCTGTGCCGGGGGCTATCCTTGAGTTGAGTTCAAGGTTCTTTCCGTGAGCTTTAAGTGAAAGTGTATCACAAACGCTCAACAGCACCGCGTCAAGTGAGAATTCAGTCTTCTCAATGACAATATGTCCGGCTTCCACCTTGGAAAGATCAAGAATGTCGTTAATCAGCACCAGCAGGTTTTCTCCCGCTGAATTGAAAACCCGCACATACTGAGCCTGTTCCTGTGACAGGTGTGTCTCCCCCAGTAGCTCCGCCATGCCGATTATCGCATTAAGGGGTGTTCTGATCTCGTGACTCATGTTGGCAAGAAATACACTTTTTGCCTTGTTGGCCTGCTCTGCTTCTCTTGTGAGCTGTCTGGATTTTGCTACAGCTTCCTCAAGCTTTTTCCTGTAATCGGTCAGGTCGGCAAGCTGTTTCTGAATCGTGGCTTTCTGCCGGTAAAGGCTTGTGAAAACCTTGACTTTGCTGATAAGTACCTCTGGATCTACCGGTTTGAAAAGAAAATCAACAGCCCCGGCTTCGTAGCCGCGAAAGATATTCTTCTCCTTCTTGCTTATGGCAGTAACGAATATTATGGGAATAGCCCTGGTGCGTTCACTCCCGCGCATCAACTCCGCAGTTTCATATCCGTCCATATCAGGCATCTGAACATCCATTAAAACCAGAGCAAAATCATTCGAAAGAAGAAGCCCGAGAGCTTCATTGCCGGACTGGGCTTTGTAAATGTTCAGAGGCATGCCCTCCAGTACACTCTCCAGAGCAAGAAGGTTCTCCGGTCTGTCATCCACCAGAAGAATATTTACGGGAAGCATGTTACTCATCGGCCCTGTCCTTGTCGTCATCGGAGAAATTTTCAGGGTAAAGCGCCTTCGCGCAATCGGCGCAGAGACCGTGGCTGAATTCTATATTGCTTCGCAGGCGTACATAGTCATCAAGATGATTCCAGCTGCCGTCGTCTCCTCTGACCTTCCTGCAATTGGAACAAATTGGCAGCAGACCTTCCAGAAGTTTAATCTCCTTGAGCTGTTTCTTCAACTCGCGGTTCTGCTTCTCAATTCGGGCATTCTGGTGCTGTATAAGCAGTCTTTGCCTGTAGAGATTACAGAATACATTCACTTTGCTTATCAGGATATCCGGGTTGACGGGCTTAAAGAGATAATCCACCGCGCCGCTTTTATAACCCTTGAACACATATTTGTATTCCTTGCTGATTGCTGTTATAAAGATAATTGGTATGCTTTGTGTTTTCGGGTTGCTGCGCATGAGTTCAGCAACCTCGAAGCCATCCATATCCGGCATCTGAACATCCAGAAGAACAAGTGCAATGTCCTGCAGAAGCAGTGTGGAAAGAGCTTCAGCTCCGGATTCGGCTCTGATAATAACCAGATCAGGGCCTTCCAGAAGGTTCTCCATCGCAAAAAGGTTCTCCGGTCTGTCGTCTACTACAAGAACCCTTACAATTTCACCGGTCACAGAAACTTCCTTTCCTGCAGAGAGAAATCAGCCTGGAAGGAATTTCCTGGAGGGGCAATATGTCATCAACATCGGGACAGGCCCGAAGAGCTGCTTCAGGCATGTAGCTTGAGTATGCTGTAGCTGAATCCTGTATTATTGAATACCCCCCGTGCTCCATCACTTTCATAAGCCCCATGGCTCCGTCAGAACTGGCTCCGGTGAGAATAATAGCGATCAGTTCCTTTCCATAAGCTATTGCGGCAGTTTCGAAGAGAACATCAATGGATGGTCTGGCGAAATTCACTTTGGGTTCAACTGAGAGTGACAGTGTTTTGTCCTCTTCGATAAGAAGGTGATAGTCTGCCGGGCAGATGTAAACCACTCCATCTTTCAACTTCTCTTTCTCTTCCGCTGTTCTAACAGAAAGAGCCGTCCTGTGATCGAGTATTTCAGCAAGCAGATCTCCGGAATCAGCTTTCTCGTGCTGCACCACAACAGTGGGAACGGGAAAGTCAGCAGGGAGAGACTTGAAGAGAGAAGTCAGAGCCTTCAACCCCCCCGCGGAAACTCCAATCACAATACAACTGAAATGCCTCTCTCTCATCACTTCTTCCTGAAAATCTTACGGGTATGGGAAAACTTTTCAAATTCCCCGGTAATTCCGGAAAAATGTATGCTTTCCTTTGAACCGATTGCAAGAAAGCCACCGATGGAAAGACTATCGGAAAGCAGTCTGAGAACCCGGTTCTGAAGCGGCCTGTCAAAGTATATGAGAACATTCCGGCACATGACGAGATCAACCTCGCTGAAAACTCCATCTGTAACAAGATTATGGTCGGCAAACAGGATATTCTTCTGTAATGAACTTTCCACTATCGCGAAATCGTATTTGGCTGTGTACCATTCAGTAAATGAACCGGTACCTCCGGATTTCTGATAGTTCTTTGTAGACTCCTTTATGTTGCTGATGGGAAAGATTCCCTGCTTCGCTTTCGCGAGGACAACTTCGTTGAAATCAGTAGCGAATATCTGACACCTGTTGTATATGCCTGCTTCCTTTAAAAGAATTGCCATTGAGTAAACTTCCTCACCCGTGGAGCAACCGGCATGCCATATTTTAATAGAGGATTGCTTCGAGAGAACCGGAATAACTTTCTCCCTTATCTCCCTGAAGAACAGGGGATCCCGAAACATCTCTGTAACATTTATCGAAAGATCAAGCAGAAGGAGGTCAAAGAACTCTTTCTCATAAATAAGCCGATGAATCATTCCGGAGATACTGGTTGAGTGGGACTCATTGAGCGTTTTCTTAATACGCCTTTTCAGAGAAGCCCTGCTGTAACCGGAAAAATCGTAACCGTACTTCTCCCGAACGGCTTCTATGAGAAGGTTTATCTCCAGATTTTCGTTGCTGATATCCGTGTTCTCAGCACTGAAGCTCATCGGTAAAGCCAGACCCTTAACGCGGAAAGCAGCTTTCCAATGTCCACGGGTTTAGCCAGATAATCGCTGGCTCCCGCCTCTATGCACCTGGCTCTGTCCCCTCGCATCGCCTTCGCGGTCAGAGCGATAATCGGAAGGTCTTTGAATCTGCTCTGAGCCCGGATTCCGGTCATTGCTTCATATCCATCCATTACTGGCATCATGATATCCATAAGGACAAGATCCATGTCCGGATTTTCATCCAGTTTTTCCAGACTTTCGAGCCCGTTCTTCGCATGAACCAGTTTGAATCCCTTCTCTTCCAGAACACTGCTCAGGGCGAAGACATTCCTCATGTCGTCATCCACAACCAGAATTGTTCTGTCCTTGAATATTGATTCTTTGTCATGAAGAAGGCGGATCATTTTCCTCTTCTCCTCCGGGAGATTCTTCTCTACCGTATGCAGGAAGAGCGTGGTTTCGTCCAGAAGCCTTTCAGCGGATTTCTCTCCCTTTATTATCACTCGTTCCGTGTATTTGTCCAGTTCTACAAGGGTCTCCTGAGAAAGTTCACAACCGGTATGGATTATAGTGGGGATGTAAGGAATAGAATCATCATTCCTTATCTCCTTAATCAGCTCCTCTGCTGTGGTATCCGGCAGGTTGTAGTCAAGAATCATGCAGTCGAATCCTGACTTCCTGAGCGATTTCAATGCGCTTTCTCCGTTCGCTGCCTTTGTAACCCGGATGTCCTTGTTGCCAAGCAGTTCTGTCATAGCCTCAAGAGCCGCGGGATCGTCTTCCACTATGAGAAGATGTCTGATTGTACTGTCCCCCAACTTCTCCAGACGGCTGAACAGGTCATTCATCTGATCCATGCTGACAGGCTTCTTAAGGAAACCCAGCGCCCCGCCCTTCAATGCGTCAAGCCTTCGGTCATGGCCGGATATGACATGAACAGGAATATGTCTGGTGTCGAGATTTTCCTTTAAACGGGAAAGTACCGTCAAGCCGCTCATTCCCGGCAGTCCTATGTCCAGTATAATCCCATCTGGTGAGTACTGATCTGCCATTTGCAGGGCGATACTCCCCTCGGACGCGATGAGGACTTTGTAACCCTTCTCCCGGGCAAGGTTCAGAAGAATTCTCGCGAATTCCACATCATCTTCAACCACGAGCATTTTCCTGTCGTTCTTCTTCAAATCTTTTCTGTCATCAGAAACCTGAGGCAGTTTCTCCAGAACCACTCTTACCTGTTTCTTCGGCATTTCACGCGTCCGGGGCGCTGGCTCGGCGTCAGCTTCACGAACCTCAGCGACATGCTCTCCGGGAAAATTGACAGGCAGTGTCAAAGTAAAAGTACTTCCTTCTCCGGGTGTACTCTTCAGCGTGAGTCTTCCGCCAAGCAGAACTGCCAGCTCTCTACTGATTGAAAGCCCCAGACCTGTTCCTCCGAATTTTCTGGATGTTGTTCCATCAGCCTGCTGGAATGCTTCAAAAATCACCTGCAACTTGTCCTCGGGAATGCCGCATCCCGTATCTGAAACAGCAATGGCGACTGCATGTTCCGTACCAAGTTCCCTTGCTGCCCCTTGCGACGCTGTAGCGACTGTTACGGAAACACCGCCTTCTGCGGTAAACTTGAAAGCGTTTGAAAGCAGATTCCTCAGCACCTGTCCTATTCTCTGCTCATCGGTTGAGATGATCTCCGGTGCATCCTCATCCATTGACAAATTGTACTCCAGGCCGCTTTGCTCAGCCAGATGCAGAAACTGCCTCCTCATATCCGCCAGAAAGCGGGTAAGACTGACATCTTCAATGACAAGCTCCATTTTGCCCGATTCAATCTTTGAGAGATCAAGTATTTCGTTAATCAGATTAAGAAGTGAGGTTCCCGAGGCGTGTATTGTTTTTGCGAACTCAATCTGTTTTTCTGTCAGGTTATTGTTTTTATTGGATTCCAGAATTCCAGAGAGAATCAGCATACTGTTCAGAGGAGTACGAAGTTCGTGGGACATATTCGCGAGGAACTCGGATTTGTACTTGCTGGACACAGCAAGCTGCTTGGCCTTATCCTCAATAATCTCCCGGGAAGTTTCCAGTTCTCTGTTCTTATCCACCAGATTATTACTCTGTTTCTCCAGCTCTTCCGATCGTTCCTCAAGCTCTTCATTTGTCTGCCTGAGTTCTTCCTGCTGAGTTTGGAGCCGACTGGAAGCTTCCTGCAGAGCCTGAGTCTGGCTTTCGAGTTCTTCATTAGTCTGCCTGAGTTCCTCCTGCTGGGTCTGCAGCTCTTCAGCCTGTTCCTGAGTCTGCCCAAGAAGAACATTCAGCCTGGCCCTGGCCTGGGCACCATAAATGGCGATACCGACATTCTCCGTTATGAGTTCCAGCAGCTTAAGCTGAACTTCAGTGAAATTCCCGATCCGGCCAAGCTCAATCACGCCGGATACCAGACCCTCGTGAATAACAGGATGCACAATGATGTTGTCAGGCGCGGTTTCACCGAGACCGGAATTGATTACTATGTAGTCTTCGGGAACACTGGTAAGAAGAATAGGCTTCTTTTCCAGAGCGCACTGACCCACAAGCCCTTCCCCGACATTAATTGAATTTGAAACATTCTTTCTCTGGCGGAACGCATAGCTGCTTGTAAGTACAAGTACTCCCTGCTCATCAGCAAGATAAAACGCGCCGACACTTGCTTCAAGAGTATCAGCGAGGACGGTTATTACATTGCCTGCAATCGTGGCTGTATCAATATCGCCGCGGATCAGGTCATTCAACTTCATCTGCCCTGCCCGCAGCCAGTTCTGCTTCTCGTTATCTGCTGTGGTTTCCACAAGGGTCTGTATCATTGAGTTCAAAGACCTGGTAAGAACATCGTTATCAGATCTCTCTGCCAGTTCAACAGAGTAATCGCCCTGAGATACCCTGCGGGCCATATCCGTCATACTGGCTTCATCCGTTATGTCTACAATAAACTCTATACCGCCGGTCAGATCACCTGTTTCCCCATCGTATATCGGGGCTCCGGTATATCTTACCGGAAGCGTTCCGCCTTTGCGAAGACTGATTGAAGTCTCGTTTGTGTAACTGAGCCCGTCTCTCATGGCCTTTGCTGTAGCGCAATTCTTCGTGTTGCAGTCGGTACCTGAGAAAAGAGAATGGCATTTTCTGCCGACACAGGCATCCGGTTTCAATTTCACAATAGCCGCCGCTGCCTTATTCACAAACAAAAGGTTGAAATCGGTGTCGATGGTAAACACCGGAGTGGGAATATTATCAAGATAGCTGATCTTCCGGGCGGAGTCCAGCGTGGTTTCCCTCAGCTTATCAATCATAGTGTTAACCGCGATACTCAAATCATCCTTGTCACTCCGAACCCTGGCCTCCACTGTAAAATCACCAGTTGCGACCGCGCCGACTACACCGGTCAGCTCCCTGTTCGTGGCAACTACTTCGGAAATAGACTGATTCAGCAGACCAATTTCATCGTTCGCTGTGTTTATGGAGGTTTCCTTGAGATCGCCCCCGGCAATAGCAAGTACTTTTTCTTTCAAAAGAACGATGGGACCTGCCAGGCGAGTAACAGTAATGCCGATTACAGCAAGCAGTAACAGCATCAGCACTGTTCCGATGATAATCTGTCTCCACATAGCGACTGTGCCCTGCCTCATTATCTCTGCCTCTGGAATTCTTATGAGTACTGACCAGCCGGTATCCAGTCCCTCAACTTCCAGGGGAACATGGCAGTTAAGAAAACCGCCTTCGTATGACAGCAGCAGAGTGTCGAGATGCTCATAACGCTCACCGTGTTCATTGTGCGCTGAGACTCCAGCCAGCTCGGGAGAATTCGTAACCGCGATGAATGTGCCGTCCCTGTTGATAATACTGACAATGGCTTTCCCGTCATACAGATCCGCGGAGTCAACCATATCCTGCATAAAGCCGGCTTCTATATCTATTCCTGCAATCCCGACGAATTTGCCGCCGATAATGATCGGGAAGACAATTGAGATTATGGCTGTTTCCACACCCTGAATCGAGTACAGATACGGCCCGGCAACTGCAGATTGCAAAGTATTTTTAGGAATCAGGTAGTAGTCTCCGTCACCTTGAACCTCATAGTGTACCCGAGGCTCCACTGAAGGATTTCCATTTGCGTCAAGACTCCAGTTCGGAATGAATCGCCCCGTAGCATCATGGCCGACAGTATTTTTTAAGAGATAATCCATCCCGTCGAAAGCATCGGGCTCCCAGAGGGTAAAAACACCTTTGAAGTTGCTGTTCGCCTCCAGTATTGAGCTGAGCATCATATTTGCTCTGAGCCTGTCCATGGGCGACGGAGAATACAGAGGGGCGGAATTGGACAGTATCCCGGCTATGAACATAGAGGCGTCAATTCCTCCATCAAGAACAGCACCAACCGCCTGTGAGTATTTTTCTGCAGTCTCCGTGGCAATGGTTTCCGCATGGGCGGTATTCTCTTTGTGCATTGCTATGGCGGAAAATCCCACCAGGATTCCGCCGATAACGAATACACCGGCTGCAATAAATGCAGTCATCTTGAATCTCAGCGATCTGAATCTGTTCACAAGCCCACCTGTCCTTTCAAACCCTCGCGGAAACCGAAAAACCGGAATTCTTCTTCTTGGTACACCTGCAGGAAGAGAAACAACCTCATAATGATTGTACAAAAACATAAAGGCCAAGTAAAGACCTTCAACGCACGGCAGAAGGGGTTTTCAGCCCATTTCAGGAAAAGGAACAGCACGGCGTTGGGTAGGACTATGAGTCTATCCAGCGGTATATCTTCTCATGCCGATTTCTCTAACTCTCCATACTGTGTATAGTACATCCTGAGAATGTACCTCAGAAATGTTTTTCAGATAGCTCCGGTCTCAAAGGCAGATTTCAGTCGCCGGGCAGCTGAAGCCGCTCCCCTGTTTACCCCTGACCGGAGATCATCCTTTTGAATATTGGAATCATCGGAGCAAATACACCGCCGAAAATCACGGCTGTAGAAAAACCGATGATGGAGGCTTTACCCCAGTCTTTAAAAGCAAAGCCGAAGATGAGAGTGAGTGCAACCGTAAGAATCAGAGTAAGGATAGCGAACCGGCGCATACAGCCGCCCTTTGACTGCGGTTCTCTGACTTTTTTAAGATCAGGCATACGAACAAGCTCCGGCTTTATCGCGGTAAGCTGCTCCGTGATTCTGAAAGGAGCCCTGCTGTTGTCATTGTGGTTAGGCATTTTCCTGAAAAGTATGTGAGTGATCTTTCCCTGATTCTCCCTGTACAGAAGTGTTCCTGTCATTGAATCGGTGATTCTTGATTCAAGGTTCAGCTTCATAAGTTTGGGAGTGGAAGCGTCACCCGCGACGGCGCAGATAAACTCCAGACCTTCAAAGGGAATTCTCTGTATATCCTTTGTGTTTCCGGTAAAAGAGACAAACTCCAGAAACAGGGCTGAAGGAGTCAGTCCCGCAAACACATTCTTCATGCCCAGAACACCCCATCCGAATGCCAGGATGTCTTCTCCTGATGCCTGCCGAAGACGAACTCTGAGTTCCTCACTGTTTTTAACCTGTGCCACGCCCTGATCCTCCCGGTTGAAAAATTCCTGTTCCACTGAATATGCTCGTTTTGCCGGAACAGACCAGACTTCCACCCTAATGACAGATCGCTTCATTTATTCCTGAGATTGACAGGAATGCGCCAACCACCTATAGTCATCAGCAGGGGGTAGAGAAGAAAACTTCTGGGGGTGAAGTTGTGAGATCAATTATTACGGTACTAGCGGTGCTTTGCACGACGGTGTTCGCCGCCGGGGTTATAGACCTTGACCCCGTAAACAGAGCAGATGAGTGGCTCAGCTACGATGATGGCTCGCCTTCCTGGTATGCATGGGAAGGTATCTACAAGGGCGTCTGGTTCAATCTTGAAGACTTTGTACCCGGGTGGAGCGGTGGCGTGAGTTTGACAAAAACTGAAATATGGTTTTTCCATGACTCCGGACACCCCTGGGACATCTCCGATTTTTATTGCGAGATGTGGAACGGAGATGCTTCCGCGCCGGTGGCTCAGCTGGATCAAGTACTTCTGACGGCTGTTCACTATGCTCCTGTCTATGCCGTTTACACGACACCCGTGAGTGTAGAAAACAACTTCTGGGCTCTTGCCAATACCGAGTTGAGCTCTGGCGGGTGGCCTTCCATTATCAGTGACGGCGCCGGCTCTGCAGTGGCTCACAGCTTCTTCACAAATAACTTCGTCACCTGGGAACCATGGGAACCATCAACAGGATTATCGAACTATTTCATCGCTGTTCTTCCAGAACCATGGAGTCTTAACTCCACCACATGGGGAGCTTTGAAGGCTGTTTTTTAAAAGCTGCTCAGATACCGGTCAGAATCATCCGCGTCGCGCGGCTGAATGAGGAACCTTCAATCCTGCAGAAATACACCCCCGGACAAACACGATATCCTTCCCCGTCAGTCCCGTCCCACAGCATGGAATGAACACCGGGTTCCATTGGTTCATCAGCAAGAGTTGTTATTCTTCTGCCGTAAACATCATAGATTGAGAGAGACACCGCTCCATCAGTCCCCGCTGGAACAGTAAAAACAATCGCTGTCGCAGAGCCGAAAGGGTTGGGAGAAGCGGAAACACCGGAATTTTCGGATACCAGAGCGGATCGGGGCTGCAAAATTGAGGTTTCCGGGCCCAGTTTGATCAGATAGATGTTGTATTCCCCGGCGAAATAATCGAATGTACTTCCGGCAACGATGAACCCGCCGTCTGTTGTCAAATCTATTGATCTGCCCTGATCCAGATTCTCTCCTCCGACGGTTTTCGACCAGAGGGTATCTCCGCTCTCATCTGTTCTGATCAGCCAGACATCAAAATTGCCGGCTCCGAAAGATTCAGTGTAACCGGCAACGACATACCCGCCATCGCCTGTCTGCCGAACCGAACAGCCGCAGTCTTCTTCAGTTCCCCCGAAAGTCTCTGTCCACACGGTATCGCCATTGTCATCAGTTTTCACCAGCCAGATATCGTAGTCACCTGAGCCGTAGGACTTTGTATCGCCCGTTAAAATGTATCCACCGTCTGCGGTCTGCCGGACGGAATGACTGCGTTCACAGCCGCTTCCTCCAAAAGTTTTTGTCCATAATGAAATACCGCTGCTGTTGGTCTTTATCAACCAGAAATCGCTGCTTCCCGCTCTGCAGGAATAGGTGTCAGAGAGAATGATGTAGCCTCCGTCAATGGTCTGCCTGACAGAAGTACCGTGATCGCAGTTGGCAGCTCCGAATGTCCTTGTCCATTCAGCTTCCCCGCTGCTGTCAGTTTTTATCAACCAGGTATCCCAGCCCCCCGCGCCGGAGGATTCCGTCATTCCGGTAATGATATAGCCTCCGTCTGTGGTCTGCTGTACGGATTCCGCCCAGTCCCACAGAGATCCGCCGAATGCTTTTGTCCACACTGAATTGCCGACTGCATCTGTCTTTACAAGCCACGCATCAAAACTTCCCGCTCCATAGGAGCTGGTATAACCGGCAATAATGTATCCTCCGTCTGTGGTCTGATCAACAGAGAACCCCCGGTCCTCTCCGGTGCCTCCGTAAGTTTCTGTCCACAGGGTGTCGCCCTCACTGTCTGTTTTTATAAGCCAGACATCAAAATTACCTTCCCCGTAGGAATCCGTATCTCCCACAACAATGTATCCACCATCTGTTGTCTGCTGAACGCCCCGTCCGAACTCGTACACTCCACCGCCGAATACTCGTGACCACTGCACATCAGGCTCGCTTTGAGCTGATGATATCGAAGTCAGCAGCACAAATGAAACAAATAGAAGCATCTTTCTCTTTTGCATAGATACTTGCCTTTCAACCCTGTGTGTTTGAATAACTGCAAATGAAGCTGATTCCCTGTAAATAGCTATTCGCTTTTCTTCAAGGAGTAGTCCTCGCTGTAAAGCTTGATTAAACATTCCGGACAAATTCCATGGGAAAATGTCGCGGTTGTGTGATCGGAAATATAGGACTCAATCTGCTGCCAGTAGCCTTCATCATCTCTGATCTTTTTACAATTCGCACATATCGGAAGCATTCCCTGAAGCCTTGTCACATCCGCAATTGCATCACGAAGCTGATTGTTGACTTTAGAAAGTTCTGTGTTTTTCAGACGGTATATCTCTGCTTCCTCTTCCTTCTTCTCGGTCTCGAACTGCACTTGAAGCGTAGATATTTTCTCTATGCTCTTCTCGTTTGTGTACTCTTTCTGACGGGCATTGAGTTCTCTTGAGTAACTAAGCGCCTTCTTCAAATCACCCTTCTTTTCGTACAGATCCGTTAACTTGCCCAGGCAGGCAATTTCCATATCCACCATTTTCAGTGATCTGGATAATTCCAGGGATTTCCCGATTAGTTCTTCCGCTTCATCTAAACGGGTCAGATGAATGCAGACACCGCCTATACAGGAACTTGCGTAGGTTGCTCCTCGCCTGTTACCAAGTTTCTCATACAACGCATGGCTCTTGAGATAGTACTCATGCGCCGCTTCATATTCGCACAGGTCTTCATACAGGTTGCCAAGGTTGCAAAGTGTGCTGGCTGTCTGCGTTTTTTCTCCGATGTCTTCACTGACAGCAAGAGCTTTCAGAAAATATTTCCGGGCGCTTTCAAGCTCGCCCTTTTTACCGAAAATGGCGCCGAGATTGTTGTAGAGTATCGGCAGATTACAATTTTTATCTGACTGCTCCCACACTGACTGTGCAGGTTCGTAGAAGGAGAGAGCAAGGTCAAGTTTGTTGATAGTCGCATAGCAGACACCAATATTGAAATAACATGAAGCAAGTTCCTTCTCTCCGACGTTGGATTTCTGCTTTGTCTTCAAAGCTGCATGGTAGTACTCCAAGGCTTTAGTTCCCAGCCCCTGAGTCAGATACATGTGCCCCATTTTCCCGTAAATTGCTACAATACCTGTTTTGTCTCCAAGTTCCTTATAGATATCCATTGCGCGTCGGCAATGTATCATGGCTTCT
>JAUVIS010000038.1 GCA_030592635.1 Candidatus Fermentibacteraceae bacterium | reverse complement strand
TAATACCGAGCCAGTTCAAACATCTGGATAAAAGGCTACCCCCCCGGCCTCTCAATCCGGCTTCGGCCTTCTCCATGAAGACGAGAGCTTCGGAGAACCTTCCGCGGAAGCATAGAGTTACGCCGAGCGCCATAGAGGATCTTGCGGCCGAATACAGGTCACCGTTGTTCTTCGCAAGCTCCATGGATTCAGCGAATTTCTTATCGGCGGACTCAAGCTCTCCATGGCGCTGCAGAAAAACACCTGTATGAAAAACACAGAAAAACTCAACCTCAAAAGGAATCGGATCGAGAAAAAAGGACGAATAAGCCTCGATAAGAGACTCTGAACCTTCACCCCGGCGAAGAGTGATGGAGAGAGTTATGGCTTCTTCAAAGTCGCACACGACTTCGCAAACAGGTCTCTCCGAGGGGTTCTCCAGAGAAAGAATCAAACCATCCAGATATTCCAATGGATTCTTCATATATCCCTTCCGAGTTGACGGGATTAATTATAGTACTTTGACAGGAAAAGACACAGAGCGCGGTAAACCGGAATCATCTCATCTGCATCACCCGAAGAATCCCGGAAAAGAGAATAGAAGAGACAGCAAGACTCTTTCTTCCAGTCTCCATATTCAATTTCCTTTCCGGAACGCAATCCGGCAGCAGATGTTCATGCTGCTCCCTCCCCAGAGAGCCGCAAGCTTAATACCCGGTCAGCGTTTTTCTTATCCACCTTCAAAATTGCAGTTGCTCCGGTGATGTTAATGGAGATGGAACCGAGGACATTTTCGCTGCGTCTGATGAAACGGCCCGGCTGAATGACAGCATCCCGGGTGCATTCACCACAGGTTGTCTGCGAACGATTGGTGATACAGATCTGGATGGTATTGCCGATCTTGCCGTTGGAACAGGGCTCAATTATGCCGTCACTGCCATCTCTGGTGCTACTGGTGACATACTCTGGAGTTCAATCCAGAATAATCCCGTTCACCTCGTTCAAAGGGCAACTGGTTCCGGGCCTGTACCATCTGATAGAAAGAGATTCAGGGAGACTTCTGCACAGAGCAACTGTTGTGAGCAAATAATCTATTAAGGCAATAAAAAACTGCCTGTAAATACAGGCAGTTTTTTACAATATGCATTCTTTTTTTAGATATCGAAATATCCGTCATACATATCGGTAGTGGCTGGAGTAACACGAACATTGTACTGTTTTGCCCAGGCCTTCATATTTATCTTTGCGTAGGCTGAAGCATTTTCGTTGAAAATTTCCCCGTTATCTACAAGGTCTTCGATGTAGTAGTAAGTCCATACTCCGTTTTCCATCCACGGTTCTCCGTCATAGGAGTAAGAATTAGTCGAGGCGGTTGCAACGACCATTCCAGCTTCAGCATTATCGTGGAAGTTGCCTACCATACATGCATCAACGGAAACCATCTTCTTCGTATTGTTAGCAGCATTTACATATTCCATCACATAGTCGTGAGTCAAGTAGTACAAATCGGTTGATATTATGCATGAGCCGTATTGATTGTACTTTGTGCCGTGACCGGAATAGATGAAAGCAATCTCATCACCTGGAACTGCACTGTCTGCAAGCCATTGCAATCCAGCCTGAATATTGTTCGCTGTCGCCTGCTGATCCAGATCCATTTGAACAGTGAAACCCTGTGATTGAAGATAATTTTTCCAGTCAATCGCGTCATCATCACAGTACTGAAGATCATTCTGTGTGCCTTCATAATCAGAGATTCCTACTATGTACGCGTACTTATGAGCAGGATCAGGATTAGGATCGACCGGAGTAGGAGGTGGTTTGGGAGGCTTCTTATCTGTATTTATTGCGCAGAGGTATTCAGGTGATGCCTGATTTACGAAATCCTCTATGACCGCATACGGTCTTGTGTCTATGAACTGCGGACGCTGATATACTGATCCGTCCACACCGGGTTCACTGGGGCCAGTCACTTGACCTTGATCACCGCATCCCCAGAATACTATGGAAATCATTCCCGTGAGTAACAACAGGCACACCCTCTTCATCTGCTTCCTCCTTTTTTCATTGACCCCATTTAGAAAACGCTTAACATGCGCGCCTCCAACGAGCCAGCATATCACAAAGTCAAGCAAAGGGAAAGTGCCCTTTTCATCACATCGGCAACACCTCCGGAAGCAACCTGTTCATTCCCGCGCATCCCAAACCCCAACCTGCAATACTCATGGATTTCATAAAATTCAATGACTACCGTCAGGTATTTAGTGCCGATACAGTGCGTCTCTATTCTAAGTTCCCGCAAGGCGCTGATATAGACAACATGGCCTGAAACCGGGGGCGCTCCCGGCGACTGCACCTGCGGAGCTTCTCTGACAACAGGTACTTGTCAATCAAGCCTTTAACAAGACTTCTGAACTCAGTTCATATGGTCATGGAAATGTGTGAAAGCACCGCGGCTTAGAGCCTGTTCAACTCATCCTATGGCACGCCGAGAGTCAGTACCCTGGAACTACTAACGAACTTCCCAAAATACTTCGTATACGGCGTCGAGACATATCTGATCATAACCCAAAAAATGTATTTGCCCTGCGCTTGGCAGTAGCTGTTTTGCCTACCCCCTTTGGTCCCTCTAAAGCAACAGCAGGCAAACACGGCATTAATTCATCAAGTTCTGTATCTATAACCCGGTTTAGATACTCTTTCATTTCACGACTCTCCGCAGAAGTGTATTCTCCTACTTCCTGCTTCATGTCCAGGCAATACAAACTACACTGCCATTTCACCACCATCTACACTGCCATTTCGCCAAATTTCATATATTTTAACTAATCCTTACAGCATCAATAAAGAATAGCAAGAAAAGCATTGGGTTTAGAAACTTTGCGAATCACAGATTGTGAATAGAGACACTGTGTGCTTAGATGGATTGGAACTGCCCCACTTTTGGTGTAGAACCGATATTCCCTGGCACGCCCGAAGGGACTCGAACCCCAAACCTTCCGGTCCGTAGCCGGATGCTCTATCCAATTGAGCTACGGGCGCACCGCAGGAACGCTATTCTAGCAAATCCGGGGCAAATGGTCAAGGAGTGTTCCGGTCAGTACATCTCCCTGTAGAGGATCGTAATGGCTTCTCCTGAAGCCAGTTCAAAGTTCTCAATTCCCGGATCTATGTCTGCCCCCCTGGGAAGCCTTTCGGGCCATTGAATTCTCCAGTGTATCGTTGAATCGGTCAGGGATATTGCTTCCATGAAACAGTGGTACTGACTGGGCATCTGCTGCCAGGTCAGATCCAGTTCTATCAGAGAATCTGCCGGGAACCAGAGAGTATCATTTCGCTGGTAGATTGTCTCTGTCCAGCTTTCAATCCTTCCCGCTGCGGGGCAGTAAACGGCAATCATCGGATTCCAGCGTCCGTGGACCGGCCAGCCGTAAGTTATCACCGCCTCCGGTGCGCCTGCCGGGGCATCCCACCACGGAACGGGGTTGGCGCCGGGTCTGATTGTTATTCGTCCCGTGGCTGTGGTTACGGGGCTGTTCCCGGGATCTACCAGTCTAACTGTGTCCGTCTGCCATGTCTGGGCTGTGGTGTTGTTCAGAAGGGCCGCGGCATAGATTCTTCCGGATCCTCCATCTGCTCGAATGGAGTAGGCGGGCTTCCAGAACAAACCGTCGTGCAGTATCTCAATTTGTGCTGTTCCGCCGGATGGCTGAATTGCTTCGGGCTCTGAGAAAAGGGGAAAGCTTATTGTGTTGCTGGCCTCTGCCAGCCCGGAGGTGTCTGTCTGAAGAGAATATTTAACTGTTATGCCCTTGATCTGCGGGGCATCTACCGCAAGAATAAACTCTGCCGGTTTGCCGAAGGGCAGAGTTCCTGTTATTGTGGCGGGGTCAGAATCACGAAATGTAATGGATGTAACATGGAGATCAACTGAGCCAAGACCTGTAAACTCTTCACCGCAGGCACAGAGCAGGAGCAGCACGGCACCGGTCAGCAATTTCTTCATTTTGTCCATTCTATTTGAGACCGGGTAATATTCCTGTCAGGAAGCACAAAGGAAAGGGCAGCCGTGTCAAACATATCCTCTCGGCCATGGGAAAGCATAAAGACTGTACTGCATCTCAGATGGATAGGGCCTTTTCTGACTGTTCCCGTGTTCTTTGTGGCTTCAATGTTTATAGAGTCATGGCTGCAGGAATCGGGAATGATTCCATACATCCCCGTAGGGAAACGCCCCATATTCTCTCTCTGGCGTATTGTTATGCTGACCGGGATGGTGGCTGCACCCCTGACAACTGTCTTTCTGGCGGAAGCCTGGAAAAAGTGGAAAGGCAGCAGCGGCGTTCGTATCACCGGCTACTTTTTCAGCACGGTCCTCTCTGCTTTTATACTGACTGCCGCCGCGATGACCCTGGGTTCTCTGGGCATTCTTACCCCGCTGGGAATTTCACCTGAAATGATCTCTCAAATGCTCTTTACCAGATGCATCTTCGCGGCATTCTGGATTGTTGCGGCAGCAACTCTATGCTCCTCTGTTACCAGCGGCCCCTCCGGTGCCGTTATGTCCTTTGGCCTTTTCAGTCTGGCTCTCTTTCCCGGCCTTACCGGTTCACCGGTCAGCTGGTGGCTCATAGCGCCTCTTGGCGACATGGTCACAACAGTGGATTCCATAAGCAACGACTGGAATATCTCCATGGCGGCAGCTGCCCACTCCATAGTTTATCTTGCTGTCGGATTCTTTTTTTTCAGAAAAGCCTCACGACTTAAATAATCAGCTGTAAGGGCTTTCTCGTGCTATTCACTCAGTACAGCAAGGGCCACTATCTGCTCAAGGTAGTTCTGTGGGTTGCTTCCGGATGGACCGTACATTGTTATCAGCACAGCATAGTCGTTCCTGAAGATTCCATAAGCTCTGCCCCTGCCCATTACGCCTCCCGGCGGAGAGAAAGTAAAGCTGATCTCCGACATCAGTCCCAGAGAAAGGGATCCTCTGGTGTCTGTACCCGTGCTGCCCTCTGTCCATGTGGGAGTGGATGAGCGGATGACTTCCATTAAGTTCGGCGGTATAACACTGGAGAGCTTTTCTTTAATCCAGAAATCCTTGTCTTCTATCTGATTCTCCACTTTCCAGTAGTAGCATCCGAAACTGATACCAAGGCTGTTGGGCTGACCGGCAAGTGCCCCGCTTTCCTCTGTCATTACTCCTTCGATCAGGGGACATATTTCCGCGGGAAGATATCCAAACTCTATCCCTGCCGGTTCAAGAGTATATGCCGGACCCTCTGTGGCCACGGTCATGAGAAGTGCTGCTGTGATAAAAATCCCCATCTGTATTTCCTTTCCCTGTGTGATTGCATGTTTCTTTCGAGGACAATAGAATAGAAGAGACCATCCCAATGTCAACCGGAGGTACTATGCAGGAAAAGATACTCATTGTTGAGGACGATGTTCCACTGGCTTCTCTTCTTTCCGAATATCTGTCCAGTCAGGGCTTCAGGATAGAGGTGCTTCACCGTGGATCCGATGTAAAAAAGAGAGTTGTCGCGGGACTGCCGGATCTGGTCATTCTTGACCTGATGCTGCCGGATGTCAGCGGACTTGATGTCTGTCGCTCCCTGAGGGAGGGATGGCGCGGCCCTATACTGATGCTCACTGCAATGAAGGACGATGTTGACATTGTAACAGGGCTGGAACTGGGAGCTGATGATTATCTTGGAAAGCCCGTTGCCCCCAGAGTTCTCCTGGCAAGGGTAAGGGCACTGCTCAGAAGAAGCAGTTCCGATCTCAATTCAGAGATGATAGTGGTCGGGCCTGTTTCCATAAATGTTCCGGGAAGAACCGCATCTCTTGAGGGAAATGCACTTGACCTTACAACAACCGAGTTTGACCTCCTGGTTATACTGGCCAGAAGGGCGGGAAGAGTTCAGAAAAGAAATGTTCTCGTGGAAGATCTCCGCGGCATCAATTTTGATTCCTTCGACAGATCAGTTGATGTTCTTGTCTCCAGGCTGCGTCGAAAACTGGAGAATCACGGGGACATGATTAAGACAGTTCGCGGACTGGGTTACCTGATGTCACTGCCGTCCGGGGAAGATTCCTCATGAAGCTCTACTGGAAGATTTACCTGGTTCTGGCCGTGACAACCCTTGTTACCCTTGTTCTCTCCATCTGGATATCATTTTCGGTGCTGCCGGCCCACTTTGACCGGCTGAGGATTGAACGAGTTGACAGGTTTGAAGCGGCCGTGATGCATATGCAGAATCCTACAGGACCGGAAATTGAGTCCCTCGCGGACTCTATAGGTATAGTTCTGAGGTTTTTCAGAAACTCTCAGCGCCCCCCGCTGGTACCCGGCCACCCTCCGCAGGGAGAGAGGGAGTGGCGGGGAGTCAGGGTGATTCAACCCCGCGGGACTGACTTTTCTATTCTTGCCTCGGCAAGGGCGGTAGCCCCAAGATTGTTTCTGCTGGTTCTCTTTGCTCTTGGACTCTTTCTGTCGCAAGCTCTCGCTCTCGCCCTTGGTCTAAGATCGGTCTTTTCCCGCATTTCAACATTGAGACGGGTCACCGGTAAATTCGGAGAGGGCAACCTTGCGGCAAGATACCCTGCTTCCCCGGGAGGTGACGAGATAGACAAACTCGGTTCCACCTTCAACAGAATGGCGGAACAAATCATATCCCTTCTGGGCTCCCACAACGAACTCTTGAGTGCTGTTGCCCACGAACTTAGAACCCCGATGGCCCGGTTGAGCTTTGCTCTGGAACTTGCCAGGGAAAATCCCCGCGCGGTAAAGGAGAAACTGGGTCTCATGGAACAGGATATCTTTGAGCTGGACAGGCTGGTCTCCGAATTGCTTGAATTCAACAGGATAGGCAGTACGGGTGCGCTGACTAAAGAGGAAGTTTCTCTCCGGGATATCTGCCTGGGGGCCGCCGATGGAGAAAGAATTTCGAATTCAAAGGTTAAAATTACTGTGTCTTCAGATGATACCGATTCCACAGTCTCCGGTGATCACCGGCTGCTGCTGAGAGCCATATCAAATCTGGTTCGAAACTCAGTTCGCTACGCGGAAAGCAGTGTAGATGTGCAGGTTACTGCACGGGAAACCTGTGTGGAAGTTTCTGTAACAGATGACGGACCGGGCTTCCCCCCGGGATTCATTGAGAAAGCTGTAAACCCGTTTGTAAAGGGCCACGACAGCTGCGGATCAGGCCTTGGCCTCTCTATTGTCAGCAGGATAGTGGAACGACACGGAGGATCACTTTCTCTCTCTAATGTGAAGAATCGGGGAGCTGGCACCGTTATTTCAATACCCAGGTAGTTTGAAGGGGGGAAGGACTTCCGCCCCTCCCCCCGCATTATTTTCTGCGTTTTCGTCTATTTTCTCTTCAGTCTCGCATGCCAGTCTACAAGAATCGGACTTGCGACGAAAACCGAGGAGTAGGTACCAACAACAATACCTATCATCAGGGTAAGAGCGAAATTCCTGATATCGCCGGTACCGAAGATGAAGAGCATAAGCACTGCGACAAATGTGGTGACGGTGGTTACAATGGTTCTGCTGAGGGTTTCGTTGATACCCTTGTTTACCGTTTCCTCAAAGGTCTTGCCCTTTCTTAAACGATTGTCCTCTCTGATTCTGTCAAACACCACAATGGTATCGTTGATTGAGTAACCAACAATGGTAAGCAGCGCCGCGATAATGGTAAGACTTACATCCACCTGAAGAAGCGCGAGAACTCCTACTGTGATCAGAACATCATGCACAAGAGCCGCGACTGCAGCCACTCCCCACTTGAACTGGAATCTGTACCAGATGTAGAGAACAATGAAGAACATGGCCATAAGGATTGAGTCCACTGCCTTCGATCTCAGTTCAGCGCCTACTCGGGGACCTATCTGCTTGATAAACGAGGCTTCAGAGTTGCCGCTCTCGTCTTCCATCAAGGTACAGTTTTCCTGTCCAAGAGCACTGTACACAGCATCCTTGTCGCTGGTGGAGGTTCTGATAACAAAGGCACAGCCGCTGCCTGCCCAGTCCCGAAGAGACTGCACCTGAACACTCTCAAGTCCCTGGGCTGAGAGGGCGGCGACAAGCTGATCTGTAGTCTCATGCTCCAAGGAAACTACATTGGTTTCAAGCCCGCCGGTAAAGTCAATGGAGAGGTTGAGCCCGCCGTGGGCAAAAAACGCGATGAGCCCTATAAGAAGCATGGAAAGGGAGAGTATGTAGGTTTTTTTACGCATTGCGGTAATCTTGTAATGGGCATCCCTGATCAGTGACATCTTGCCGATGCTGATAGCGGTTCTCTTAACCTGCGCAAGCATCACGCCGAAGATCGACCGGGTAAATACCAGCGAGCAGAACATGGATGCCATGATACCGATGGAAAGGGTAACAGCGAATCCCCTGATGGGACCGGTTCCAAACTTGTAAAGAACAAGAGCAGTTATGAAGGTGGTGAGGTTTGCATCCAGAATGGTTACAAAAGCCCTCGCGTAACCTGAACTCACTGCTGACCGGATACCCTTGCCGGAACGAAGTTCCTCGCGGATACGCTCGTAGATAAGCACACTGGCATCGACTGCCATACCGATTGTAAGGATAATACCGGCAATACCGGGGAGGGTCAGTGTGGCGTTAAGCCCTGTTACTCCCAGTCTTGCGAGCGGACCAGGGAAACAGAGGAATGCCAGAATAATAAGCATGTCAAAGAGCAGAGCAAGCACTGCGATAACACCGCTGACACCGTAGTAGATAATCATGAATGTCGCGACGATAGCAAGCCCCACCGCACCTGCAATAAAGCCGTTGCGGATGGCTTTCTGGCCAAGGCTGGGGCCTATTGTCTGTTCTTCGGCAATGACAAGTCTGGCGGGAAGACTTCCTGCCTTCAGTACAAGACGAAGGTCGCGGGCCTCCTCAACAGAAAAGGCTCCGGAGAGTCTTGTTCCCGAACCGGTGATCCGTTCCTGTATTGTGGCAACAGAGTAAACTCTGCCGTCAAGTAGAATGGAAACTCTTTCATCCACATTCTCTCCGGTTATCCGCGCCCAGTTTGATGCTCCCTCGCTGTCAAACTCAAGGAGGAGATAGGGATCTCTGCTCATGGAGTTCTGGTCGCCCATTCTTATTCTGACATCTGTGAGATTTGCTCCGGTAAGGCGATAGTGAGACAGATCAAGATCTGACTGCCTGTCCCATCCGCGACCCGAATCCCGGGGGAGAAGAAACACACTCATCATGGATGTACCGTCAGCCATAACGGTGGCTTTCCCGAAAACAAACATCAGGTTAGCTTCAGCAAGAATGGTCTTGACATCATCACGGTTGATTATGGACTGGAAAGCGTCGTAGTCATCGCCCTGTGTTATTACCCAGTCACCGGGTCTGATGCTTAGAACCGTTGCGTCGCTTTGCTCCGCTGCGGTAAGCAGTGAACTGAGTGTACCTGCAACCTCAATAGAGGGAAGAACTGATTCTTCTCCACTGTCCGGAGCGGGCAGGGTCAAATCGTCCCCACCTGCGGGAAGTGAGAATTCTTCCGCTTCTGCAGATTCAGTCGCTGTCTCTTCAGGAACCTCGTCCCCCAGAACCGCCTCAATCTCCCTGATAACCGGAATGCTTGAGGGCGAAGGGTGTTCCGCGTTGGGATAGGCAACTATTTTGAATTCCAGAAGAGCCTGTCTCTCAACTATTGCCCGGGCTCTTGCGGGATCCCGTACTCCGGGAAGCTGAACAATTATTCTGTCATTTCCCTGACGGGTAATGGACGGTTCAGAAACACCGAATTCATCTATTCGGTTTCTGATAATCTCAAGAGCCTGGTCAAGAGCCTCATCGGCATCAAGCCCCGGCGTGGGCTCTACTGTGTAGGCAAGGTACATTCCGCCCTGCAGATCAAGTCCCAGTTTGATGGTGCCGATGCTTGACTGATAGAGAGTCCTGTACTCTTCAAGAAGGGGCTCTCCCCCCTCCTCCTGCATCTCGTCCAGAAGCCCTCTCAGATAAGGGTTGGTTGTTTCCGGCTGAACGCTTGCTTCGGCACGATCTCTTTCAATGGCTGGAAGTGAATACCATTTCACTGTAGGCCAGATAAGAAACAGTGCCAGTACCAGTACAATCGCGGAGCTGTAAACCCTCCACTTATCGGCTTTCTTCATTGGATTTCCCTTCATCTGTGTTCGACTATTCCTCTAATTCTTTATTGCATCGGTAGTTACAAAATAATTAGCTAACCAGAAACCCTCGCAGTTACCTGCGATATCTTCTCTCAGAAGTGAAGGAAGATAAAGAAAGTCAAGAGAATTGACCACCTCGGTTGGATTTTGCTACGGCAGTTGACTTTTCGTCACGGAGAGGTGAAGTGAATTTGAAGAGGCTGTCCATTGGGAAAGTCCGCATTGAAGACCATTCCTCCGGCCCTTCTTTCACGAACGATAATACTGCTGAAGCCCAGTCTCCTGAGAACCCGGGTAACATGAAGATTCGCCTGGGGCAGGCTGTACATGTTGTGATCCAGATCAACAACCCACACCGTTGTATCTCCGGAAAAGGATTCCCTGGGAACATTACCGAAGTGATAGGGTTGTATGTCCTGCTTAAGCCGGTCATACAGAGAAAACTCTTCCCGTAACTGATTCCCTGTACTTAATTCGTTCATATCCGGCATGGCTTTAACGGCGGCAAATATTCCACCGGCAATAAACACAGCCAGCGCCGCCAGAATTCCAGTCTCTCCCCGTCTCATTATCCCCCCTGCTATACAAAAACCTATATTCCTCAACAAATATAGTTTCATATTCATGGTGTGATTGTCAACCCCGGAGGAATAATGAGAAAGTCGATACTGGTACTTGCATTCGCGGCTCTCGCGGCATCTGCCGCCTCCTGGTCCATTGGTCCCGGCGGTCTTTCGGGATGGCCCGGTCTTCCATCCTCGGATGTTCTTGAAACGGGCGTGCTCAGGGCGGGTATGAGTATTGAATACATTGATACCGATAACGGATCAATTCTTCGTGTTCCCCTGAAGGTCTGCCATGGTATCACAGAAGATATCGAAGTTGGTGCAGTTATACCATTTGTTCCTGTTGACAACTCTTATGATGGCTCTATCATGGGGGACATCACCCTGTCCGGGGGATGGTTATATGAAAAAGCCAGGGGCGGAACCGCTCTCAAGCTTACGGGAAGACTCACCTTCCCCTCTGGAGAAAAACACCGCGACAGAGGGGCTGAACTTGCTTTCGGAGGAGTCTCCAGTACAACATTTCTGGACTTCCGCCTCTCCATGTCCGCGGAGTATGCTCTGAACGGGGGAAGAAATCCTTTCGATGATACCATCACCGATGTTATGTACTTTAATGCCGGAGGATCAAGCTTTGTTACATCTGATGTTCTGCTGTACGCCGGGATGAACGGCTCCACCTCTTCGATATTCAAAGCGGGGGCGGGGGCGCAGTACCTGCTTAATGACAACCTTGCCCTGGATGGCGGCGTAAACATAGGTCTCAACGATTTTGAGAACTTCGAAGTCTATGCCGGTACAAGCTGGACAGGTGAAGGTTTTTAGTAAGAAACTCCCCGGAAAAGATGGTTCACCCTCCTTTTGTATCTGTTACTCTGTGTAGGGAGAAATTCTCCTGAGTCTTTCCACAATCGTTGACAGGGTTCCGACAGTTCGATCAATTTCCTCTTCCGTAGTGTACCTGCTGAGGCTGAATCTGAGTGCGCTGTTTGCCTGTATGTAATTAACACCCATGGCGTACAGAACATGGCTGGGGTTCTCGCTGCCCGTGCTGCAGGCGGATCCGGAGGAAGCGTATATGCCCTGCATATCAAGCAGTGTCAGCACTGCTTCACTTTCTATTCCCTTAAAGATTACGGTAACTGTTCCGGGAAGACGGAGTTTCGCGCCGGCAGCCACCACGAAGGAGCCGGGACAGCTTTCAACAACCCGCTTCTCTAATGTTTCTCTGAGTATCCGTTCTCTGACTACCGTATCCTTCAGGTGTGTAAGAGCCAGTTCGGCGGCCTTCCCCAGTCCGACAATTCCCGGAGCGTTGTAAGTACCGGATCTAACGCCTTTTTCCTGATAACCGCCGGTAAGTATTGGTGGAAGTTTGATTCCCTTTTTAATGTATATGGCTCCAACACCCTTGGGACCGTGAAGTTTGTGAGCGGAAAGGCTGAGGATGTCAATGTTCAGGGCATGAACATCAATCGGGCTTTTCCCCACCATTTGAACCGCGTCTGTATGAAAAAGAGCTCCTGCTTCATGAGCAATCTCCGCGGCTTCAGCGAGAGGCATTATTACTCCGGTCTCGTTGTTGGCCGCCATGATGGAGACTATGGCCGTCTGCTGATTAACCAGCTCCTTCAGACTTTCAAGATCAAGCTCTCCATTCCTGTTCACTCCGGCAATACCCAGAGTACAGCCGTCTTCCTTCAGAGCTTTCGCTGTCTCAAGGACTGCCGGATGTTCCACTGCGGAAGTAACTATTCCCCTGCGGGCAGAATCGATCTTCACTGCGCCCCTCAGGGCCTGATTGTCGCTTTCGGTTCCACCAGAGGTGAAATATATCTCTTCGGTTTTTGCCCCGAGAAGGCGCGCGACCTGTCCCCTTGCCTTTTCAATAGCTTCCATGCGGGAGCTTCCAAATGAATGGAAGCTGGATGGATTTCCGAACTGATCCCTGAAAAAGGGAAGCATGGCTTCCAGCACCTCGGGAGCCACTCTGGTGGTGGCGGCGTTATCCAGATACACGGTATTCATTATTTTACCTCTACGGAGATCTTTCTATCTATCTTTTCCCCAAGGGTCTTTGCTGCTTTTTCCAGATCTTCTTCCGACTTCAGGTACACTCTTCCCGGCCTGACCAGGACAGGTGTGATCCCGATATCGCCGAGAATTGCGCTGATTTCATCGCATTTTTTTCTGAAATCGGACACAGCCTCTTTCAGAGCCTGGTGGCCCATCACAGAGCAGTGAAATTTCTCCGGGGGCATTCCCCCCAGAAATTCAGCGATCTGGCTGTTCCGGATATTCAGGGCCTTTTCAACGGGAAGACCCCTGACCATTTCCGTGAGAGCCGACGCGCTTGCAATAGCTCCGGCGCACCCAAATGTCTTGAATGCTATGTCGCCGATATTCCCCTGATCATCAATATCGATATCAAGGTACATCGCGTCTCCGCACTGGGGTGATCCAACCTCTGAATGCCCATCGGGAGACTCCAGTTTGCCTACATTTCTCGGGTTCATGAAATGATCCATGAGTATTTCAGAATATTGCCACATGATGAGGTTACTCCGTTTCAAGCGATCCGCTGGACAGATCGGCAAGTGTATTCTTTTCGAGATAAGTTTCGCATATCAGCTTGATGTCGATCCAGAGTTTTTTAGTAGGACATTTGTCCTCTCTGCTGCATCCGGGAGGACCCCCTCCTGTTTCCTCTTCAACTTCAAGAAAATCAGGGCACTGATGTATGCAGTTCGCATGAAATAATTCCTTTTCGAGAACTCGTATAATATCAAGCAGGGAGATCTCAGCAGCTTTTCTGCTCAGTACATAGCCACCGCCCGGTCCCCGGCGCCCCCTGACAATATCAGCACTGCGAAGCCTTCCGAATATCTGCTCTAAATACCTGATCGGTATTTCTTCTTTATCTGCTATTCCAGACAAGCTCAAAGGATTGCCCTGCCCGTTCCTCGCAAGTTGAACCAGAGCTCTAAGTCCGTATCTGCTTCTTGTGGAAATAAACATCGGGCCTCCTTTCCTGCGAATATATCAAATTGGTCAACCTCTGCCGGGAGACATTCTTTTTATCGTAAGCAGCACAGCAGCAACAACAACTCCAATAGCAAGAAGACTCATCAGAAGAGTCATAGCAAACGGCAGGGAATCATATGTTATGCCGTCTCCTTTGTATGAAACTCGCAGATCCGCCACAAATACAACCGGATCCGTGTTACCGCGATTACTCACAATCAGAACGAAATCTCCGAAATCGGGAACTTTCATCACCAGGGGTCCATTTTCCGCGTAAACAACACCAAGGGTATCAATGTCTCCCCGTCCCTCCCAACCACTTCGGTAGTTCATCTCCGTGATAAGAATGAGTTCCATCTTGGCGGGGAAGGGTTCTGTAAAAAACTCCCCGGAAATGAAAGTGCTGTCCGCCATTTCGGGGTTTATTCTGAATTTAATAACGCGATAGGTTCCCACATCAAGATCGAGGGTGTCTGAAAAGAGAACAAACGAACCTGCCATAAGCGGGATTGTCATCGCAATGAGCAGAAATACAGATACTCTCATCTCGAAACCTGCCCCTTCACCAGTTTGCGGATCATCATGCCGGAGGAAAGCTGATAAAGACCGGCCAGCAGCATCAGAATTCCCAGACCGGTAGAGAAAGCAACAATCAGGTCGGAATAAGATCCGTCCTCCATGGAAGCGGCGGCTGTTTCCATCCTGCCGGCGGCATCGCCGAACGAGCCCTCTGCCGAAAGGAGATCTTCCTCCATTGCCTCCAGGGATACGGCCACCCCGCCAATAGATCCACCAACCTGTGTAACATCCCCGGCCAAACTCTCCAGTTGCGTATTCAGAAAACCAAGTTCCGTAGAAACTATCTCTGTCCGCAGGGCTACTTCGTCAAAATGATTCGTGGGCATCATGTTTCTCACCAGTGGAGGCATAGAGGCCATGTCATTGGCCAGGGCGGGTAAAATTACCCTCAATTCCTCCAGAATCAGCACAATCTGTTGAATAACTTCAGCGGTACCTGAAACCACTTCTGATGTATTTTCCAGAGAAAGCCTTACTTCCTCCACCATCCCGGTTGAGCTGGATACTCCTTCGGTTGCCGCCCTGATGGCACTGCTGGCGGATCGCAGCCCCCCGGCGGATCCCAGGAGCATTGCGTCAAGAGAAGTGGCGATCATCGGGCCGCCGAGTATCAGTGTTACCCCCAGCATCATGAAAATCACTCCGGTAACAAAACCCAGAGCATTGAGAAATCCGGATCCCTTCATTTTCTTACCTTTCAGCAATGACTACTATTCTTGTATCCCGGCCCGGGGGCAGCATGATATCGTTGTCAGGATTCAAACAGGCCCTGGATTCCAGTCCTGTTCCCGTCAGCCAGCCAAGAACCACCTCGCCCCTGTCGAGCCCTTCTGCCGCAAGTCTTGAAAATTTCCTTGACTTGTACATGGATGCCCTGCGCAGCTGCACTTCACAGCCTGACGGATCAAATATTTCTTCGTATACCTGGCTGAGGCCCGGCTGAATAACAAGCTGTGCCATTATCATGCTGCACACCTCGTTTGATATCACAAAATCATCTATCCCCGCTGCCGTGGCAAGCCTTCGGTTTCTGGGGTTTCTTATTTCGGAAACAACCGTTGTGTTCCAGCGGGAACCATACCGCTCTGCAATGTCCTTGAGTATGAGCAGCGTTACTATGCACTCCGAATCAGCATCCTCATCTGACATTCCGGAATTCTTTCCTGAGATGACCATAATGCTGTCGTATTTCTCCGGGTGAAGCATCTCAACACTGTCAGGATCTGCTCTATCCATTCTTATATAATTTCTCGAGCAACCCCCGCAATTCAGTTTTTCAACCATTGTTGATCCTTCATCCTCAGAAAGATTTCCTGCAATTGTTATTTCAGCTTCAGGAAGGGAGTATCGGATTAGCAGATCCAGGATAAAATCAATTTTTCTGCTGTGGCCGGAAAACACCAGCATCCTCCCTGACTCCTCAAGCAACTCGTGTGCAGAGGGGCTGCTTTCTCTCTCCGCAGCAGATTTCCGATCTGTAAAAGAAAAAGAGTCCCTGTTTTTTGCAAGTACAAGAAGTTTGTCCCCTGAATCCAGGATCACCTCCGGAGAAGGATTGAGGACAATTTTCCCTTCTTTCTGCATGCCCACTGCAATTCCACCGGATATTTTCCCGGCTATCTCCCGGAAACTGCAGCCTTCAACTTCTCTGCTCTCCTCCATATAAAATTCATTACCCCTGAAGCTGAGTATTTCGCTGTACACAGTGCTGAGCCCGGGCTGGCGACCGACCTGCACCAGCAGGCGCATCACAATCTCTCGAACGGGAATCCAGAGAATGTCCGGGCATGCCATTCTTGCTATCCGGCCTCTGGTTCTATCCCGGAGTTCACACACACCCACAGAGCGTCCTTCGCCCCTTATGGAATTCACCGCGATCAGAGTTTTAATGACAGTACTGTCGTCATCTCCAATGATTACAAACGCCGCGCAACTTTGAAAACCCGGAAGGCAGAGGGAGTCAACATCCGTAGTGTCGCCGGAGCGGCAGATTACTTTTCTTGCCATTTTTCTGCCGATACGCTGAACAAGAACCTCCTCCATTTCCTCCCGCGATCTGCTGGAGAAAATCACAACACTGCCCCGGAAGGAGCCTTCCTGTCGTGCTTCCACCAACTCTCTGGCGACTTCATACAGCCTGTCTCCGTCTCCACACACAACGATGTGGTTTTTTTCTACTATCTGGGATTTTCCCCTTTTAAGAGAATCCAGCTGTTCGGTTATCTTTGATGAAAAGATACCTATGAGCAGAGAGAGAACAAGAATTCCACCTATTGTGATTAGAACACCCACAAAGGCGATATGAGGTTCGCCCCCATTATCTTCAATAAAGGTTCCCTGATCGAGAAGTCTGGTAAAAGACCACCAGAAACCATCCTCTACGCTGTCATCCACGAGCAGAACTCCCGCTGTTATTATCACAAAGGACGCGGCTACAAGAACAAGCATCTGCCAGAGCGGGTTGCGTATCAGCAGATCATTGACAAGGTAGCGCAATCTGGTTCCCATGCTCCGGAATTCCATTTGACCCCCCC
>JAUVIS010000174.1 GCA_030592635.1 Candidatus Fermentibacteraceae bacterium | reverse complement strand
GCAAGTATGCTGTAAATACTGCCCTTCAGTTTTTCATCTTCAGCCTCCCCGGCTGTTTCAAGGGCAAGCCGGAACAGATTGTCAAGCTCATCCATTTTTCCCATATCACTTAACAGAATGCATTTCTGTCTCAGAGCTTCTCCTTTGACAGAGGGACTATCCCACCTGTCGATATCTTTAAGAATCTGATCGACTATTTCCAGAGCTTCAGTGAGGTTACCGGCTGTGGCCAGAATTCCCTGTTTGGCCAGGAGGGCTTTTGTGGAAGCCTGCCACTTCTCTCTATCCCTGCCTGAAGGATCTGACGCGAGATCAAGTATTGTTTCCGAAAGAGAAAGGATTTCACTCTTCTGATCATTCGTTTTTGCGCTCACCAGAGCTTTCAAAGCCCATTCAAGGGTTTTTTCTTCATCACCTGTCAATTTCCAGTGGCCGAATAGAATCGGAGCGAGTGCTGAAGCTTCATCCGGATAGATATTTTCCAGAGCTTCAGCGGCATAGCGGTGTATTATTCTTCTGTTGTGTTTCAGCAATGTTCTGTAGACGGAAATCCGAATCAGATCATGCCTGAAGGAAATTGAATTGTTGTCTGTCGTCGCAAGAAAGCCCTTGCTGATAAGAGCATCCAGTATTCCTGCTGTATTTATCCCGAATTCAAGCCTGGAAACCAGAGACTCAAGAACGGGAATTCTGAGATCAGAACCAGTGACTGATGCGAGCTGGAGTACTTTTCTCTCGTTGCCGGGGAGCTTATCTATTCTGGCCTGAATAATAGATTGCACTGAAGACGGGATATCAACCTGGTCCGCCTGAAGGCAGAGGCCCCACTGATTGTTCTCGCGGGAAACAAGTCCACCTGATTCTATCAATCCCAGAACAAGCTCTTCCGCATAAAAGGGATTTCCTTTTGATCCTCTTGTGATGAGGTTTTCCAGATCCCTGTCAAAAGATATGTCTTTGTACTCGTCTGACAGAATATGACCTGAGATCTCGAAAATCTCATCTCTGCCGAGAGGTTGAAGGTTGAGTACGATCCAGTCATCATTTCTGATCCGCGGGGTTTTTGCCGAAGGTCTTTCCGTTGTCACTACCATGACCGGATTGAAGTTCCTTTCGGATTCAAGGAAAAGCCGCAGCACTTTTGTTGAAGGTTCGTCAATCCAGTGCAGATCCTCCAGTGCGAGTATTATGGGTCCTGTGCGGCTGATGGTATCCAGCATGAGTTTGAAAGCCGCAATTCTGGTTCTGCTTGTTTCAAACGAATCGTCCGCTGAACCTGTTTCTGTCAGAGAGAGCAGATCAGCAACAACCGATGATACACTTTTAAGCTTCCTGCCCAGAGCTTTGTCGGCGCATTCCCCCGCGATTTTTTCTATCTTCTCCGAAATCTCACCGGATGTTTCGTTCCGGATGTTAAGGTATTTTGTGAAAAGGTTTATCCATACACAAAAAGGAGGCTGGGCATATGGTTTTGTGTGCCCGTGAAGGATCTGTACATTGGAAACCTTCTGAAGGAACTCATGAAGCAGTCGGGATTTTCCGATTCCGGCTTCACCCGTTATTCTTACAAGAATGCTTTTTTCCCTGTTGCTGAACGCCTTCTGCAGGGCCGAATTGAGAATCTCCCGCTCTTTTACCCTGTTAACCATAGGGGAGTCAGACAGTCTTTCGGCTCTCTGCCATCTTTCATGCTGAACAATCCCCGGCCCCAGCGGGATGAAAAGTTCAACAGGCAGACTGATTCCGCGAATATCAAATTTCCCATGCCTCTGGAATCTGAATAAACCCCCGCATTCCCTCTTTACTTTCTCCGTGACAAGTATGGTGCAGGGAGCGGCCATTTCCTCTATCCTTGAGGCAAGGTTTACGGTTATACCTGTTGCGGTCAAGTGACCGGAAGGATCCGGCGCAACAGTAACTGAGCCGAAGTTGATGCCTACTCTGGCGGCGATATTGTTACTGCCGGAAACCTCATCAATGATATCCTGCATGCGAAGCGCGCAGGCGACAGCTCTTGCGCTGTCATTATCCGCGGATGTTTTTGCGCCGAAAAGCGCCATAATGCGGTCGCCTTCGAACTTGTCTACATATCCTCCAAAAGATTCCACCACAGAGGAGAGGAAGCCAAGCAAACGGTTTATAAGATTGTGTAAAACCTCATGATCAAGAAATTCACTGAGGTTGGTAAAACCAGTCAGATCCAGAAAAAGAACAGCGACCCTCCGCCTTTCTCCCAGCATCAGTTTTCTGGTGGTTCCAGACAACAATCCCGTCTTGCCCGAGTACCTGGCAAGGTTTTCTTCAAGAACATCAGCAATCTCCGACGGGGAGATTATGGGTCTGTATTCTGACAGGATAACCCCTTTCAAAAGAAGACTGTATAAATTTACAGTACTACGCTAATTGAAACAAGTCGCCCGGTTCTTTTGAAGAACAGCACAGTTTCCCTGAGCAGGCTCTCTCTTGTATGATTGACATTCAGGCTAAACTGAAAGGAAAATAAATGTCTCGTACAGTTGGAATCATAGGTGGAAGCGGAGTCTACTCCATTCCCGGAGTGGAGATTCTTCGCAGCGAAAGAATAGAAACTCCTTTTGGTGACCCGTCCGCTGAGATAACCTTCGGAAATCTTCACGGTCTGGATATCGCATTCGTTCCCAGACACGGGGAGGGACACCGTTTCTCGCCTTCTGAGGTTCCCTACGCGGCCAACATCTATGCTCTTAAAAGCACGGGAGTGAATACTCTTATCAGCTTTAACGCGGTGGGCAGTCTCCGCGAGGAAATTGAACCCAGACACTTTGTGGTTCCCGACCAGCTCTTTGACCGTACAAAAGGGCTTAGAAAATCTACCTTCTTCGGTGGCGGAGTTGTGGGGCATGCCCCGTTCGGGGATCCCTATTGCAGCAATCTCAGAGGAATTCTTGTTAAAGCGGCCAGGCGGGCGGGTGCCGTGGTTCACGATGGTGGGACTATGGTTGTTATGGAGGGCCCCGCATTCAGTTCAAGAGCGGAAAGCGAGTTTTACAGGACTCAGGGCTGGGACATTATCGGGATGACCACCCTGCCTGAAGCCAAACTGGCCAGAGAGGCCGGGATGTGCTATGGAACGCTGGCAATGAGTACTGATTATGACTGCTGGCACCAGTCGGAAGAGGATGTGACTGTGGAAATGGTCATTGAGGTAGTGAAGGACAATGTGGTAATGGCGGGAAAAGTCCTGAGCGAAGCTCTTCTTATGCTCAGAGAGAATGAACCGGTACGGTGCGGATGCAGCTCTCCAATCGGCGTAATGACCTCCCCTGACGCATCACCCGCTGTAAAACTTTCACAGCTCGAAGTTATTCTCAGGCGATAATGAAGTACCTGAAAGATATCGGGGAACACGGATTCATCAGAGCAATCAGAGACAGGTTTCCCATGGCTGCAGCCGGGGATGACGCGGCAGTTCTTGCTTCCCTGACTGCTCCGGTTGTCACCACTGATTCGTTTTTTGAGGGTACACACTTTCACTGCTGGTGGACTTCTCCGGAAAAACTGGCTGCGCGTCTTCTGGAGGCCACACTTTCCGACATCGCGGCAATGGGCGCGGAACCGCAGAGTGTTCTCTCTTCTGTCATGCTGCCTCCTGACATGGAGATGAACTGGCTGATGGGTTTTTACAGAGGACTCACTTCCCGGAGTGATTGTCCGGTAGTGGGCGGTGAAACAATCAAGGGTCCCGTGTTCGGAGTCACACTCACAGCAATTGGTGAGTGCGGCACAAAAAAGCCTTTCCTGAGAAGTGCTGTAAAACCCGGCGATTCGATCTGGGTAACCGGCCCACTGGGCAGATCACTGGATTCACCGGAACTTCTGGAGAAGGGGAGAACTGAAGAACTTTCTGAAGCCGAAAGAGAACAAACGGAGTTTTTTCTTTCCCCCCGGGCTCGTTTTGATGTGATACCGGTTTTGCGGAATTGTGGAGTAAGAGCAGCTATTGATATTTCAGACGGTCTTTT
>JAUVIS010000119.1 GCA_030592635.1 Candidatus Fermentibacteraceae bacterium | reverse complement strand
TCAGGAATGATGGTGGAGAAACACCATATTTTTCCTTGAATAAATTCGTTTCCGGCATTGTATCATACGGAGTACGGAGGTTGGTAAGCAGAAACTTTTCCAACCTCTTTTTTACATTTGGAGATCCGTTCTCGTGAGCCTTGAAAACAACTTGAATCAGATTTGATGTGATTCGCAGTTTATCCTCTCGCTCTCTGCGGGAGCCGAATTTGATTGGGTCAGCGTTCTTTACAAAGATAGTCTGCGCCACCCGTTCTGCAAGCGGAAGCGTAAGTTTCCATACCTGTTTCTTTGTTGATATGTTTACAACCTGTTCTGCTGCAAGTTCTGTTACCGTATTACCTATCACTTTCAGCATTTTTCTCTGATCCTTTCAAGCCTTTTGTGGCAGCTTACCAAGTACCGATAATATGGATACTACAACCCTGAACACGATATGTCAAGAAGCTGAGGTGTTTTCTATCACTGGCACTTACTGAAAATTATCAGAAAGCTGATAGTTCTTTTCGGGGGGAGGGGCGTTGTGCAGTACCCAGCGTATCACACTGTTTTGTTTCGCTGCTGATGGCGATGGAATACTGATCTCATATCCTGTCAGGATTGTTTCAGCGGTCTGTATGACTGGTAAAAACGATAATTCAGATGCAGGAGGAATGCTCATCCGTGAGGTTGATGACTGGCTTAAATAACAGAACAGATTTCTGAAGCATTTGCCGATAACAGAGATCAGCGATCTGTGGAGCATTCCCTCGAGTTCATGCTGAAACAGAGAATTCAAGGTCTTTGTCTTGGCTACGAGGATCTCAATGATCGCAAAAAGATACGGCTTTCGCGGTAATGCTGGGATACGATGATACAGTGGGTAGCAGCAGAAAAAAGAAAAATGATATTGGAGCGGTTCTTGCATCATCGCATACACTTGGGCGATTGGAGCTTGGTAATCGCGAATTGAAGAAGCAAAGTCGTTATCAGAAGATTACTTGTGATTATGATAAAGCGGTCATCAGTTTCCAGGAGCGTGACTGACAATGGGTGTTGAGTAGAAAGGCTTTACGGTCGAGTTGGAATTCTTGGAGAGCGGAATCATCACTGCCTGCGTAAAGAACCAGGGGTTGCCCGGATGAACAACGAAATTCTTGAAGTATCCACCCTGCTGTCCACACCACTCCCAGGTTCAACCCATGGTTGATCCCGCACAAAGCAGACAGAGGAGACATGAACTGAAAAGAATACGATTGCGAGCTGCTACAGATATCCTCAAAGTGACTTCCTTTGTTAAACTGACTCTTTTCATGTCCTCAAGAATGATATCGATTCTGACCGTGCAAATAATCTTTATCTCAACAGCATCAGTTTCCTGGCCTGAGTTGAACGGTCTGCCGTTTCCAGACGGCAGAAATAGACCCCTGATGCAACATTGATCCCTGAATCATCATTTCCATCCCACTCTATCGAATGCTTCCCTGCAGGAAGATAGTCTCTCACAAGAGTTCGCACCATCCTGCCCGAGATATCGTATAACTCAAGAGTAATCTGGCTATCATTGGATATCTCATAGTCTACAATAGTGGTTGTTGTAAATGGGTTGGGATAGTTCTGATGAAGAACAGAACATACAGATAAAGACGGATCTCCCTGCCATTCCTCATTCTCCATTCCCGATGTACCGGACTCACGGACACTGATCCGGATATCATCGAACCATGCCTCCGAGAGGCCATCAATGGAACACAGGATGGCTACGCTGTCTGCCCCTTCCGGAACAGTAGCTCCTCCGTTCACCCAGGTCCAGCCCTGCTCATTTGCGCCATTAACCGGGCTCAGGTTGGCAGTGACAAGTCCTCCCGGTGTTCCATCCACCGAAAAGAACATCTTCAGACAAACCTTTTCGATCGGGCTGTTGAGATCCCGTTTAACCCATCCGTTAAGCCTCACATGCTGACCCGGTTCAACTGCAAGCGTCTGTATATAAGCAGCTTGGGTACTGGGCATCAGCCCGGTGATATGAGCAGACCAGGATCCGGTATGGGATACGCTTGACCTGTCAAACACCGCGGATCCCGGAGGGCTTGCGGCTGGAGTCCAGTTCGAAGGCTGAGCTCCTCCCTCCTCAAAACCGCCGTTCAGCAGGTCGATCGACTGCTCTGAAGAGCCGGTAAGGTGTAAACTGATGTACTGAATATCCAGACTTCGACCGGAGGTTGAATCGTACAGCGTTTCCACCCACTGGTTTGTCACCCATTCCGGATGACTTGTCCATACGGCCCAGTCAAGTACCTCGTTATACTGAGTAGTCGGAAACACGGGGAACCAGACAGTTATTTCCTGTCCGCTTTCCATTGAGGCCAGATCAATATCGAATCCCTTGAAATAAACTTCATAGTTTGGCTCTCCAGAGCCGGGTTGAGAGCCTGATGTAAATGCGGTTCCATACTGTTCAAACTCATCAAGCATTATCATCGCCAGAGCCAGATTCGCCGGATTTCTTTGCAGTGTACTCTGCTCCGAACGCTCCTGCCAGAGATGATCATAGCCTGAATCCCAATTCATGTGTATTGGCGCATCGGCATTCGGCCAGGTGAAAAGGATTTTGTGTTCCGGTCTGTCGGGAAAGCACGCAAGGGAATCACCGGTCTCCCAGTATTCAGTGCTGCCGCCGGATGTTTCCATGTTTGCCCAGTAACCTGTTCCATCCGCTAACTGTACCCACCACTGTGTAACCGGATGAGCCTTCAGGGGCGAGGGGCGGGCCGGTATCTCAAGCGCCCTGAGAAGAGAGGATGTCAACCGCTCAAACTCAATGCAGATGGAGCGCTCTTCTTCAACAACTTCTGAAGGCTTGTAACACCAGTCGTTGAAGTTAAGACCCCATCCTCCGTTGACTGTCTGCCAGTTGCCGCATGTAAGATCATCGGGATAGTTGTTCATGAGGTCATAGTGAGTGTGAGTTACCACCCATATGTACACTCTTCTTGCCACCTCGGTCTGATTTGTTCTGAGGGGTTCCGGTATAGACATCAGAATATTGTTCGCGATAGCCGCCACCACCGGATTGGTGGGGTCAATATGCTCTCCAGGAAGCATATAGACTGTAACGGAATCCGGGTACAGCGAAGGATTCAGTACAGCGTTTTCATCCGGCTGAAGTGTATCTGAAACCGTAATAATGCGATCAATGACATACCCCATCTTCACTTGAAGGAGTTGTGATCTGTGCGAATTGCTCTCTTCCAGTTCCGCGAGAACAAGATCAACAACGGTTGTTCCGCCAGCTGAAACATCAATATTTCCCTCGAACGCAGTTATGCTGCCATCCTTCACAGCACACACGATGTAACGAGGAGAAGCGCAGACAACACCTGAAAGAGTGTAACTTCCGCTGGAGCCGGTAATATCCCTGATATCACTGCCGTAAACGAAAACCTCTGCTCCGCCAACCGGCAGCCCCGATTGATCTTCCACAGTTCCGGTAATACAACCTGTTCCCGGTTGAGCCGCCGCTGACAGAGCCAGCAGAATTATCGGGAGAAAAAGAAAACGAAAGTGTTTCAAACCCGTGCGTTTTAACTTGAACATCAGTCCCTCATTTCGGTCGCCTGTAAAGTATAGTCCGAATCGTCTCATGCATCAAATTTTCTCTGTATGAGTAAATTGCGTATTTCAGGCAGGTAACAGATTGTAACATTCTGAGAAAAAAGCTTGACCAGATTCCTGGTGACATTATTGATATGATAGATTGCGCCAATCAGCATATCTCATAATTTGTCATATTATTGATATACTCTGCCCTATATAAATACTCTCTTTACAGATCAAGAATCCATTTTATCTTCAGCCTCTTCAAAGTCTCTGCATGCCTCTCTCTCTCCCGAGAATTTTCTTTGGTTTACCAGCTTCTGGCAGGAAGCGGACTTTCGATCTTCAAGCAACTCGTCCAAAAAGGGATCAAGAGCTTCGTCCTTTCCTTCGTTTTATCTTTCGGCACTTGTTCAATCGAACGGACATTTCCTGAATGATTCTTACTGAAATCTTTTCTGTACAAAGATCCAATAAAATCGGGCAAAGGCCTCATTCACAATGAAAGCACAACACTCAAAATCTATCCATTAAGTCACACGGGGACAAAAGGCGGAAAAACGGAAAAAGATACCTGTTAATTTTCCACCGGTTGTATCAGCAGAGGATCTTCTCCGACAGAGATTGTCAGTTGATCGTCTGAAGCCGTAAGATAATATTGTTCCAGAATGTTGCCGTACCGGTCGGTTATCAGATTCGTCACGCGATAGTTTTCTTCAGGGACGGTGAAAGTGATATCCTGATCTCCAATCCAGCTCCACAGAACATACTTGTGAATCGCTGTCTCTGTTTCCTCGTACTCGTAACCGTAACGGTTATTGTCTACAGTGAAACTCATCCTGCCCACAAAGGAATTGGCCGGTTTGTCAAGAGCCTCGGCCAGCATTTTATAGGTCCAGTAGCAGATACGCTCCGTGTTGAGTCGCTCTGCAACATCTCCATCCTGTGCCCCATCGCTTACAAGCCCCATACAGTTGTATATGCTGTTCGGGTTACCTCCAAAGTTGTACCACTCGCAGATATTATTCCAGAGGAAGTGATCAAGTCCGACAGAGGGTGAGTAGACGATTCGCTGGGCCAGGAAACGCGCCTGCTCTTGCTCGGTCTGCTCTGGCTCGGGCTCACCCGACGGTTTAACCGGGCAGCCGAACCATGTCCCGTTTTCACAGGTAAAAATTTCCACATCATATAAACCCCGGCTGTCGAGAAAAGCCCTGCAATCTTCAACTTCCTCCATTGGAAAGCCAGGTACTCCATTGTCGTCGTAAGGTGCCCAGTTGTGAATATCAACGGCATCAAACGGTACTCCGGCCGCGATAAGATCATCAATCGAATTCTTCATAAACCGCATATATGGAGCCCCTGTCTGGCTGGCAATCAACATGATCTCCGCATCGGGATCAGCCTGGTGAACAGCTTCCTCCATCCATGTCACAAACATTACATATTGATCTGCAGTCCAACCCCTGCTCTGCCATGCCAGTACTTCATTGGATGCCTGCCACATATTGACTCTTACATTCGCATCAGCATCGTCAATGCCATCGCCATCGTAACGTTCCACAACAGCTCTGACGTAGTTCTTGAAATCTTCCTCATAAAGCCACCAGTCTTCACGGGCGATCCTGTCACGGGCAGGGCTTATGGTGGCGATAAGATTGATCTGTCCCTGAGCGTAGTAGGCCTTGATATTGTCATCAGTATCCTTGTCGTTATCCCAGTCGTAACCGGCACCCAGGACCGGTTCAATGCACTCCCAGATGATGTCCGCGCCTGTTCTGCTCCAGTGAAAATCGAGGATGGCCCGGTGTGTATCAGCCCAATCATAGAAGTCTTGCTCCGACATTCCGGTCTGATCCTTAAAGTGCTGGTGCGAATCGTGATTATGGGTGCTGAAAACACCGAAAAACGAGTTTGTGGTAACCGATTCACTTTCTTCCGCGGCTCCGGCAATACAATCTGTTCCCGGTTGAGCAATCGCTGCATGAATCAGCAGAATTATCGGGAGACAAAGAACAGGAAAGTGCCTCAGACTCGTGCGTTTTAACTTGAACATAAGCCCTCCATTTTACATGTATAAAAAATAGCGATTCAAACCTCACACGCCTATTCTGCTCCGCATGAATAAACCGTGTGTTTAAAGCATGTAACAGATTGTAATAACAGTGAAGCGATGAAGAAACGGAAAACGGATCTTACAGGAGAAAATCCGGGGGCTTTCATAACTATAAGCGTTGTCTGCTTCGAAATACGCCGAAGAGATCAGGGAAGAAGCATCAGCTTTACCACACACTCCTGTGAACCAACCCTTGCCCGGGCGTAGTAAATGCTCGCACTGGCGCGATTACCGTTCTGAATATCTCCGTTTCATTTATTTTACGCGACGCACGGCAGGTCGGCAAGACCTGGCTTGTTGAGAATTGCGTTAAGATCGATTTTGAAAAGAAGAAAAACCTTCATACTTACTTTGAGGGTGACCTGGATCCTGTAAAAATCGTGAGTTATCTGGAACTGTCAACAGTCAGATTCTCGGTGGATTCCTTTGCTTTGCCTTCAATTGCCTCACGGACGGCCTTCTGCAACACCCTCATAACATATGGTTTCGGGATGAAACCGATGAGCCCTTTGCCGGCAAAGCGCTCTGA
>JAUVIS010000181.1 GCA_030592635.1 Candidatus Fermentibacteraceae bacterium | reverse complement strand
AGGATCTTCACAAAATAATCACACCGGGACATTCCAATAAGGGATATAAAAGTGATCTGAGTAAGTTTAAAAAAACAGGACAGAGCGAGCTTATAGGTAATACACTCGATTTGAGAGCAATACGAAAAGACGGAATTGAGATCCCGATCGAGCTGTCCCTTTCCGGAGTCACGATTGAAGGCGGATGGTGTTCCATCGGCATTTTGCGCGATGTTACCGAACGCAGACTGGCGGAAAAAGCATTACGGGAGAGCGAAGAAAAAATGCGTACAATCCTTGACAGCATGCCCGATGTTGTGCTGCAGCTTGATACAGATCTTACCATCCTGTGGGCGAACAGAACAACTCTCAATATGAAACCTGACGCAACAGGCCAGCTCTGCCACAAGGCTCTCACGGGCAGAGATATCCCCTGCGAAAACTGTTCTGTCGTTAAAGCCCTGAAAACAAAACAGATTGAAAAAGGTACTGTCCATCACAAATCACTGGTCGACACTGAAAGCTACTGGGACGATCTTGGGATACCAATAAGGGATTCCAGTGGAGAAATCACCAGTATCGTCAATCTTTCAAGAAATGTTACTGAGATCAGACGAGCCGAAGAGGAAAAGACCCGGCTTAAGGATCAATTCCGTCAGGCTCAGAAGATGGAGTTCGTTGGCCGGCTGGCGGGTGGAGTGGCTCATGATTTCAACAACATGCTTGGAGTAATCCTCGGTCGTACAGAACTGGCACTGGAGAAGATGGAGCCTACTCAACCCGTATTTGCCGCTCTGAGTGAGATTCAGAAGGCCGCCGAGCACTCTGTCAGCCTTACAAGCCAGCTGCTTGCCTTTTCACGCAAACAGACCATTGCGCCCAGGGTACTCAATATGAACAAGACCGTTGAGGGAATGCTGCAAATGCTTCGCCGTCTCATCGGCGAAGATATTGATCTTGTATGGCTGCCGGGCAATGATCTGTGGCAGGTTAATGTAGACCCCGCACAGGTAAACCAGGTCCTGGCCAATCTGAGTGTCAACTCACGGGATGCCATCGCGGGTGTTGGCAGAATTACCATTGAAACACAAAACTCAACCATAGACGAAGCTCACTGCGACAACTATGCCGAATTCGCTCCCGGAGAATATGTTCTGCTGACCATCAGCGATGATGGCTGCGGTATGGACAGGGTCACCATGGAAAATCTTTTCGAGCCGTTTTTCACCACCAAGGAAGTAGGCCGCGGAACGGGCCTCGGGCTCGCGACGGTCTATGGCATCGTTAAGCAGAACAACGGCCTTATCTATGTCCGCAGCGAGCCCGACCAAGGGGCTGCCTTCAGCATCTATCTGCCCCGGTTCAAGGGCAGGGCAGAGCAGATTCTCAAGGAAGAAATACTGAAACCTGACAGAGCCTGTAGTGAAACCATTCTGCTGGTTGAGGATGAACCGGCGATCCTGGAAATAGCAACCATGATGCTCGAACGCCAGGGGTACACGGTACTGGCCGCCTCCACACCGGGAGAAGCAATCCGTCTGTCCAGGGAATACTCGGGAATTATCCACCTGCTTATGACTGATGTTGTTATGCCGGAAATGAATGGACGGGATCTGGCGAACAACCTGATGTCCAGCTCTCCAAACCTGAAATGCCTGTTCATGTCCGGCTACACAGCCAATGTCATCGCACACAGAGGAGTACTGGACTCGGGTGTCAATTTCATCCAGAAACCATTCGCAATGCAGGATCTGACTGCCAAAGTACATGAGGCTCTGGAAAGTGAGTAGTGCCCCTGGCTGATCGAGGATAAATGAAACATGGGGATAGGGGATCTCAATTTTTCATCTTCGGGGGTATGTGAATGAACCGGAAGCCCGTCATGACGGGTATGGTTCTCTGCCTGTTCTCTGTTTACAGTAAAAGCACAATATTCTTCCCGGTTCCAATTTGTACTACGTACTGAAAACTGATTGTCCTGTAATCCACTATCAATGTTTTCTCTGATTGCAGGCGGGGCGCAATCAGTCATTTATTTCTATGTCACCCGAGACAGTTGAAACATGAATTGTGTATTCTCCCTCTCCAAAGGAAGCTGAAGCACCGACAATGTTTTCCCTGATAATCGCATTGAAGCTGTCAAGAATGACAATATCACCGGAGATGGTTTCAATCTCAACAACGGCATTCGCGGTCAGATCAACACGAATCCCGCCGTTAATGCTGGAGAGGGTAAGATCGCTTTCCAGTTCGTCTACTCTGCAGATGATATTTCCATTCACAATACTGACTTCACTTAATTCAGGGGTATCTGTCACAGTAATTGAACCGTTCACCAGCTCAATAACAGCTTCTCCCTTGAATTCATCTGTGGAAACATCCCCGTTCACAGTTTGAACAGACAGAGTACCCCTCGCGGATGAGATACTTACATCTCCGTTGACATTTGCAAGTTCGAAAGAAAGCGCAAGGTTCCCGGGTACCCTCACCTGGAATTCAACTTCACCGTGATGATCTTCGTTCCAGTCATTATCGTACTCGACTTCGCAGGAAATACCACTGGAAAGATCGCAGAGAACTTCAACGGCATCCAGTTCTTCCTGGTCTTCACATGTAATGGTGTAAACAACCTCCACCTCATCCGAAGCCCCGCCTTCAACAGTGATATCCCCGTTTATGTTAAAAATGGCAACAGTATCACCGGTGGCGAGGGTAGCAGCAATGCTCTCTTCCCGGATCACCTCATCACCGAAAGCGGAGCCGGCAGCAAGACAGACAGTCATCAGAAGAGAAAGTGTTCTCATCAGGATCCTTTCGTGAAATATCATCATTAGCAGCAAAGTATGGAAATGACTCGCTAATCCAACTTTATGATTCTATGAGATCCGCAAGATTTACCATAATGGGCAAAACCTTTTCTTCCAGTTCCTTCGCTTCCGTGAGAAGTTCTATCTTCTTCTTCTTTTCAAGCTCCCTGTCTCTCGCAATCAAAAGAATATCGCCTGTCCTGTCGAACAGACTCTGCAGTTTTAATGAAATCAGTGAAGAGGTGGGATAAGCTCCGGCAATCTCTTCAAAGTAGAGAGCTCCCTGCTTTCTGCACTCAGACCAGACTGTTCCATTCCACCAGTTACCATGCTCTGTGCCGTAACCTTTCTTTACCCCCCGAATCCAGGCTTCATAGCCGGCAACCCCGCAGGTATAGGGCTTCGTGGCATAACCTGAAGGATTTTCGCTCAGATCTCTGACAAATTGAAGACTCTGCTGAATTGCATAAAGGGAATCAGGAAGTTCAATCTTCTCAAAGCTGTAGAAGCAGGCATGAATCTCATCTTCCCATTCATCCCAGCTGCCGAATGTAAGGTGTGCCGGGGGATTGTTGCTCTCCCATGGCTGTGTACAGGAAAAACCCGACCCGTCAAATCCGGTGATCAGCTGATAATCCATATTAAGCACAGAGCAGGGATTCCCCTTTTCAAGTTCGACCAGGATCGCTTTTTCCAAAGCATTTCTCTCCCCCATAGTGCTTTCTCCAGAGAAAAAACCATGTTTCTTCATCCGAACCCCGCAATTCTCAAGGAGAGCAGTGAAAGGATCAGTATTCCAGCAGTACGGGCCACTGGGACAAATCGCCTCGTGGATGTTCATAAAGAAGGCATGTCCGGTTCTTCCGTAAAGAGAAGGTGTACTCAAGTCAATATCAAAGTAATCGGCAACACCGCGAATCACTCCCATGAGAGATGTGCTGAAAGGGGCCTGTACAATCTCCATCTTCATTTTTAATCCTCCTTATTATCAAGTTGAAGAAATTCCAGATTTTTTACCATGACAAGACAGGGATTTTCAGCCCCCCACAGATCCGGCATTTCCTCAAGTGGGGAAAAACCCATTGACTGATAAAATTT
>JAUVIS010000135.1 GCA_030592635.1 Candidatus Fermentibacteraceae bacterium | reverse complement strand
TCCAGAAGCATGGTTGACGGATAACCGGGAGCATTTTTCAGGCTGACCACTGTTCCTGTGCCTATGGGTTCTCCCTCCCACTCTGTAACTGTAACGGTTTGATCTTTTTCAATAACCCGGTCTCCAAGCTCCCACGGAATAGTCACAGTCGGTAATTCACTGTTCTTTCTGTAATCAACAAGAGTTATGGCCAGACCGGGACAGACGGCTACACATTTTCTGCATCCGATACAGCCGTCAGAGTACTCCGGAAGACCCATGACAGGATGGCCGCCTGTCGTGATAAGTCCCTTGGGACAAACTGTCATGCAGGGGTTGCACGGAATCTCCTGCAGGCAGTGAATAACCGGAAACACACCCTCTTTCAAAGAAGATTCCATGTATTCTTCAGTCCTGCCTCCCGGGCTCTTGAGCACTTCCACCTTTTCCAGCCATTCGCCGGGAATCTCTACAGACTCGTCCCGCAGGGAATAGGCAATTTTTCTGCCGCATATTCTTCCGCTGAACATCGCGGCACTGGCTTCAGCTATTTCTTCGGAGTCTCCTGTGAGCATTGAGGGAATACCGAACTCAAGGGCTTTGCTGTGAAACTCGTTTACCGAACTGAGCCCCACCGCCACGAGAAGAGTATCTACCTTGAAATTTCTCTCTGTGCCGGGAACCGGTTTGAAATCTTTATCTATGCCTGCGATTGTGACGCTTTCGAGGTTCTCATCTCCATGAGCCGCCAGCACTGTGTGCCTTGTGTAAATGGGTACACCCATGCGGGCAATCTTGTCCACATGAACTTTGTACCCGCCGCAGTACTCCATTCCCTCCGCCAGACCCACCACGGTCATCCCGGCCTGGAGAGCGTGGTAAGCACCGATAAGGCCCACATTTCCCCCACCAAGAATAAAGAGTCTTTCCGAACATCTGATCTGATCCCGGTTTACAAGAGTCTGGAACGCTCCCGCTCCATACACACCGGGAAGAGTGCATCCCGGAAAGGGGAGTGATTTCTCTCTGGCACCGGCTGCCACAAGAAGCTGCCGGGGTTTAACAATCATATAGCCTTCCGGCTTTCTCACACCCAGAGTACCATCACTGAAAACAGCAAGCACAATTGAGTTCATCCAGATATCAACACCGGGCAATTCCCTCAACTCTTCAGCAAGTATCTCCGCGATCTTCGTTCCTCTGATTCCAGCCCGGCAGTCCTCTTCCGAGCCGAAGAACTTGTGTGTCTGAAGAACGAGTTTTCCGCCCAGTCTGTCCTTGTCATCCACAAGGATCACATTGAACCCTGAACCTCCCAGTTCTTTAGCGGCAGCCATGCCGGAAGGACCTGCTCCTATGATTAAAACATCTGTTTCAATGTTTTCCGGAGGTTTTACCGATGGTGCGTCCAGATCCTCAAGTGCAGGAAGGCCCTCAACAGATCGGACAACCATTCCGTCCTCAAGAGGCACAATACAACTCTTCAGAGGAACGCCGTTTATGATCAAAGCACATTGAGAACACTGTCCGTTGGCGCAGAAGATACCCTGAGCTTCGTCGTCCCTGTGATGATGGCCGAAGACATGCTCGCCATTGGCGAACACTGCCGAGGAAACCATTTCTCCCGCTCTGCCCACCATTTCTCTTCCATTGAATGTAAATTTCACCCAGTTGTCCGGAAGAGGTGGCAAAATCGGATGGTGCCGTATTCTGGCTTCAATTTCCAATTCCGCTCTCCTTTTACTAACGCTTACGCCATTTTCGAGCATATCCGGCCCCGCCCCGGCTGACTTTGACAAAACCTCTGCATTCCGGGAATTTTACGCATCTCCACACCCTCAAATGAGGATATTCATACCTCTCGGTGTCGCCGCCGCAATGAGGACATCGGGGGGTGTTCGGGCCGGTTATCTTTCTGTCGGCCTTTTTGAACTCCTCATTCAGCCGTTTGTACTGATCCTTCCTTGAAGGACCTGAAAATCCGGCAAGAACCTTCCTTACAAGGAAAAAAGCCCCGACAATGGCACCTATGACGGAAAAAAGTTTGAAATACTCCACTCTGCCTACCCCGCTGATCTGCCTGGAAAGATCCCGTTTCAGCCTGATTTGATAACACAATATACACGCCTTTGACCAGGCCCGAATTAAGGCGTTGACACGGGCACACCTGCAACGGTAATATTCAGTCTCTGCAAGAAACAGGCAATTAGCATATTAATTCATAGTACCACTAAATAACAAAGCGGAGATAGCCATGAAAAATTATAACTCTGAGAAACTGAGAACTGTATCCGTACTTGGTCACGGTTCCGTTGGAAAAACCAGCTTCTGCGATGCCATGCTTTTTACCGGTGGCGGATGTGAAAGACTTGGAAATGTGGACGATGGAACAAGCGTCTTCGATTACACCTCTGAGAGCAGGGAGAAGAAACACAGCTTCGGATCATCCATAGCCACTCTCGACTGGAAAGATCACAAGATCAACATCATTGACACTCCCGGTCTCGCGGATTTTCACGGAGAAACAATTGGCGCCATCTCCGCCTCTGATCTGGCTGTTCTTCTCATCGACGGCAAGGACGGTGTGGAAGTTGGCAGCTTCAAGACCTGGAATTTCGCAAAGAAGGCTGAGATTCCTGTCTTCGTCTGTGTAAGCAGGATTGACCGGGAAAACGCGGATTTCGACAGAGTTGTTGAGCAGGCCAAAGAAATGTTCAACAAGCATGTGGTTCCAGTAGTCTTCCCCGTTATGGATGGAGAATCCTTTGTTGGTGTTGTCAATGCAATAACCGGAAAAGCTGTGGATGCTGCCGGCAAAGAGATTCCGGTTCCCGACAGCGCGAAAGACACTCTTGAAAACTACAGAATGCAGCTGATTGAAGAGGCCGCCGAAGCCGATGAAGAACTGATGGAAACTTTCTTCGCCAATGAAACTCTCACTGAGGCCGAGCTGAAGAAGGGAATCAAACTCGCAGTTATGAACCGGGGAATGTTCCCCCTCTACTGCGGCACTTCAATTCCTCCCGTCGGCCAGAAATTCCTCCTGGACGCAATAGTAGAGTATGCGCCCTCTCCTCTTCAGGCCAACCCGGCAGCTGTAACAGAAGGCGACCCGGTTTCCCCTGATCCCAAAGGCGGATTTGCAGCCAGAGCCTTCAGTACAAAGCACGATAAGCATGTTGGCGACATGGTCTACATCAAGGTTCTCCGTGGCTCAGTGAAGGGCTCACACGAGGCGATTAACACAGCGAGGCATCAGACGGAGAGACTGGGCAACTACTACTACATGAACGGCTCTTCCCGGGAAGACGCAGACAGAATGGTTGTGGGAGACATAATCGCAGTGGCCAAACTCAAAGGAACCATCACAAACGATGTGCTCTGCGACAAAAGCGACCAGGTCAAGCTTGTTCCTATCTCCTTCCCCAACCCTGTTTACAGGGCAGCAATAAGGGCAAAGAAACGGGGAGATGAAGACAAGATGGGTGCCGGTCTCCACAAGCTCGGAGCGATGGATCCCACCTTTATTACAAGAAATGAGTCCAGCATCGGCCAGACTACGGTCAGCGGCATGGGAGAACTGCATCTTATGACCATGCTTGCCCGTCTCAAAGAACTCAGCGGCGTGGAAACAGAACTTTTCAAGCCCGGAATAGCTTACCAGGAAACCATTACAAAGAAAGCCTCCGGTGCCTACAAACACAGGAAGCAGTCCGGCGGCAGAGGCCAGTACGGCCATGTACTCATGAGAATTGAACCCACTCCAAGAGGAGAGGGTTATATATTCGCCAGCGAGGTTTCCGGAGGAAATGTACCTACGAAGTACATTCCCGCCGTTGAAAAAGGCGTTGTTGAAGCAATGCACAAGGGTCCCATTTCCGGAAGTGAAGTCATCGATATAAAGGCTGTTGTCACAGACGGCTCAGCCCACTCTGTTGACTCATCCGACATGGCATTCAAACTCGCTGCCAGCAAGTGCTTCCAGAATCTCATGATGGACGCTGGTCCCGTTCTTCTTGAACCGATAATGGCCCTTGAAATAACTGTTCCCGATGACTTTATGGGGGATGTTATGGGTGATATTAACTCCAGGCGCGGAAAGATTCAGGGAATGGAAGCCAAGGGTGGCTTCCAGGTGATTATGGCTGCTGTTCCCCAGGCGGAGCTATATCAGTACACAAGTTCTCTGCGTTCTCTGACACAGGCCCGCGGCAGCTTCACACAGTCGTTCTCGCATTATGAGGCAACTCCGCGCGAGGAACAGCAGAAGATCATGAACGATTATCAGAAAGACGAGGATTAGCACTATGAAACGCATCGCTGCACTGCTGTTTATGCTGATCTTTTCAAATCTTGCTGTTGCGCATCCATTCGACTCCGGAGGAGGATCATCTTCATCCTCCGAAGAAACCGACCTTACAATGATTATCCTCGTGACTGTTGTTGCGGGAGTGGGAGCACTTCTCATCTCTGACATCATATCAGACAACAAAGAAGACACCCGGGATGCTCTCTCCGGCGATGCGGAAGAGTCTGCAATTGAAGATACCGGAGTCAACTGGGGGCAACTCAATGACAATGTCGAAGGGGAGTCTATTCCTGTTCTGGCAGTATCCGTGTTTCCAGGAAGCAATGGCAGAGAGCTGGCGAACTACTTCAGTAACCTCATAGTCCCGGGAAACAATCTCTACTACAACATCTATTCCTCCCCGGTTTCTTTCGGCGGGATGAGTCCGGCAGAAGCCGCTGCCACCGGATTCTCTTTCCTTGATTGTCAGTGGTTCCTGACTGCCGATTCCGCCGGTCTTGAACTGCACAGCGAAAACGCTGAGAACCCGCTCTGGCTCTTCAACACGGCAGAGTGGGATTCTGCGATGGTCAGAGAGGCTTCCTCAAGTTTTCTGGAGTTTTTCATAAGCTCCGGCGAATAACCATCACGGATCCAGGAGCAGTTAAGGGTACTGTTCGCGGGCCGTCCATTGATATATATATACGCATGAGTCGGGTCACTGAATTTAATAAAAGGAGAAAAGATGAAATTTGCCGCTGTTCTCGCAGTGCTTTTTCTTTCGCTTGCAATGGCGGGAGAGTTCACTGTTAATGTTCCGTTTTCCGCATCTGATGTTGAGATCAACCGGATGGCGAACTACACCGCTGTTACCATCCCCGGTACTCCATCAATTAGCAGAATAGGAGCCCCGGCCCTTCCTGTAATAAACACACCAGTTGCCCTTCCAGCCGGCATGCAGGCAACGGGAATTGAAGTGATAAGTGTTTCATGGCAGTCTCTTCGAGGAAGACACACAGTTCTTCCGGCAACCGAGCCTGTACCGTTGAGCCTCATGGGCGAAACCACCATTTCTCTTCCTGCCCCTGATATGACAATCTACAATTCCTCTGAGAGTTTTCCGTCCACCGCTGCCAGATTTGAAGAGTCTTCAATGCTGATAGGCTTCCCTGTAGCCTATGTAAGCGTTTACCCCGTAAGATGGAATCCTGCTTCAGGAACAGTTGAGGTTATCACCAATCTTG
>JAUVIS010000096.1 GCA_030592635.1 Candidatus Fermentibacteraceae bacterium | reverse complement strand
CCAAACCGCTTGTGGCTATTGCAGAAAGCCCTTCAATCTTTGTGGCAAGCATAGATCTGAAAAGAGCATCGTTATCTCTTCTTTCTTCTTTACCTTTGTACCCCTTGTATCCTGGAATTATCCGAATAGCCTTTTCCAGGAAATTAAGCCGTCTTCCGCCACCCATCTCACCCTCCAGACATGTTACTACAACCCAACATACTCTTGAGTATCATACCTATATACAATGGCTGTTCGCGTCAATAAGTATCATGCTCATCGAACCGACCGGATGTTCCGGGCATGTCCGGCGGCACTTACCGCGAAAAGATGCTCTCCGGATCCATCCCCCCTGCTGACAAAAAACAAATATCCTTCTGTGGTATCAGGATTGGCAACAGCTTCAAGAGAGGCAGTACCGGGGGAACAGATCGGTGCCGGAGGCAGACCAGGATTGCGATAGGTATTATAAGGACTTTCAATCTCCAGATCACTGAAAAGAAGTACCTCGCGAACCTCTCCGAGAGCATACTGAACAGTAGCGCAACTCTCCAGCCTCATGTTTATCCGAAGTCTGTTGATAAACACTCCGGCGACAAGATCACGCTCGGCGTCAGACGCAGCTTCTCTTTCAACTATGGAGGCAAGTATCACCGCGTCAAAAGGAGAAAGGCCCACCGTCTCACATTTTTCTTTCCACTCTGTATCCATCACCTCAAAACCGGTTCTCACTATTATGTCAATAACATTCCATGCTGGAATGGAATCAGCGAACTCGTAGGTCTCCGGGAACAGATAGCCCTCAAAGCATGGAATACCCATTGCCTCCAGATATTCAATCCCCCCGGACAAAGCCTCAAGCTCTTCAAGGGAAATCCCAAGTGACTGAGAAATAATCGGCAGACTTTGTTCCACTCTAAGCCCCGGTGGAAGGGTAACCCAGCTTGTGGATACAGGAACAACATCGCCTGCTATAAACCTGGCAAGAATTGAGTCTGTTTCCATCGTATCATTAAGACTGTAGTTGCCTGCCTGAAGGGAGGCACCGGCAAAATTGCGCCTGTAGTTTAGAAGCACTATCCACTTGCTCCTCACAAGTGAACTGCTCTCCAGGGCCTGAGCCACATCTCTGACACCCCAGCCCCGCTCAAGAGTAAACTCAACAGTAATATCGTTTCCCGGCGGTGTCTCCAGCTTTCTAATAAAAATCAAACCGGTGAGACCAAGGGTGAGCAGCAGAATCAGTCCTCCGACAAACACTCTTTTTCTTCTCATATCAAATTTAAATACCTTCTCAATATTTCACAGGCAGCCAGTGAATCCACATGACCTTTCCTGTCCTTTTTTCCCATAAGCTTCACGGCTGCTGCCGAGGAGCCTGCCTCATTCACCAGTTCAACACTGTAACCTGATTCTTTGAGCCTCTCAGCGAACTTCTCCACTTCCAGACTGAGTTCCGTGGGTTTTCCCTGTGCCGAAAGAGGGAGTCCAAGTACAATCTCTATATCATCATGCCGTACAGCAAGTTCCTCAAGTTTCCGGAGTATCTTGTTCCATGAACCGAACACTGCACCGGCAGGAAGCACAACCCCCTCCAGGAAAATGGCGAAACCTGTTTTTTTTCTTCCGTAATCCAGTCCTACAATCACAATCAGAATATCCTTTTCCTGAGGTTGTTCATCCCTGCCCTGTACGCAAGAAGAGAGGTGACAATACCAACCGGCAGCATCAGATACAGAATGGAATTGCGAACCGGTGCAGCAAGCATAGTTTCAGTGAAGTTATCTGTCATATACCGTCTCGTGACCCATGAAAGTACAGCAACCGCGAACATCACAAAAGCCACAGAAGCAAATGCAGCTATGATGCCGCCCTGTCCGCTGGAAACACTCACCGCGCTTCTCGAACCTCGTGTTAGAAAAATGCAGCCCAGGGAAATATTCATTGTGGAAAGTACCACGGAGATAATGAAAATGCATGCTGCCGACTGTATTTGAAGAAGAGGCCCCGCGCCAATACTGCTTGTTGAAAGCCAGGCGAGAAAACTTGCCGGAACAGCGGACAACAGCATGGTCTGTATCCATTTGGATCTGTATAAAAGCTCTCTCCCCTGTGGAAGCTGAATCAGCACATGCAGCCCGGGTACCTCCATACTGGGGGCGGGAAAAGCGAACCTGACCATCATTGTAGCCACGACAAAAGCACTGAAGGAAATATTTATGAAAATCCCCACAGCCAGCCAGTAAGGATTACTGAAATCAATGGGAAATCTGCTCAAGTTCACAACATAGATTGAAAACATCCCCGCAAGCAGACCAAGCTGACTCCACTGCACAGGATCTCTGAGAAAGAGCAGAAGATCCTTCTGAAATACCGTGGAGTTTCTTCCTCCGCCGCGGAAGAATTGTGAAGACTGATATCTGGCGGAAACGGCTCCGCTCCTGTTCCAGGCTCTCAGGTAACCTTTTGACGCGAAATACAGAGCGGAGAAAGATAAAAGAAGCGCTTCTGCGATCAGAATCAATGCAGCGGATTTATCTCCATCAGTCATTGCTCTCATGAAAAGAACATGCGGCCAGTAACCGGAGTTCTGACCGGGAAGATCTGAAACAAACGAGTGAAGCCCCCCAAGTTTCATTCCGGGTGCTTCCTGAATCACAATGTCAGAGCTGCTTCCGCTGGCGAAAAAGAATAGTGCCCCGCCGCCCGCGATAAGGGCAATACCTCCAAACAGCTTCCAGCCGCTTGTGCCGCTGAACCTGCTTAGAAGAACTGTAACAATGGTCCCGACTGCCGTCCAGGCAAGAAGAAGAAAAGGATATAGAAAAAGTCCTGGGATAAGATAGATTTCGGCAAACTCCAGTCCGTTGACAAATGCCAGCAGTATCGGGATCCCCATCAGGAGCATGGTCCATCCCGCAAGGAACCAGCTCTCCAGCACCGCGGAGATTGCCATGGAGGAATGATTCACCCCGGAAGAAAGGAGCAGTGTTATCCTGGAGGATCGGTAGAGGGAGAAATTGCCTGTAATGAGAGAAGAAATACCCACAAACATTCCGAGTGCCAGAAGAGCCATACCGAACAACCGTGAAGCCAGAGCAGTACCAAATCCGTAAAGCTCGGAATCCAGAAAAGACAAATAGCCGAACAACCAGTGGAACATATAGTAGAATCCAACGGCCATCACGGAAAGAGTGATTACACCGGAGATCAGCTTGAGACGATTGGTTTTCCATTCCCCGGCGACTGCCCCGAGGAAGGATCTGATCTGCATGGAAAAAAGAATGACGAGATGATTAATCATGTACCTAAGATAGTAAGAAAAAACTACACACAGAAGGCTTTCACTATCTCCCCGAAGTAAATCCTGTGATAGTCTTTCTCCGGGTATACCCTTGAACCTGTCTCTGTAATGAAACAGGCGGGATCCATGTTTTGTGCATACATCTTTCGACACTCAAAAACAAGTGAAGCCTCTTCATAGCACGGGGAAAGAACGGAAGAGGATGCTTTCAGAGTCAATGAGGTATCTGCCAGCTTGTCGCAATCCCTTCCTGAAACAGTACCCAGATGCCGAAGATCCTGTTTGTACCTCTCCGGAAATGCACAGAGGGTAAAACTTTCTGATTTTTCAAGGTACTGCAGGGTATACCTCTGAGGTCTGACAACTATCTGAGCGAATGGCCTGTTCCACATGCATCCGATACTTCCCCATGCCACTGTCATCATGTTGCAGTCTTCCATAGTACCTGATGTAAGCAGCAACCACCGGTTCTTCCAGATGTTCACCACTTCAAACAGCAGACTATCCGGCATAACTCTTTTCAGCATTATTTTCCCTTTGAAACGCTCCGGTGACAACTGGGGCACTGATCAAAAGCATCCTCTATGGTATTCTGCAGCTTCACAATATCATAAGGCTTTTGAAGGAATCCATTAAACCCGTATGAACTGAAGTCCAGAATGGCATCAGCACAGCAATAACCGCTTGACAAAATCACGGGAACATCCGGCTTTAATCCCCGCAGTATGGAAAATGTCTGTGGACCATCCATCTCCGGCATGATTAGATCAAGAACAACACAGTCTATCTTGAACTCTGTCGACATGAACATTTCCACAGCCTCAAATCCGTTCTTTGCAGTAATTACCGAATGCCCCAGCCCCTCAATCATCTCGCCTGTGGTCGCAAGGACTGACTTATTATCATCTACAACCAGCACCGTTTTTCTTGAAATATCTTTTCTCTGCCGTAAAATGGGAGAAGCCAGTTCTTCAGAAGAGGAATCCGCACGGGGGAAATAGACTGAAATTGATCTTTCACCCTTCTTGTCGAATTTAATACAGATTTCTCCGTTTTGCTTGTTTACCAGCTCGAGTGCAGTAGCCATTCCGTGGCCTGTTCCGGTTGTTTCCGAGCGAATGGGCGATCCGAACATGTTCATTATCTGATCCCTGTCCAGACCACATCCAATATCGAGAACCCTGAGAATAATGTACTCCCCTTCCGGGCAATCAGCATCTCTGAATAACTCATCAAGCTCTTCTCTTGTCATGTTCCGGCATTTGAGGGAAATGCCAATTGTGCCGTGATCGGGACAGGTAATCTCTGAGGCATTGGTTATCATGTTCATAGCCAGACGAATAATCTGAGATACATCAGCGTTCATCATAGGGACATCATCCAGATCAATCTGCAGAATAGCCCGTTTTTCGGAAGAAAGTCTGAGCATCCTCTCTGTATCAATAATAATTCTCTTCAGATTAACATTCTCGAAAACAGTATTGCCATTCCCGATAAAAGAAAAAATCTGATGGGTCAGTTCAGAAGCCTTCCCTGCAGCTCCCCTGATTCTGCCCAGACTCTTTGTCAACCGGAGTTCATCTGCTTTGTGTTGGAGAATAAGATCCGTATTCCCGATAATAGTCATCAGCAGATTGTTCAAGTCATGCCCAATGCCACCGGCGAGGATTTTCAGCCCTTCAAGATGCTGCATATGCTGAATCTGCCGCTCGAGTTCGAGCGGAGCGCGAGATGCTCCATCGTCCTGATTGTGATCTGTCAGAGATGATTCCGAAGTCAAGGATTCTCCTCTTTTTCAATAGTTTGAATAATTAAAATACAACGCGCATTACAGTATGCATTGACAGTATTGTACATAAATATCTCCAGCGAAACAAGAGAATAAGACCTATGGCATACCCCGAAGCAACCATACATCATACTGGAGAAGGATATTGCTGCGGTCCAGATAGATCAGCAAGACAATACCTCCACACCCAATCAAAACAGCGAGTAGACTGCATACCAGTGAACCCCGAACTTTCATACGAACAAATGTACACACCGCTCCGGTTATGACCACCGGGATAAACACAGCCAGAGCCAGATAAGGACTTACACCTGTATGACCGGAATCGTTGGTAAAAGCGTATATGCCTGTTGTGCCAATCACGATTAGTCCTATAACAATTGCCACAGCGGGAACAATGGTCAGAACAGTTTCCTTCATGTTCTCCTTCCATCCTGTCGCTTATCAGTTAATCAATGCAGTATCAGTCACCGGTCAGATAATTCTTAATAACCTTCACAAACTCAATCAGAATCGGAGCATTTTCATCCGGCAGGTCAAGTCACTCTGCACTGGCGCAAAACAAACACGCGTCTCTAAATCCTGAACAGTACCCTCTCATCGTTGAACATTCTTAAAGTTATGAAGATAAGAACAGCGGAAACAACAAGGCTGGTTGCCAGGGAGAACACTATGTTGCCCCATACTGCGTCCTGCATGAAAATGTCTTTAAGTACAACCAGAGAGTTGAAGATGGGAGTCATCCTCATCCACTCCGGCGGGATGTCTCCTGTCTGCATTGTAGTAACACCCATAACCATCACTGCTATGTATACCGGCATTATCATGCCCTGCCCTTCCTTCACATTCCTGGCGAAAGTGGAAACCAGCAGAACAAGACTGGAGATCAGTATCGCAAGAGGAATAACAACAATAGCGAACTGAAGTACTGCTGTAGAACCCATGGTATACTCTGAGATAGACGCTCCTGAGTCACTGGTCATGCTTATCAGGTATCTGGAAGCTATCCTCAAACCGATGGCCGAGCTTACCGCTCCGACTATGGCAGCCACCATCACGGAGATCATCTTTCCAAGCACTATGGAAAGCCTGCTGACCTGATTAACAAGCAGCATAGCGAGAGTTCCCCGTTCCTTCTCGCCTGCCACGCTGTCCAGACCCACTTTCATGGAGTTGGCAAAAAGGTATATCACAATAAAGAAGGGCAGCATGACCCCTATCAACTTTCCCATCATGCTGCCCTCTTCCGCAAGATCAGCGAATTCACCGGCTGCCAGTTGTTTATTGATGGTAAAAGCAGTCAGGACATCTTCCGACATACCGCTCTCCATGATCCGCTGTCTTATAATGGCTTCACCTACTGCGGCAAAGGCGATGTCCACCTGGTCAAAAGCAAACTTCGAGTAATCACCTGTTGAGTTGTAGAAGATGGACAAATCAAACGCGGAGCCTGCCCGGATATGATCGTCCATACTGTCGGGCATCACGACAAGCACTTCAAGGTCTTTATCAATCACCCTCTGTTTCAGAGAATCAAGTTCATAAGTCCCGGCAGTCTCAACATGGGCATTCAATGCGGACAATGACTCAAAGAACCACCCTCTCACTTCTTCTCCCCCCTCACCGGAGCAAATGGTGATTCTTGATGAGTAGGAGTTAATTTCAACCATTCTTGCTTTGTTGGCTCTGCCCATAAAGGAATACATAAGTGGAAGCATGACCAGAGGAAGCACTACCAGCATAAACAGAAGGCGCCTGTCAGTGAATATTCTCCTGAGTTCCTTGCGCAGAATGATAAGGCTGTCCTTAAACATGATTACCCCCGGGTAGAATGTAGCTGAAAAACACATCCTCCAGATTATCCCAGGAACTGCCTTCAATAATATCGCTCAGTGTTCCTTCTTCCTTAAGCTCTCCATCCACCAGTATTCCAAACCGGTGACAGAGTTTCTCCGCTATGGTCATATTGTGAGTTGATATAATCACGATCTTACCGGAGTCCGCACGGCTCACAAGGAAATCAGTTACAGCTTTGGAGGTAATAACATCAAGACCGCTTGTAGGTTCGTCGAAAATTATCACTTCGGGATCGTGGATAAGGCTGATGGCTACCGCGGTCTTCTGCTTCATGCCTGTGGAAAGCTGATCAATCTTCTTGTGAATAAAGTCCGTCATCTGAAGATCGTTGAACAGCTTTTCCTTCTGCTGTTCTATTCTGCAATCCTCCATCTTGTTCAATTGACCGAACCAGTTCATCATATAGTCCGGAGTAAAATACCCGTCAAGCTTCATATCCGATGTAAGAAACCCTATTTTCGAACGAAAAATCTGCCCGTGTTCAAGAACATTGTACTGATCTATCCAGACATTCCCTGAAGTGGGCTTTATCAGAGTGGAAAGGCATCTGAGCGTGGTGGTCTTCCCGGCACCGTTAGGCCCGAGCAGCCCGTATATTTCTCCGGGTTGACACTGAAAAGAGAGGTTGCTTACAGCTTTCACAACATTTCTTTGTCTGCCTCTGCTGTTTCTGAATTCCTTTGAAAGATTTTCTACTCTGAGCAAAAAGTATCCTCCGATCTGTTCGGATCACATCCCCCGACAATGCAGTCTGCGCTGATAATAAGAGATCAAAGGTGAATGAGGCAAATCAGCCTCTTCGAAAAACCTTCTCAAGAAATGCGTTTCTTTGCGCTTCATCCTGCAGACTTCCCTCTTCCACAACAGGCAGCAAAGGAAATCTCTTTGTAAAGGCCTCTGCGAAAAGGCCTTCCCCGTCTG
>JAUVIS010000169.1 GCA_030592635.1 Candidatus Fermentibacteraceae bacterium | reverse complement strand
CCAAGGGCTGTCTGCCTGCTCAGAGTCGGAAGAAGAGCTGTCGCGAGCGCAACAGCGAAAATTCCCTGAGGAACCTGGGTCACCCGTAATCCGTATGACAGAGCCGCTACGCTTCCCTCTGCGAGCAGTGACGCTATAAGCTGATCCACCAGAATGTTAACTTCGGCGGCCAGAAGGCCGATCAAGGCTGGAACCGCAAGCTTCAGTACCCGCTTGAATCTGGCATCCTTCCAGTAGAAGTCGGGTCTGAAGCTGATCCCTCTGCTCTTCAAAAAGGGTATCTGGATGGCCAGCTGAAGAGCACCACCAATCAGTACACCCGTGGAATAAGCCCAGACAGGCATCTCGGCCCTCCACATACCCGCAAGAACAAAGAGACCAAGAAGAGCTGAGATATTAAAAAGAATTGGAGCAAGAGCGGGACCCAGAAAATGTCTGTGGCTGTTCAGTATTCCCATGCAGACAGAGGCAATACCCACAAAAAGAATGTAGGGAAATAGAAGGCGAAGTAACTGAACAGTAAGCTGTGTCTTTCCGGGATCACCACGGAACCCCGCGGCAAACAGATCAACCAGAACAGGCGCGATCAGCATACCCAGCAGAACCACCACCAGCAGAGCTGAACCGACAAAGGTCAGAATCCTGCCGGCAAGTTTCCCCGCCTCTGCTTTCCCGTCCTTCAGCAGGGTCTCTGTGTAAGTGGGAACCAGTGCTGAAGCAACTGTGGCTTCACCAAAAAGTCGACGAAGAATATTGGGAATAATAAAAGCAATGGTGAAAGCATCTGCCGCCATGCCGGTACCCAGTATTGCCGCCTGCCCAATGTCCCGGGCAAGCCCCAGTGTCCGGCTGGCGAAGGTAAGTATGCCGAGCAACCCCGCTGCCTTTGCTACACTGCGCCCCTCCTGAGCCGGAGTTCCCAGATCAGTCGCAGAATTACTCACTGTCAGTCACCGGCGGATTTAACTGATGCCCAGGTAACCTGTGAAAGGTGCTGCTCAAGAGGAGTTGAGACTACCACATCATCGAATACAGAGGACCAGGAAATTTTTCCGTAACCTCCAGCAAATACCCCGAAGCAACCGGCCTCCTGCTGAATTGAGTCTTCGGCTTCCAGATGCCAGACATCCGGTTCATCGGCAGCAGATCCCTGCCATATCCTGGCACAAATGGAATCTCCGTCCGCCTGAAGGCGAATCCAGTAGCGAACATCAAAGTAAATGCCAAGGTTGTACTGATCAAGGGTCACAGTCGGGCCTGAATCGTTTCTTCTTTCAAGCAGAATTCTGGAGGTATAGGGCTTCATAACCATACGGTAATACCACTGATCAGCTCCTCCATACCGCACAAACAAGCCGCCTTCAAAACCGCACTCAATAACAATGCTGCAGAGAACGGAGTAGTCGGAAGTGCTCATCGTTCCGGAGGCATCGCCGTTTGTGGATTTTCCCTGCCCCCTGTCACCCTGATTGTAGATAAAGTACTCGCCGTTTATTACCTCGTAGGAAGCTGCGCCAATATGGGTCCAGCCATCGTCATTCCCGTCGTTGAAATCATCGGTGAACAGTATTTCAGCATGACTGATACTGAAAAACAGAGCAGCGATCAATACAAGCATCCGCATTGTTATTTCTCCAATTCGCAGTTGTGATATCTTCTTTATGCTTGAAAGATAGCAGGAGCTGGCTCAAAGGTTAGAGAGCAACCCGCCATTCCTCTTCGCCTGTCTGCGTGAGACTCGCTCCATTCTGAGTAAGAGCATTTTTAACCCATTCAAGGGATTTATCAAAATTATCCAGCAAAACCTCTTCACCGTCATCGGCAGCGATACTGAGAGTTCTTTTGTTTTTTGCGTAGTGTCCTCTGGACAACTTGAGATTGTGAAGGGAAATACTGACAGGTTTGCCCTTAATCAGCAGCTTTAGAAGAAATCCAAGTTGAAAATGAAATGGAGCCATTTTACCCATATTGAAGTACACAAACCTCTGATCGGTCACAATACACCGGCAACGCACTGGAAACTTCACTTTGCTCCCCTGAAGTGTAAACCTCTGCGCTTCCGCAAAGACCCTCTCCCCCGGATTCAGTTCAAAACCAGCCACACTATCTCCCTTCATGTAAAGCTACCATGGACTATACCTAAGAAAAGAGGAAAGCGGAAGGCGTCCCGCGCAGCTTGTCTTTCTTTCAGAATTCCATATCTTCGTTACCGTATCAGTTTCTCAGAATTAAGGAGCGGCTCTTGAGCAATCCATTTTTCCCGGCAGAAGATGTGGAGCTTATCAGAAACGGACAGGGAGTTTTCCAAGGTTCTCTTCTCATTGCCGATATCTCAGGTTTTACAGCAGCAACCGAGTTGCTTGCTGAAAGCGGCAAGCATGGTACAGAGGAACTCACAGCTCTTCTCAACAGCTACTTTGACAAAATGATTACAATCGTCGAAAAGCACAACGGAAGTGTAATTACCTTTTCAGGTGATTCCCTTCTCGTTCGTTTCAAAGAAGATAAAAAGGCCATTTCATGTGCCGAGGTGATGCTTGAAGCAATGAATATGTTCAGCAATATCACAGTTCTCGGCAACAAATTCACTCTGAAAGCAAAGGTTGTTGTGGGAACCGGCCAGTGGAATCAGTACATCATAGGTGACGACCACAGAGCACATCTGCTTCTTTCCGGAAAGCTTGTCAAAGAACTTGCTCGAAGAGAAGCAGAAGCCTCAGCCGGTGACCTGATCCACTTCCACTCCCCCGCAGAAGCCTCCGCAGCAATGCTTCCCGCATGCTCCAGGGATGATAACGCTTTTCTTTCACCGGGCTCAAGCAGACTTTACGGGGAACACAGATCGGTAACAGCTGCTTTTCTGAATGTGTATACGGATGATACGGGATATCATGCAATCGAGAATTTTCAGAAACTCTGCCTGCAAATCGCCGCGACAGTGAATAAATTCGGTGGTTACCTGCATCACATTGACGATATGCTCTCCAACGGCTCCAGAGTATTTATTCTTTTCGGGGCACCGGTCGCGCAGGACAATGATACGCTGAACGCGGTACTTGCGGCTGATGAAATATTCTCAGAGAAACACAACAGACATGGCTTTTCCATGAGCTGCGGTATTGATACGGGATATGTTTTCTCCGGAATGGTTGGAAACGAAAGCAGAAGGCAGTACACCGTCATAGGTGATTGTGTAAACACTGCCGCCCGCCTCGCGGACAAAGCAGAGATCGGAACAATCACGGTCAGTGAAAGTGTTTACAACAGAACTCTCTCTCACCTGGAATTTGAAGAGTTAGCCGCAACAATCGTGAAGGGCAAAAGCAGGCCGCTGAAACGGTTCAAACCTCTGGGCAGATTTACTGCGGTTCATAATGCCATCCCCTTCACAGGCAGAGAGCATGAGCTTCTGGAAATTGCCCAACTTGTTCAGCAGAGCGGAGTAATTCTGCTCTCCGGAAGTGCGGGCATAGGCAAAACCACTTTCTTGAATAAACTCTCTGAAGTACTGTCGGGCAAGGGCTTTTCTATAGTACGAAGTGAAAAAACAAAGCATGGTTCTGCAAATGAGATGCTGATAACCATGGCTGGCAGCATCTGTGGAATCACATCTGACATGGATAAGACCGAGATGTCTGAACAACTCCACTCTTACCTGATTTCAGTGAATAACGACCATCTGACATCCAGAGAAGTATTTCTTGCCAGAATGCTGTTCAACCTTGAATTTCCTCACGGAACATACGATACTTTTCCACCAAGACTTAGAAGGGAAAACCTTCTGGAGGCAGTCACACTGCTGATATGTGAACTGCCCGAACCTCTGTGTGCGGTAATTGAGGATATTCATTACTCCGATGCAGAGGAAATGGAATCGCTGCTGGAAGTAATCCACGCAGTAACGCGAAACTCGGAGCAACAGCTGTGCTTCCTCCTCTCCACCAGACCGGATGAGCAGGATTTTTTCAAAGATGATTCCGGAGTTTCCCGTTTTCATCTTGAAGGTCTGGAAAAACAGCAGTCATTTGAACTCCTTTCAGGCATGGCAGGCAAGAAGTCGGTTGAAGTGGAAATCCTCCGGATTCTTACCGACAGATCACAGGGCAATCCTTTCTTTCTGGTTCAGTTCTTCCTGTACCTTAGAGAGAAACACCTCATTGTACTCAAGGACAACAGATGGGTGAAAGCAGGGGAATCAAGCCTTGAAAGCCTCCCGGAAAGTATCTTCTCCATGATAATGGCAAGAATTGATACTCTTGCGGAAAAAACCCGGGAGAGTCTGAAGGTGGCAAGTGT
>JAUVIS010000221.1 GCA_030592635.1 Candidatus Fermentibacteraceae bacterium | reverse complement strand
TCTCTTCCAGTTCTTCAATGGTCTCCCCCTGGGTCATAATTTCAGGGTGTTCAAGAAGTTTTCCCAGCCAGAATTTATCTGATTTCCAATAAATCATATTCATTCTTGCTTTCATTTCATTACTCTTCGCATTTCAACTCCAAAAAAAGTTATTGTTTCGCCAAACCAGATCACCTACAAAAACTTACATCGTCAAAAAGAAGATGTCAATCAGAAACGGAGTGATTCTTCGGCTCTCCTGACAAACTCATCAGTGCACTATGCATCCCGAAACTTTCAAACGGATTCTCTGGTGTTTTGTATGGTGCAACAGATGAGCCAGGAGAACTCATAATCGATGAAAATCATCAAGGACCTTGACTTTGAATAGTCACTACCGTATCTACATTGTAGAAACGGAGGTCGAGATGATAACAACAGTGAAAAAATGGGGAAACAGTCTGGCTATCAGAATTCCTAAAGTAGTTGCTGAGGAGTTGCTTTTTAAGAACAATGCAAAGGTTGAACTTCATGCTGAGAATGGCTCTCTTCTGGTTAAATCAGTTGAGATAAAGTACAGCCTTGATGCTCTTCTTGAAGAGGTAGGTGATGAAAATCTTCACAAAGAAACAAGTACCGGAGAAAGCGTTGGACGAGAGGAATGGTAACAACGACAATTCCTCCGGGGCGAGGCGTGTCAGGTCTGGATCTCTCTTGATCCACAGGCAGGCCATGAGCAAGCGGGCAGAAGACCTGCACTAATTATTTCTCCACGAAAATACAATCACCGGGTTGGTCTGGCATTGATGTGCCCTGTTACTTCCAGAATTAAAGGCTACCCCTTTGAGGTTCAATTGCCTGAAGGTTGTTTAATTGAAGGAGTTGTTCTTTCGGATCAGGTAAAGAGCCTTGACTGGCGAGCCCGGCAAGTCGAACTGATAGAAAACACACCCGATTCATTTGTCAGTTCTGTTCTTGGCAAACTGAGAACTCTGCTGTAAAGAATGCAACAGCAACTCTACCTTATTTGATCAGCGGAATTCCAATACAGACGATATTGCCTTGCAGACGCTAAGAAATCTTCTCGCTGAGATAATTCACGCTCAAGCAGTGAAGTAATTAGACGAGATCTCTGATGAGCAGGAATCGCCGCTTAAAACCTGCGAGCAATCGAAATCAGGTATAAATATCGTTATTCTCATAATACGCATTATGCTTTACGACTTACTACTTGTCGAGTGTCTATTGGGATCCCTTCAATCGACACTGATATTACATGTGCAATGAATGGAGATGTTTCCTGCAGAGAAGGCAGTATCAACGCAACTGAATCTTTAGCTCTGTCTGGAAAACATTTGAATTATCTATCGCAATTTCGATCAGCAGATGACTGCAACTTCATTTCCTCTGCAAAATCTACGATGGCTTGAGTTTCAAGATCGGAAGTGCTGGTCTTTGTTTTCTTAATAATTCTCATTGCGAGTTTTTCCATGAAGTTCAGTTTTTCCCAGTAGATCTCGTCACCGAACAGTTTCTTTGACACTGCAAGTTTGTGGAGTTCTTCACCAAAGAGTTTGAGATATCCTCTTCCCGTTTCTCCGTGGTCTCCGGAGCAGATAAAAAGACCAAGTTCCTTTGTGAGAAGTTCCTGTTTATGCTTTTTGCAGAACACAGTCATCTCCGGCTGAATTTTTCCCACATAAACCGAAGAGCCAAGAATTACTTTATCGAAAGGCTCTACTGAGAAATCCTGTGTTTCCATCAGATTCACCACTTCGATTTTCTCTTCTGCTTTCTCCTTGAGGAGACCGGCGCATTTTGCTGCCGTGCCGTGCTTCGTGGTGAAAAGAATTACAGTATTCACTTTTTACTCCTCTGGTCAGTGGGGGCCGATGGCTCGACAGTTGTCCGGGGGCAGGGAGTCAACGGCCATATATCCCTCGGGTACTGATCCTGTGAATTCGTAGATGATGGTGTTGCCGGATTCGGTTCTCCAGACTTCTGTGATGAATGGTGGAGGATTTATGACATCCCAGTTTGTACCATCCGGAGATCTTCTCCAGCATCTGGAAAGCCAGGGTCTTAGAGTCGGAAGATCTCTGTCCACTACCATGTACTGCACATTATGATCTTCAAGATAGGGCCAGAGAAGCATCTCGTAATCATTCGGCCACGCGAGTGTGGGCTTCCTGTAAACCCAGTGGAACAGTTCCACATTGGGAAAGGTGCAGACCCATGCGGAGTCAGAGGCATTCTCCCCCACCCAGACAGCTGCTTCCCTTGCTTCAGAGGCTCTTGCTCTGCTGTCCGCCTGCATTACCTTTATGAATGGAACAGCAAGAATGAGAATGGTGATCAGAATAATCCAGTATAAAAGAATTCTTCCCTGTGGTCTGTGTATTGTTTCTTTGAATCCCACAGCTCCCAGTCCAACAGCCGCGGGAACAGCAATGGTAAGATATCTGCCGGAGTGCTGGTGCAGAATAAGAGCAAGAAGCACCGGTGCTGTTGCTATCAGAGGAAGAAGCATTTTTTTTCTTGTTTTTCCCGAAAGCAGAGCGATCATTGCAGGTACCATGAAGATCACAATTGTCGGCTGTCCGAAAATCTCTCCCCTGTGAGTGCTGCCCAGCGTAAAGGGCTCAATTACTCTGAGAATACCCGCGCCGAGGTATTTTACAACCGCCACAGGTCCCTGATTGTTCCACATGTCTGAAGGAGACGGGGCTGTATCCCG
>JAUVIS010000213.1 GCA_030592635.1 Candidatus Fermentibacteraceae bacterium | reverse complement strand
TCCACAAGGGTAAATGATCACTATCACAGAGACCCCCAGTGGCTGTTCACTCCGGATCTTCACCTCTCCGCGGTGTGGAGCTTTGAGTTGACTGACTCTCTGATCGCCTGGGGCTACAATCAGGGGATGGCATGGATCGCTGAAAATCCCGATCTTCCCAGGGGCGGTCAGCCAAGAGAGGGGTGGCACTCTCCTGACTTCGTCATAAGGAACATTCTGTTCTCCGGCAACGACAATGTGTCCATGAGAGCAATCGACCGCTGGCTTCCCGTCACACGGGGAGACACTCTCAATACCTGGATTGCCATGGATGCTGCGGAAAATCTGTATGCTTCCGGGTTGTTCAGCATGATCAGAATGTCCATGCTGCCGGCGGGAAATCCCGAACTTTGCGATCTTGCTTTTGCGTTAACGGAGAAAGATCCCGGCACCATCGGACTTGGTCTCTCCTACAACAACGATTTCGGTCTGGATGCCAGACTTACGATGGAACACAGCAACACATTCAACCGGGGCATAAATAGCGTATTAAATGCAGGTGGAGGCAGCGGTTATGCTTTTACCGAACTGAGTTCCTTTACAAACACAAGACACACCGAAAGGTATTTCAGCGTGTCCGGAAGTATCTGCCAGATCAAGGGAAATGAGCCGGACGACGATGGCTCAAATCCTGTAAGAATATGGACCGACCATTCTGCTGCTCTCACCCTGGGCAGACCGTTTTCCTGGTACGGAATTGTGGAATTTACCGCCGAGTGGAAGGGGCGCTCTTATGTAAACGGCAGCACCACAGACGCCTTTCCCCTTCTTTCTGTATCATATCTTACAGATACAAGGGCGAATCCAACCACATTTTCACAGGGAACAAGAGTTTCACTGAAAGCAGGCTGGTGCCCTCAGCAGGGAAACACCCACACATCTGTTGACTGGGATATTGCTTCGATTTACAGCCTCCCCGGCGGTTTTCTTACAGGAGTCTCGACATGGGGCTCTCTTCTCTGGGGCAGTAACTACAAATGGGAAGAATCAAGGCTGACCGCCGCCCGGGGAATTCCGGGATACAGATGGAACTCTCTTCCAACCAGAGAGAGAATCGCCGGAGACATTTTTGCTTCAAGAAAGGTTCTCGGGCCAATGTTCCTTGAAGCAAAAAGCGCCGCGACTTATGATTTTGATGCCATAGACGATTACAGTAATGGCGATATCCACTGGGGTGTCGGTCTCTCCTGTGGAATAAACATCCCCGGCGGTACCGCGAGACTGGGACCGGGATGGGACGAAAACGGGACTACCCGCTGGACTTTCTCCTACGGCAGCGATTATTCCTTCGGCCCGGGCAGATAACATTAACAGAATGGCGCACCGTGAAAAAGGTGCTCCTACCTGGAGACTGCAAATCTTGCCGACATGGAAAAACCTTCACTCTGAATTCTCGTAAAGTAAATGCCCGGGGCGAGATCAGAGGTATTCAGCTGCAACTCGTGTACTCCGGCTGTCATGATTTCAGATGACACTTCCTGCAAAGCCCTTCCTGAAAGATCAAACAGCGTAACGGTGGTTTGGCCCGCCAGTGGAAGATTGAAATAGAGAACAGCAGAACCGCTGGTGACAGGATTGGGCGATATACTCATATCAGGAGCCGGAACAGTGGCAGAATTTGCTTCTTCTGTCCCCGTCCCGAACCATGAAGTCCAGACAGCGGCGCCCGAGGTTCCCGCGAAAAGAACATCTTCTGCGGTATCAAGAGCACAGTTTATACCAGGAACTCCCGGATTTTCGCCCCAGTGGAAAGGGGTTCCGCTCCAGTTGTCCCATACCCATATGCCGCTTGTTGTGGATATCACCAGACCGCCCAGCGCTTCTGATTGATAGAGGTTTTTACTGGTGCTGAAACTGCTGGTGACCTTGCTCCAGTTGAGACCTCCGTTATCCGAGGAATAAAGACCGGAGGACGAAGCAATAGCAATTCTGTCTGGATCTGCAGGATGAATCATCATATCGTAAGGAGTACCGCTGAGGCCTGAAGCGGATACTTCCGACCAGGATGTTCCTCCGTTTTCTGTTTTGTACAGAGTATAGATGCCGCCGGCATAGCCCATAGCGAACACCCTGTCGCTGTCCGAGGGAGCAACGGCAACGGTTCTGATATAACCGTACACTGTACTGGAATACAGCTCATGCCTTATCCAGTTCTCTCCTCCGTCAGTCGACTGGGAAACCACTCCCTTGTAAGTACCGGAAACATTCTTGTAGCCGCAGCTCCAGAAAGTGTCGCCGCCCGCATATACCATTCCGTAACCGTCTCCATAGTAACTGTCTGTCTGCGTCCAGACGGAACCTCCGTCTGTGCTCCTGTAGAGCTCGGAGTTTCCTCAACCGGAACCCTCAAGGGCTAGAAGTGTACCGGAACCGTCGGCGCATATGGCGCAGAAATCTCCGCAACTGAGAGGAGTACTCACCTCCTCCCACGATACAGAACCGGAAGCTGGACTCTTGTACAGACCCACATCCTCAATATTCATGAAGATCCACCCCTGAGATTCTTCCATAGCGAGAACTTTGCCCAGCAGAAGTCCTGTGTTACTGGATGTCCAGGATGAACCGCCGTTTGTAGAGCGGAAGAATCCCGTGGAACTCCCGGTAAAGGCAATGGAGCTGTTGTCCCAGCTTGGAACGACCCACTTGATGCCGCTGCCGCTGAGACCGGAGGTTACGGTAGACCAGGAGGTTCCTCCATTGACTGAGCGGTAGTTCCTGGTAGATCCTCCTGCAAGTACAAGATTGTTGTCAGCGTGGCTGAATGCTATTCCGTAGTTGTAGTACTGACTTCTGATGTGGGTCCAGGTGTCACCGCCGTT
>JAUVIS010000222.1 GCA_030592635.1 Candidatus Fermentibacteraceae bacterium | reverse complement strand
TTCCAGGAAGCGACCACTGGCATATCACCGCCCACTGTGATATCAGGTTCGGGAAAGAGGGTTGTAAGCCATCCCTGAGCAGCTTTTACAGTAAAGGTAGCGTCTTCAAAGAAACCACCATGAATCCAGATGACAGGAGCATCTACTGCCAGGGCTCCGAAGGGTTCTCTTCCATAGTAGACATTTCCGTTTTCATCTGGAGCGCCTGCCAGAGTTGTTCCTTCGGAGGTGAAGACAACAACTCCCCATTCGTTAACGAAAAGATCCTCGTAGTTTAGTGGCGGGGCGATAATTGTATCTGTAATGAACGGCAGCAGAAGTGGAAGCATTGTCTCCTCCTTTACAAAGGCGTTGCTACGATAAGGTAGCGTGAGATATCAACAGGATACTCCGGGCCATTGGGAACCACTGAAATGGTGCTGAGTTTTTCAGTAAGTTCAGCAGGTATCATGTACATTACAAGACCATTGCTGTAAGCAGATTCATTCATGTGATCGCGCAGTACCCAGGCTGACCATGTATTCCAGAGCGCGTCAACTTCATCGATATTAATTACATCCAAAGACCAGCTGTAGAGTACTCCCAGAATGTCGTCCGGAACCATGTCAAGATATTCGATATCTTCTCCGTAAACAACATCTCTCAGTGTGCAATGTGAATAATAAATACCATCACTTAATCTTCTGATAACAAGAGCCTTTACATTCGTGTATTCATCACGCAAAGATTCCGCACCTGGTCTGTATGGAAGAAAGTCAGTGGTTTCAGGTGCGGTTTCGTAGTAAAGAAATTTGTCATTCCAATCATCGGCACGACTGATACTCAAGGCATAGACATCACGCCATAGATCGTAGTTCCATTCGCCTGGAGCCATTCCATGAAAATCCCGATACTCATCTATTTCGGAGTGGCTGAAATCGACTCTCCAGGTGCAGTGATTGTGATCTCTGTCCGCATCAGGCACTGAGGGATAGATATCGAAAATTGATCCGTTGTTTGTTTTCACAGAGACCGTTCCGGAGAATGCCGGGCCATGGAAGTAAAGAACGGGAGCCCTGAGAAGCATTTCTCCGTGATTTGAAGGCAGTCCCGGAATTTCTGATTCCGGAGCTGGTGTGCCGGGAACGGAGGAAAGAACAGCTGTGCCGCCACTCCAGGTCAGCACACCCCATTCATGAACCTGGATATGCGCAAGCTCATACTCCGTATCGCTGCATGCAAGTGCCGTGAGTATGAGCAGTGGCAGTAACACATTTTTCATTTTTCTGTTCCTTTCGTGAATTGTCTGTAATCCTGATACTATCATAAACTAAATTCTATTCCGAAATTTCAATATTGAATACTACAGGTGTATGGTCTGAAGGTTTTTCCCAGCTCCTTGGTTCAACATCTATGTCGCAATCAATTATCATTCTCCCGGCAGCGTTGTTTGCCAGCACAAGATCAAGCCTCATGCCTCGCTTTCGTCTGAATGAAGCAGCCCGATAGTCCCACCAGCTGAATGCTTTGTTTTCAGGGTGAAACCTTCTGTAAACATCGGTGAAGCCCGCTGAGATAAATTTGTCGAGTTGTTCCCTCTCAAGGGGATGGTAGCATATCATGCCATTCTGTTCCTCAGGGGAGTGTGTGTCCATAGGGCCGGGGGCCACATTGAAATCTCCCAGTATTACAGTTGGTCCGGGTGAAGCCAGAGAGTATTCCCGAAGTATTTCATAGTATTGAAGTTTCTCCTGAAATCTGGGATTATCAACATCTCCGCCATTGGGTACATAGACATTTATCAACCTGATGCCGTGAACACTGCCGGCGATCATTCTTCGCTGATCGGGCAGGAAGCCCATCATATCTGTTTTGACATCAGCAGGGGGCTGACGGGAAATAATGGCTACACCGTTCCATCTTGTCTGTCCGTTAACAGTCGAGTGGTAACCGAGATAGCTGAATTCCTCAAAGGGAAACTGTTCCTCGGTTGCTTTCAATTCCTGCATGCACAGAACATCGGGTTTTTCTTTTTTAATCCATCTGGTAATTACCGGCATTCTGGCTCTGACTGAGTTAACATTCCAGGTGGCAATTATGATTTTCACCGAATACCTCCCATTGTTTTCTACAGCAATTTGTGGGATCAAGTCAAGTACAGCCCTTCACGGGGGTGTGTATTAGTGATATTGCGGTTGCTTGAGGGCTGTCTGAAGAAGAAAACAATCATGCGTTTTCTTATTATTCGTCGCATTGACAGAGGGTATTACCCTTGGTATTCTTTCTTTAGGTAATGTATAGTGATACTGGGCAGGATTGTGAAACAGTGAGGAGGAGTGATAATGCCTGTGGAAAAAGCATTTCAGGAAAATGTTGAGAAAAGAGGGCTTACAGCCGAAAGTGTGTTCTTTGCGTCGTTTATTGCGGGGTTGAACTCATTTGGCATACTAAATCAGGCCATAGTTAATCTCGCATCTCATCGTTCGGGAAAACACCTGGCTCATCTTGCGGAACTTACGAATATTTCTGATACGGATCGGTCAATGGGCGAAAAGTGGAGCGCGCAAAAGAAATTTGAAAAGGCTCTTGAGATACTGAAAAGAGTATTACCCATCTCAGAGGATATTGAATCGAAAGAGGAAAACGAAGAGATCCTGATCAGCATAAGAAACAGTACTTGCAAGTTTT
>JAUVIS010000108.1 GCA_030592635.1 Candidatus Fermentibacteraceae bacterium | reverse complement strand
TGGATTGAGGTTGAGGGAACTGCCATGAGCAACATGGAGATTACCTGGCTCATCACTGATGATCAGAGTCTGGGAAACGGTGACTTTGCCCTTGAGCCCGGTGAAACCATTGATCTTGATATCGAATTGACTAACAGCGGCGATCAACCTCTGTTTAACGCTTTTGGTGTTCTCCAGTCCCTGAATCCGGAACTTGCCGTTATTGAAGATTATGTAACATACGGCACCATTGCTTCCGGTGAATCCACCTGCGGCTTATCAAGTTTTATGGTACTGGCACCACTTGTTACCCCCACGGACGAGGTGTATGACATGAGGCTGACCCTCATGGCAGATGGTGGCTATCAGGAGCAGCTTCTCTTCTCTCTCCCGGTAGGAAGCGGACTTGCATGCGATGTTGAATCCGGAGCCACGGGCTGGACGAATGAATCAGCACTGACTGGATGGGAAAACGACTGGCATGTTTCCTCTGAGCAGAATTACACCCCGGAAGGGCAGTACAGCTTCAAATGCGGTGACTCGGGATCAGAAGACTACTCCAATCACCACTTCGGATATCTGTTGTCTCCTTACATCAACCTGCCCCTCGGAGGCGAAATTGACTTCTGGATGTGGATAGACGCTCAGACTCAGGATCTTCCCGAAGCTCTTGATGGTGGAATTGTTCAATACGGCCGGTGCGGCACCTGGATAGATATGTTTCCTGTCTCAGGTTATACACATCAGATTACTGCTGGATCTTCCAGCCCATTTGAAGATGGTACAGGTGTTTTCAGCGGAACCAGTCCATGGACTCAGTACAATATAGCTCTTCCTGATTCTCTGGCTGGGCCCGGTCAAATCAGATTCGTTTTCGGATCTGATGACTACGGAACCAGAGAGGGCTGGTATATCGATGAAATCAACATGGGCAATCCGACTTCCACAGAGGAGGAAAGCGAAGAACAGGTATTTACTGACCCCTTGCTGTCGGTCTCTGCCAACCCTTTCCTCTCATCTGTAACTTTCACTTATCTTCTGCCGGGAGTTGAAAATTCTTCCCTGGATATCTTTGATCTGCATGGAAGGCAGATCACTGTTTTTGAAATAGCCGCTGGAAATCAAACACAAACTGTGACCTGGGACGGAAGAGATTCCTCCGGGAACAGTATTCCCTGCGGTGTTTATCTCGCAAGACTGCGCGGACATGAACAGACTGTGATTAAACTGTTAAAGATCTGATCTCTTGGTAACGGGGAAGGGGAGCTTCGGCTCCCCTCTTTCTACTTGTCGAACTCCTCATCTGAGTGCATTTCAGGCTCTTTCTCTCTGATGCCCTGTATTCTGTTCCAGAGCGTAAGCTTCGCGAAAAGAGCCAGTGCAGCTCCGTAAAAGCAGAGATACCTGCAGAAAAATCTTCTGATGAAAATGGCCAGAATGATAGTTACCCCGGCAATGATCATGCTGCCGGAAAGGAACAGTGTGAAGATTGTGTGGAATGGATCTATGGCACAGAAAGGAGCGGGCCACTTCAGGGAAATAATATTGAATCTGTTGAGCAGAATCGCGGCAATGAGAGCAAAAAGAATGAAAGTACTCAGGTATTTCAACTTGTTGTGGTGTCTGCCCGAGGGGGAGAATCTGCCGGGAACATGAATGCTGTAAAGGAATTCCTGTACCGCACCCATCGGACATACCCATCCGCAGTATATCCTGCCGAAAAAGGCACTGAATACCAGAGGGAGAAGAAAAATAAGGAGTCCGCTCAGCCCCAGGAATGTCAGCCCTTCAGAGGTAAATGCATACTGAAATGTTCCCAGGGGACAGAAGCAGCCCTGTACCACAAAACCGAGGATCATAAGTGATACCCCTCTGATGATGTGGTGAGCGGAGTTTCTTCTGAGTCTGTCTTTGAGCCTTCTGCCGTAAAATCTTCGTGAAAGCCATGTGGAAACAGGCAGAAGCACTACGAGAGTAATCAGAATGATGTTAATTCTTCTGTTGCCTCCTGCGGGATTTGAACAGGTTGTATGATGAGTGACACCGAACCAGTGGGGGCACAGGGCAAGGGAATCGGGACATGCTCCCTCGGGAGGCAATCCAAGAGGACACCCCACAATTGAAGGAGTTTGAAGACCGCAGGTGCTGTCCTCCGGGACACATACTGTTCCGGGATTGTCGCATCTCCCGTCTTCGTTCAGATCCATGTACAGGGCACACAAAGGGCTTGCCTCCCGGCAGGCTTCTTCCACTGATAAATTCAGCGGGCATGTGTACCCCGGTTCGACAGTTTCTTCAGCTTCCTCAACGGCAAGTCCGGGAAGACTATCAACAGAAAGTGCTTCAAGAGTATCTTCTGTTTCTTCCTCCGCCCCCACTTCAATAGTCTCTATCGGAGGCTCGGGTTGTTCATCCTCAACCTGCACTGTCTCTTCAACAGGAGGAGCAGGCCGGGGGCCGGGATTATCACAGAAGCCGTCTTCACTGGAATCCGTATAGAAAGTACATCCGGCGTTTTCCTGGCTGCACGCCTGAGAGGGGGAAAGATTGAGAGGACAGAAAGGATCCGATGCGATTTCCTCTTCTACCGGCTGTTCCTGCGGGCGAGCGTTGTCACAAAAGCTATCTCCATTGCCGTCAGAAAACAAACCGCAGGAAGGGTCATCTGCGCTGCACGCCTCTTCCGGTGTAAAACCGAGGGGACACTGTGCATAAAGAACTGATGCCGCAAAAAGAAGAATTACCGGATGTTTCACTGCCCTCCCTGCGGGTGTAGGTTTAACTGTTTACCGGAACGATGCCTTTATACCGGCAAATGTCATCTGATCCAGAGCCAGTGCTCCGTTAATGAACAGATGAGATATCTCCATATACTGATCTCCGGTTGGAGAATCATATGAGCCGTAAACACAGGTAAACCCGGTTGTGCCTGAGCTGTATGTGTAAAACTCATCTTCTCCATTCGGCCATGCGATGTCCAGGATAAGATTGCCGCTGGCAGGAACATAGAAGAATGGGGTGTCAAAGTAGATGGTTGGATCACTGGCAAAGAAGGTAACAGTACTTGTTCTTTCAAATACTTTGTATTTCCATCCGTTTATATAGTTGGCATCATAAGTTGCGTTCAATTCATCATTTGCGCAATAGCCCATGTAAACATGGAATTCGTCAAAAGTTACTTCTGTTCCGGGACCGGGAGATGGATCGAAAGTTATCGAGCTTATTGTCATCGCCTCCGGAAATTCACTTGCCTGCACCATCACCTGATAGTGAAGTGACTCTGTTCAATTGCCGCAAAATGGTTTAGTACTTCCAAATCCAGCGGAGCCAACTTCCACAGTGGCGGCAATAAGCAGAGGAGCCGCAAGCAGAAGCAGCAGCATTGATTTTTTCATCTCTCGTTCCTTTCGTAATAAGCAACCCGATTACCCATTAGAGCACACGCTCTCTGTTTCATAAAACTATAAGAAAACCTGATGAGCAACGGTAGCCCCAAGCCTGAATAATATTCCGCAAATGTTATCTGCTCCATAGGCCACGGACCCTGAATGAAAAGATGCGTCAGCATGCGGAGGTAACCGGGCGCTCCCCTGCGATAGTACTTCGCTTCAGCCGGATCGAAAGAGTCTCTCCCGGGGCATTCCAGAAAGGGGGCTTGACAAAACAGATTTTTTTGTGATATTTGCACTCCTTGAGTGGCCCGGTAGTTCAATTGGTTAGAGCACCGGCCTGTCACGCCGGAAGTTACGAGTTCGAGTCTCGTTCGGGTCGCCAGGGCATCTTTTTCAGGGGCAGAAGTGCCCCTTTTTTTTGTTAAAAATCAAGCTGACACCGCAGAGGTTGACATCTTCCGGGTATTGTTTAAGATTTCAGCATTGGTTTCCCGAAACATGTAATGAAATGGTCTTTTGTTTCTTTCTGCTGGACTTCATTTATTGGTATCCTCCCTCTTTACCAATGAATCCGGCCTGCCCGCTCCCTCCATGAAGGGGGCGGGTTTTACATTCTGTTACAATCCTCTTTTTTCTACTCTGTATATTTCAACATGCTTAATTAACAGAGAAGTACAATCTTTAACTGTGGAGAAATGTCATGAAACATATCGCTTTGCTGACAGCAGCCCTTGCTGTCCTTTCTTGTGGAGGTTCCGAGCCATCGGCAGCTGATTCCGAATCTGTACCTATTGTCAATGAAACCGTAATGCTTCAGACGGTGGTTGAAATTGGAGTTGAACTGGGAGATTCCAATTTTGTATTCGGTGTGATACAGGATGTTGACTTTACTCCAGGCGGAAATATTGCAGTTCTTGATATGCAGAAAAAGAAAGTTAAACTCTTTTCCCCGGCGGGTAATTTTCTTGGTGAATTCGGAGGAGCGGGAGAAGCTCCCGGCGAATTTCTTAATCCCAGGGGTTTAGCCTGCTTGAGTGACGGTCGACTTGCTGTCACCGATCCATTCAGCAGAGAAGTTGAAGTATTTGACAGTGACCTGCTGCACTCCGGGACAGTAACAAATTTCACCACAAGGGCACCATTTGTAATTACCGCCGCGGGAAACGGATTTGCCGGAGAGCAGGGCGGGTTCAACAGGGGCGCCGGGACAGTTACTACATCTGTCGCTCTCTGGGAAGAAGATTTGGATACTATGCAGGTTTTTTTTGAAGTCGAGGATGATTTTTCATCTGAACAGATGATCCAGCGAGTTATGATGCCGCGGTCTGGACTCACCGCTGATAACAGCAATCTTTACTATTCCGCTCCTGTGAGTGAAGAATACGCAGTGTCTGTATATCCAATGGACGACTCCGAACCGTATCAGTTGTCCTATCCCGGATATTCGCCTGTGCCGAAGTCAGCCGAAGATATTCAGGAAGACATTCTTGCGTACGAGTACAGAATGCAGGGAATGGCAGCTTCGGGCAGAGGCAGCAGGCTTGCAGGCGCAACTTACGAGCCTCCTCCTTACTACTATGCCGTCGGTTCCCTGGGAGTTGATTCACACGGCAATATCTGGGTTCGGCGGGGCTGGGAATCAAACCCCACCTTTGACCTCTTTCCTCCCGGAGCAACTGAACCCGCGGAAACTGTAATTGCTGATCCCGCGCTTAATCTCTCCGACTTCACTTTTGTAATTACCCCGAACGGCTTCGCGGCATTCAACTCAAATCCGCGTAATTACCCACGGGTGCTTATTCTCAACTTGTCAGAGCAGGTTTTCCGTTGACCCCCCCCCTCCCTCTCCGGGTAGATTGCTCTGATGCAGCATTTCGTTGTTTTTAACGAAGGAGGGATAATGCGCGGTCTTTTGCTGATGAGTTTTCTTGTTCTTCTGTCCGGTGTGGTACTGGCGGGTAACCTTGATATTCTAGGGATAAGAAGTGCTGAATATCTTATGGAATTATCCAGAAATGCAGTTACCGACTGCGCAGACGGGGTAACCTACAATCCCGCCGGCCTGGTATTTCTTGATGATGGAATTCATTTGAATTTCAGTGGTCAGTACATTGGGAAAAAGCACACAATAACAGGTACTTTACTCGGAGCCTCCGAAGAAACAGAAATGTCTTCAACAAAACCCACACCGTTCATTCCCAACTTCCATGCAGTGTACAAAACAGGCAGCATCGCCGCATTCGGGGGCTTTACCGTTCCTGCCGGTGGCGGAAGTCTTGACTACGAGGATGGCCTTTTCCTTATGCCCATGCTGCAGACTGTTCTGGTTCAGGCTCAGTACGGGTCTGATCAATATTTCGCCATGCTTGATGAGGGCTCCATGCAGGGAAGTTCCTACTACTACAGAGGTATCGCCGGCATTGCTTATGCCTTCACCGACAATTTCAGCGGAGCAATCTCGGGCAGGTATACATCCGGCCACAGAAACTACAAGGGCTCCGGTACTTTTGCCATAATTGACCTTTCCACAATGCAGCCTGTAGGAACAACATCCGCGGAGATGGATGTGGACAGATCCGCATCGGGATTCTCGGGCGTTGTCAGTGTTGACTACATGCCTTCAGACAAAATCAATCTGGCCGCGAGATATGAGACCGCCACCGCTCTTGATTTTGAGGCCACCGCGAATGCAGTCTCAACCTGGGAAGTCTTTATGCCCTATATGGCCGATGGCGCAAAGCAGAGAAGAGATCTTCCCGCCGTTGCCGCAATTGGCGTGGAAATGATGGTCAATGACAGACTCCGTCTGGGCGGATCAGCTAACTATTATTTCATTGAAGCCTCTGATCAGGGCTCTGAAGACGGCATTGAAGATGCCTACTCGGATGGCTGGGAAGCCGGTATCAGTGCCCGATATCAGTTCAATAGCGCTTTTGCGGGTGCTCTGGGATACAGTTATTCCAACTATGGAGGTTGCGACTCAACTTACACTGACCTTGAGTACAATCTTAACGCCGGGCTTCTCTCCGGAGGTGTCAACTGGCAGGCAAACGAAATCATGGACTTCACTCTGGCAGGAGGAACCACATTCTTCAACAGGGGGGAGGGTGTAGGAAACTACGCGGGAGAATCCTTTGATAAAAAGGTCTTCTTCCTGGCTGTGGGGGTTAACGCCTCTTTCTAAACTTCAGAACAGATTTTTCCGGGGGGGCTTAATCGCTCCCCCTTTTCTGTTACAATCCGTTACACAGTATTAACTTTCCCGAGTCAGTCAACGGTCATTATACATTTGTACCAGGAAGAAACCACCACGAAAGGAGACTGAAATGAAAAGAAGAACAATGACCATAGCAGCTCTC
>JAUVIS010000032.1 GCA_030592635.1 Candidatus Fermentibacteraceae bacterium | reverse complement strand
AGTTGGAGTGTCCCACATACAGTTTGTCAACACTGCAGGCAATTCCACTTGGATTGGGGTCTGTGGAGATCATTGAGATTATCTCATATGATGCCGCGTCAAAAACAGCCACGCTGTCAGAAAGAAGGAGAGTAGCGTAGCCCAGTCCGTCAAGAACAGCAAAACTCCAGGGATTACTTCCCTCGGGAAGCGGGATTGAACCGATTGTTGTACCGGTATTTTCGCCGGAATAGAGCCGAATTTCCGCGGAAAGAGATGAAAGAATCGCAAATTGATTGCTGCCCAGACCAAGAATCTGGTTAGGGGCGCTTCCAGTACTCCATGCGTTTGTAATCAGAGAATCGCACTCTTCAAAAAATACACTTGCATTCGCTGAAAGTCCGTTAAACCAGACAGCATAAGGGCCTTCCGGTGTGTTGCCTTCCACCGGACCAACCACATCTCTGCATGATGTAAACGCAAGTATCAGGGATACGGCTAAAATGATTTTTTTCATGTTATTCTCCTGTGTATACAAGTGTCAGGCGAAAACTTCTTGTCCGTCCGTTGTATCCGTTTGTTTCTTCATAGACGGTATTGAGAATGTTTCCCGCGCCCAGTTCGATGCCGATAGAATGGGACAGCTGTCTTTTCAGAGCAGCGTCAGCAATCCAGTATTCACCGAGATATTCACTTTGAGTTCTGTTTGTGAATCGTTTTCCCACGCCGTTGATGTCCATACAAAGCATGATCTCCAGGGGCATTCCAATGTCTGCCGAGAGACCCCATGTGTATTCCGGTCTGTATGGAAGAAGCATTCCTTCCCTGGGCGTGTTCTCTGTTTCATCAGTGGCAATGTTCCAGGTGAATGTACCGGAAGCAGCGGCGCTGCCCGTGTCAAAGCCGCCGGAGAACTCCGCACCCTTTGAAAAAGATGAAGAGATGTTGGATGGAGTCCATGTTCCAGAATCATCCGGAAGCCAGATGATCAAATCATCTGATTTCGTAAAAAAACCGCATATCCTGCCTGTGATACAGTCCGAAGCCCACGCAATTCCCATCTCCGCTCCGCTTGAACGCTCAACCCTCAGGTCAGGATTACCCGATGTATAACCGTCGGAGGGCCAGTAAAGGTCATTCACAGTCGGCACACGGTGATCTGTGAAAATGGAGGAATGAAGCGTAAGGCGGTTCAGCTGCTGTTCCGCTGTTACTCTGCCGGAAAGATGAACGCTTTCATCTGATCCAAGCCGGCAACCAGTGTTTGCGTACAGAAAATCGTGTGTTTTTATGACATGAACAGTTCCGAACTGTATTGCATGGTCGCCTGTGGCAGTGCTGTTAAGCCATGTGCTGTTGAAGCCGCCTCTGACGGTTACAGGACCTTTCCACAGTACTGAAGTTCGTGCCGCAAGGTCTTTGTGCGTATCGTCAACACTGAATGGCGCTGTCTGCAGGTAATCCATCAGCCCGGCTCCGGCATTGATATCCATTTCGAAACTTTCGTGTATCAGGGTTGCCCAGCCCTCGGCCTGAGCCTGTTTCCGGTGTCCGTCGCTTTCGGGAGACCAGTCCGGCCCTTCAATATCCCCGGAGGCCCATGCGCCAAGAAATCCAACTCTAACAGTACTGTATCTTGCCGTGGTAAGAAGAGTTGTACTGTACCCATCCGTGCCTTCATTGCCTATGTTTCGTCTGATTGAAACGGCAGATCCCCGGTATTTTCCCGCGAAGTATGCTCCACCGCTGGAAAGAGCGGACATGGTGAAAGAAAGTGGCTGTGACGAAAGAGGAGGAAGGTAATTGATGGCTCCGGCGCTTCCGGTTCCGCTGCCTCCCGCGGCAGCCCCTCCCCTGGCAATTTCTACAGACGCAAACACAGCCGGGTCAAAAATCCCGGTTGGCATACCGTCTCTGGCTGAAACAATTGATATACCTTCAATCATGTGATCCACCTGAGACGGGTCTCCCCCTCGAAGTGATACAGATACAACCGGCATGGATCCGCCGTATTCTCTGACGCTGACCCCTGGAACTTTTCCATTGAGACAGCTCATTCCGCCTGTGGAGAGATCAGAAATTTCATCTTCCCCGAGCAGCGCGGTGGAGGGTATCGTTTTAACAAGAGATCCTCTGGAAGCACTTACAAGGATGTGTTCACCCGAATCAAAGACAATCTCACGGAGTTCTACTATCTCACCGTCCTGTGGTCTTGAGCCTGTCCAGTCGCCAAATCCTGTAGCATGCACTGAAATGGAGTCAGGCTCTGTCCCATGGTAATTGTAGTAGCCTTGACTGTCAGTAAACCCGAACCATGCCCCGCTGCTTCCCACCCAGGCACCGGGAATTGGACAGCCATTAGCATGATGAACATAAAATCCTGAAGAAAGAAGGATTAGAAAAAGCAAAATTCCCGCCTTTCACGGAAAGAGTGAAAGTCGCGGGACATCCTTTAACCACGGTGAATTTATGCGATACACCCATGGCATGATGCGCGGCGCAGTGTCTGACTTCCGGAGATGTTCCGGTTACAGTGGCGCTACCGTGACGGATTTTCACCGTTCTTCCTGCGCCCGCGACAGGTCTAATATACTAACAAATGGGCCTCCGTCCGGAGACCCGTTGATTGGTCAGTAGTTTAGTCTATTACAGAACCAAGAATGATTTCTGTCTGATCTGTGGCTATGGCCATAATTTCCTGAACTTTGCCGCCAAAGACGCTGCTCATAAGGCCTGTGTTCATTCTTGAAACAATTACTCTGCCATCGGATGTTTCGTAAACAGCGACTCTGCACGGCATCATGGATGATACTATTCTGTTCTCATCGCCCGTAAGAATGTTTCCGGCGAGATCGACATTACAGAGTTCAATTACCGTTACTTTTTCAACATCCCAGCCACCGCGGGCAACTGAGTTGTGAATTTCGTGGGTTGCCGGGACTGCCCAGCCCATTCCCTCTGCGGTCTCTGTTATAAGCTGAACAGTTTCATCGTGCGAGAAATTACTTTCTGTTTCAGTTATCATAGCGGAAGGCGCACTTATAAAACCGAATACTCCCATAAGGATTGCTCCAAGAATAACGCCACCCAGTCCTGTAAAGATAGTCTTCTTGTTCATTCTCATTATTCCTTTTCACTTTCTAAAGGTTTCGCCTCGGCCATTCTGGCTGAAACGCTGTCTTCTATTCTCCAGGCACTGTATCCATTTTTCTTTAATATTTCCACAGCCTGATCCGCAAGATCGCAGTATTTGTCGCGGCAGTAAGCTATGACCGGTGTTCCTTCCGGGATGGATTTCATGTTATTTTCAAAATTGTGAAAGGGTATACTTATCGCACCCGGAATGTGCGCCTGATTGTACTCCTCAACAGGTCTTACATCTATCAGCATTGGATTTACAGGAGGAGTGGATTCATCAAGAAGACTTCTGTGTTCGCGGAGCTGTTTAAGAGAAAGTGTTATCTCCGGGAAGATATTCTCAGAGAGCTGCTTCATCTGCTCCAGAAAGGCAACAATATCTTCTCCGGCTATGGAGTAGATAACATGCCTGCCCCTTTTCTCGGAAACTACAAAGCTGTCTCTCTTTAACTTCTGGAGATGATGTGAAACAGTTCTCACGGGAAGACCAGTTACGCCGGAAAGGGATTCAACAGATCTTTCAGTCTGGCAGAGTGCGTCAACTATGCGAATTCTTTCGGGAGATTCCACGAGTTTGCCAATTCTCGCAAGACACTCGTAAAGACGAATTCGTTCCATGTCAATCTCCTTTCGTCAACAACACACCAATGTTCGTTGGAATATAGACATGAAAGAGCAACTGTCAATGCGACAGCTATTGCTTGACGCTCCTGGAAAAATGAAATAGGGAAATTATCTTTCGTTCCAGAAATCCTGCTTGAAGTCAGACCCCAGTACTATGGAAAGAGCCTGAGCGATGGAATGATCCATGTTGTTGTACCAGAATGATCCGGACCTTCCAGTAAGGAAAAGATTACGGGGAACATTGACAGATGATAATTTCTCTTTGTAATCGAGAGTGTATACAGGATATGTCTCAGGAATCCGTTGCCAGTCAATGAAAATCACATCATCTCTTTTTATGGCTCCCACGCTCTCGAGGTCGTTGATAAGTCTATCTCTGATGCTCTCCGGATTCTTCCAGAATTCTGAATCCGAGTTACATGTGATCTCGGCAATGACGCTGTCACGGCCTGAAGGCACACAGTCTTCCCTGAAATTTCGTGGAACAGTGAGTCTGCTGAAAATCAGGTCTTCCTGACCAAAATAGCACCACTGATAATCGTTGGAGGGTATTTCCGAACTCAGGGCTACATTGGCTGTCAGAGTATTCAAAAAACTGAGATTGGTCTCGGGATAAAGGATGGTTATGGGTGCTGTCCAGAAAACCCTGTCTGCCGGAATGGTTTCACCACTCTTCAGTTCAACGGCGGAAACAGCACCGTTGTTGCTGGTAATACCCGCCGCAGCAGTACTATAGCGGATACTTCCCCCTGTTTCTTCTATTCTTCTGCATTGAAGGTCGCAGAAGGTTTGAATCCCGCCTTTTGCGGGGTAATAGAATTGGGTTGCCACAGGCTTTGGCAGCAATAAACCCTTTGCCAGAGAAAAGAGAGAATCAGATTTTACATGTTTGTCAATAACAGCCCTGTTCACTCCCGCTTGAGCCCAGTCCACATGAAGACTTTCCGCGTCAATGCCTGTAAATTTTCTTGTGTATCCGGAGAAGAAGAAATTATAGAGATTATCACCGTATCTGGATCGTATGAAATCAGCAAAGCTCTCAACAGCAGGGATGTCAGGCTTGTAGAAAAGATCAAGAAAACTCTTCCAGAGTAAAGGAAATGGCAGATTCAGTACTGAGGTCAATGTAAGAGGCCAGTTTCTGTATTTGCCCGCCATGTAAACACTGCTCTTGCGACTGATGCTGATAAAGCAATCGGCAAGTATCTCAAGCAGATATGAGTCTACTTCTTTGTTGAAAGTATGAAAACGGTGTGGACCTATATCGAAGTCAAACCCGTCAACATGAAAGCTTCTCGCGAGACCTCCAGGAGCGTCTTCTCTTTCCAGAACAGTTACTTCTTCTTTGCTGTCCGATGACAAAATACGCTCGGCAAGGGTAAGGCCCGAGAGACCCGCTCCAACGATAACCGTTTTCAAATGTTTCCCTTTCTTCCGGAAAGCAGCAGAACCGCAGCCCCGCCTAACATCAGCAAAACAGCCATGAAAAGCCATAGCATATGCATGCTGAATCCGGTTTCAATCACGGAGAGTCCCCCCGGGAGGGTTCCTGTAACGCCTGTGAGGGCAAAACCGGCAACCCATCCGGCCTCAACGGTTCCAAGGCTTAGAAGACCGTGAACAGGCAGAGCCATGGTGAGATCGGTAATGGCACTGGCAGTAAATACCTGCCACATTGGAAGACCGTTAACACCTACTGCGCGGAGCAATGCGTAAAACATGAACAGCTTTACTGTCCACCCCGCGATACTTAAACCCATGGCCAGGGAAACAGCCGGTCTTCTCCCGCGTTTGATCTCAGTGGCTTCCGCCATTTCTCTCCAGCCGTTTGATATTCTGCCCTCTCCCATGATGGCCTTTACGGGTCTTGCAAGCAGTGAAAGAATAACAGGCAGGAAGAAAAGAGAAAGTACTCCCAGGAGTGAAGCAGATGCGGCAACATACACAACCGGCCCTGAAAGACCTGCTGTAAAGCTGCAGGCCACTACGAAACCCATAGCGATAACATCCATGATTTTGGCCAGCATAACAGTCGCCGCCCCGTTTCCCGCAGGCAGGTACGCATACTTCTTGAACAGTCCTACAAGTGCCACATCTGCAAGACGCATTGGGAGCAGGTGGCCAAGTCCCACATGAATTGCGGTGAGCGGAAGGGATTTACTGAAATGGATTTTGTGATCCCATGACAGCACCTGCCACCGCCAGGCTCTGATAAGCTGTGTAAATGAGAAAAGGGCAAGAGAAACCAGAAGCCATGCAGTATCAGCTTGTTTCAGCGCTCTGAAAATATTGGACAGGGTGAACCCCATTGATCCTGATCTGGAAAGCAGGAAGTATGTAAGTAGCGCCCCGGCAGCAAGAAAGATAGACAGCCTTGCGATTCGTACCCTTTTGGACAAATATTCCTCCTAAATGAATGCAGGAGGTAATATAGGATATGACGAACATTGCAATAAGCGTTGAAGGTATTTCAAAGCGTTTCGGAAGAACCCGGGCACTCACCGATAATTTCAGCATCGCAATCTCAAAGGGACAGTCTCTTGCAATACTGGGCGCAAACGGCGCAGGGAAAACAACCCTCATGCGCGCAGTGCTGGGACTTACAATTCCTGACGCCGGAAGCATCAGTCTCTATGGCCTTTCCCCCACTGATCCCTGTTCCAGAACAGGAGTAAGATTCCTTCCGGAGAGGATATCATTTCCAAAGTGGGCTACTCCGCTTCAGATGTACCGTCAACTGGAAAGAGTACGCTGCGAGGGCAGAGAAATGGATTTTATTCACAGGGCGGATAACATGGCCTGCGGAGATCTGTTGAACAGAAAACTTGGCAAGATGTCCAAAGGGCAGAGACAGCGTATCGCCGTTGCTCTGATGACCTGCGGTAATCCTCATACAGTTTTTCTGGACGAGCCATCTTCGGGGCTGGATCCCGCGGGAAGAATGCTGGTAAGAAGCACCCTGGCCGAGCTGGCGGATCAGGGATCCACTGTAGTGATGAACAGTCATCTGCTGGGCGAGGTGGAGAAAGTATGCGACTGGGCGGCTTTCGTGCATAAAGGGGCACTTGTGGCTCATGACCGACTGGATGACTTGTCGCAGTTCAAAGGCAGTGCGGTAGTTGAAACTCAGAAACCGGCTGCCATGAAGGCCGCGATGAATAACCTTGGATCTGTAAAGGAAAAATCTCTCGTTTACCCCCTTGCCTCCGAAGACGGATTCGCGGAACTGACTGAGCGAATTGCTAAGAGCGGTGTGGAGTTTACGGGGATACAACTGCACAAGGAATCTCTTGAGGACATATTCATGCGGATCATGGAAGGAGAAACAGATGTTTCTTAACGCGCTTGAACAGATGACCCGCAAAAAACTGATACTCATCGTGGCTATTCTGTCTGTTTGCTATCTTCTACTTTTCTGGCGCGGGATTGCTTCCGCAGATCCTCAATCGCTGAGAGCAGACAGCGGTATTCCCGCGTCAAATGCCGATCTGGCCTATGCCGCGCTGTCTATTGCCGGTTCGATGCTCTCCGTAATGGTCTGGGGGCTTACCATAGTTCTTGGTGCCAGTATTCTACCGGATGAAATGGAAGCGGGAAGAATGTCTATCTGGGCCGCGCTGCCCCAGTCAAGACTCAAAGTGTATACCTCAATGACACTGGCTCCTCTGCTGGTATCGGTTGTGTTCGGTTACCTTCTTTTCGGGCTGACTGCGTTGATTACATCCATTTACGCTCCGTTTACACCATCCAGCATCCCTCTTGCCGTACTCAGTATGCCTGTATGGCTCTCCGCCACATGGGCATTTGTTATTCTCTTTTCCATGATAGCGGGAAAGATTCCTGCAATGCTCATCACATTCGTTCTTGAAGGCTTTGCCGTAGGTATGGGTAACATGGTCGAGCTTGCCAAGGGCGTTCCGGAACTCCATGAATCCACTTTCTATACGGTTGCCCGAACAGTCACTTTCATTCTGCCGTTTGAGCGTGGATACCGATCTGTCCAGATGGGTCTGCTGCCTGAAGCAAGTATGCTGGAAGAAGCTCTGGCGTTCATGGGGTTCGGCGGAGCCCTTCCTCTCTGGGAGATCATCTATCCGGGAGTCTGGGCCGCGCTGCTATTCTTCATCGGATACAGGATCTTTCTGAAAAAAGATTTGTAATACTGAGATGGAAATTATCTACAACTCCATAGGTGTTATTCACACACCGTACATTGACATGGCTCCGTTTCAGGCTGTTGAGAACGACTCCAGCGGGCCGTTTATCCTCGAACTTGATGAGAGATATGTCTCCGGGCTGAAGGATCTGGAGAAGCACAAGTACCTGATCGTCTTTTTTCACATGGACAGAGCAAAGGGCTACAATGGTACCAACATAGCGCATCCTCCAGGTATGAACGGCGGTTCAACCGGTCTTTTTGCATCGAGGTCACCGAATCGTCCCAATGCCATAGGTATTGATGTTGCAAGATTGCTGAGAATTGAGGGAAACAGGATTTACACCTCAGGATTAAGTGCTCTGAACGGAACACCTCTTCTGGATATCAAACCATACATCAGCGTTGACAGAAAAGAACTGGACTGAGTTCCGCGCGTAACGCAGGGTTGAGAGAAACAGCTTTCTCCGCGGCATAAACCGCGGCATCAGTATAACCGTAATTCCAGAGAAGAGCTGCCATATTCTTCCATGCCGTTGGTGATTCAGGAGCTATCTCAAGTGCCAGCCCAAACTCGCGTACAGCCTCATGGAAGTCGCCTCCGGAAGAGGCAATACATGCTCCTCTTATAGAATGCATATCGGCTCCTTCGAACCCTTCTTCCTCTGCCCTGTTCAGACTTTCAAGCGCTGCTTCAAAGTTTCCGGATTCCAGTTGATTCTGGGCAAGCTGCACCTGCGTAAGCCCGGGACGCACATCTGCCGGGTAATTGAGAAGTAATGAAATTGCTGCTATCAGCAGAGCGGCTGGCGCAGCGATCTTCCACCTGAAACGGAACGATGAAATTGCCAGAGCCGGCAGAAACACAGCCCTGTGTCTGATTGAGGGAAAGAAAATAAAAGCGGCTGCCAGACCTGTGACAACCAGCGCAGTCGCAGAGTTTTTTCCAGAACCGGAAATACCCAGAGCGATGAGTAGAAAAGTCAGTGGAAGCAGGAATTTGAGGATTGTGGAATCCAGCAGTTCAGGGGCTTCAATATTGCGTCCGGGACCGGGAATTGAAAGAAACGCAGCGGTCTTGACCACCCCTCTGCCGAGCCAGCCTGAAAAATCATCTCCTATGGAAGACAGCGCGTTGTCTGTGAAAGAGCTGCTGCCCATCAATTCCTCGAATTCAATTCCAGGGGGGGTTTCAAGCAGCTCCCAGGAGGATCCGACCCACAGGTTGAGCGGGCCGTTCTCCGCAATGGAGAATGGCCCCCCGGAAAACAAATTAAGCAGCATTACAGGAAAAACCGCAATCAGTATTCCGCCTGCAGTGGCTATGTACTTCCTCGCGGGACGAATGAAAAAGATTGAAACAGGAAGAAAGAGAAGCACTTCTCCCCTGAACAGGGCGGCGCAGCCGATAAGCCACCCGGTAAGGAGGGGGCGACTCTTCCCTGCGGTGAGAGCCAGTGCAAGAAAAGCAGCGGCTGGTGCAGCGGGCAGAATCTGAAGGCCGGAAAAGGCAAGTGTTGGTTCAAGAGCAAGAACCCCGGCGAGAATGGAGTTATTTCTGTTCTTTTCGCGGAAAAGAAACAAAGCAAGAGCCGGAATCAGGGATATTGCGCTGAAAATAGATCTAAGAACAGTTGTAACCGTTGAAACACCTGCAAGAAGATAAGTACCCGGAGGTCTTTCAAAAGGCGGGGAATCCCCGGCTGTATATGTGATCTCATCCACATGAAGGTTTGATCCGAAAAACCAGTCCAGCTGGTTCAGAGCTATGATTCTCACTGCGATACCGAGTAGAAGAAAAGAGAAAAATACTACATACTCTTTCTTCATCTGCTTATAACATTGTTGCCGTACTCAACATTCACATAGTCACGGGTAACAGTACCCTCCCGATTCCAGTTCAGTGAAGGCGCGGTTTCTATCCAGTTGTCCCCCGCTGGAGGGATAATACCGTCAACTATGATCCATGCAGGCTCTGTGAGGTTGAAAAGGTCAGAGAGTTGTACTGACTTCGGGTAGAAATAGATGCCGGAAGAGCGGAACCATTCCGAGATGGTAAGCAGTATATCCTCTGTATCCATACCTGCAAGTTTTCTACGGAGTTCACGATCGAAGCCACCCTCAGTCTGAACACTTAGAGAGAACAGACCATCGGAAGGAGAAATATCCCACACTTCAAGACCTTGTTCCGATTCTTCCCGTGGTGGCATTTCAGCAAGTATTCCACCTGGAAGCAGAAGCCAGAGGGTGTCGGGTGTATCCACCCACCCGGCCGGCGAAAGGTATTCGGAAGGTTCCTCAAGTTCTCCCTCAACAAGAATGAAAGCCCTGTAGAAACCCAGTGGTGAGGGCACAAGGGGAAGTATATTCGTGGCCGGAATAACCGGAGCCTCTATACTCATTACTCTGCACATGGCTGAAAGCAGTGTGGCGGCCTCAATAGGAGTAGCCCTTCTGGAATCAAGTATTTCCTGAAGGGATCGGACTTCAAAACCTGCGTCACCCCCGGGAAAGGAAAGCAGTTGCATAGACTCCGTAATAAGAACACGCCCCCTGGAGACTCTCATTCTGGGTAATGCTCCCGCAGCACCGGCTTCTATAGCCGCTTCTCTCAGATCAGGAGGAGTTTCCATGGCGGAAATATCTGAAGATTCCAGGAGAATGTCCTGCACTTCGCTCCAGTCTGAAGCAGTTGAGAGCCAGAGTTCCTTGTAATCTTTATTGACGGATGAAAAATACCTTCTGTTTCTTCCTGTTGTTTCGGTAAATCCGGAAGTTCCAACTGAAAGGTTGTCAACATCCGGACAGCTGACAGTGATGGTGTCGGGCTCTCCCCCGGCGATATAGGTGTAGAAAAAACCGCTTCCGGCGAGATGTCCGCTCTCACGCACACGAAATGTCCATTCTATGGTCATACCCGGGCGCAGCCCCGGAAAGGCGATTACCAGAGCGCGAGGCCATCCTTCACTACCCGTAAGGGTGTCCACCGCCCACTCCGGTACATTCCTCGGTTGTCCGGGAAAACCATAGGTCGAGTTAAGCACCTCAATCTCCATGTACTCCGGATCGAAGTCCCGTGTGACCCTGAGGAACCTGCCGTCATCACCGGCAATTGCTCTGTAGCTTACTGTGGTTTCCTTTACGGATCCGTTCCAGTCTATTTCCACATCCACAGATGTGTATCTGGAAGGACTGGCGAGGATTCCCGCAATCAGCACAAGTGATGAGATAATCATGGCAGTCTCACAGTTCTGGCAGAAGTGCCGGAGCGAATAAGAAGTGTTTCAAGAATGTCAGTATTTGAGTTCAGTATATCTGCTGTTTCGGTGCAGACAAGCCTGCCGTTTTCAAAGTCCATTTCGCAGGAATACCCCGGAGTATGTACTGTTTCCGGGAGTACAGCCTCCGTACTCTGCACTGATAATGAAATCCTCAGGATTTCGGTCGCGGGAGCGTCTATGGTGAAGGAGTCCGGAGGACACGGCAGGAGCATTGAGGCTATTCTGGAGCCGTGAAGTGATATCTCCCTGAGACCGGGCAGAAGAAGAAAATCGCCGTTCTGAAAAACTTTCCATTGTCCGTCAATAGTTACTTCTTCCCCGTTAAAGGAAACTGAATCGCATCGCAGCGCTCCAAAGAACCGCCTGAACATTTCTTTTTTCACAGATGGCCCCGACTGAGTGTAAAGTGTATTGATCAGTTCCAGCGGTGCCCCGCTGCTTGTTGCCCGAAGTCTTCCGGTAATGAGACTCTCATTCAGATCAAGTTCACCGGTAACAGTGATTCTTAAAGTGTCATTCCAGCCGTCAGCAGGGATAGTCTGAAGACAGGTTCCCCCGGGAACCATTGGCAGAAATGTACTGCCGCGAAGGCCGAAGCTGGCTCCCGCGCTCAGCGGTATGCCCCTTGGCGTGGGATCCAGAACCATCCAGGAATTATCATAGGGATTCCTGTATACAGTAATCATGTGGTCAAAGCTTCTTGCGTCAACTACGGGAGCAGTATTTCCAGTTGTACTTGCCAGTGCGGGATATGCATCATATCCGGCCTTTCGAAGCAGCCATGCAAGAAGGACAGCCCTGTCCCGGCACACTCCCGATCCGTCCTGCAGGGTTTCCTCGGGAGATCTGGGGGACCATCCGGGCCATACACCCGCGTCAGCCCCGATATAATTAATATTTTCCGCCACCCATACCCTGAGAGCTCCGGGATCTGAGTTGTTTTGTACTACTATCTCATCAAGCCTGGAACATCCAGAATGTTCCGGGACATCCAGAGCCTCAGAAGCATCCGCGGAGAGCCTTGCGGGGCTGCCTGTGGCGATTGAGATTACTGGCGGATCATATGCCGCGAGCGGATGTGACGGCAGAGGAGAAAGATTCCGGAATTCCCAGCTGCTGCCCGGATCACTCGTGAAGAGTTGAATACCGGAGTTATTGTGCAACTGGAAAACAGCTCGCGCCACACTGTCCCTGAGTACAGGAGAGAAAGAAAAACTGTACACATCGGAGAGAGGCAGTGAATGTATTGTCCTTACTATATCTACTTTGACCGTATCTCCCACTTCCAGACCCGGTATCAGCATAGTCGTTTCCTGAAGGGAAGATTCCAGTCTGTTGGCCCCGGAAAGAGCTTTGTGAGGGCCGGTTGATATACTCGCTGTAGAGCTTCCCCTGCCACCCCGCCAGTGTCCAACATCAGCCTGAACTATTTCCACCTCTTCCATACCGTTCCTGAATGCGACACTCATAGTGGAAAAACGCTGAACACCCCTGCCGGTCAGGGGGATGATCACTGCTTCTGTGCGTTCGGTTACTGTGCCATCCTCTTCAAATGTAACAGTAACCCGGTGAAGAAGATGTATTGCGTCAGGTGATCCCTGCAGCAGCAGCAGCAGCGTCAGGACTGCCGTGAGCACCAGAGCCTCAGATCGTTTGCCGGTACCTGTGAGGGCCGGAGGGAAGAGAGCAGAGTAAAACTGATGTGTCCATCCAGCAGTGCATGAACATCAGTTCCCGACTGTTCCCTGACAGACTGCATCTCATAAGGCCCGTACCTGTAGGATTTGCTGTCCCCTTCACGAGTGAAGGGAATCTCCGTTGTAAAACTTCCCACAGTTGTCATTCTGTATCCGTTGTGACCTCCGGAGGGAACATTGATATTAAGAAGCATTCCAGGTTCGATCATCTTAAACAATTCCTGGTCAACAACTTCTTGAATAACCTCTGAAGAAAGGATGAAATCGGGTGAGGAAGCGTATTCCTGGCTGATGGCAATGGCCGGTATGCGCCAGAATGCCGCCTCTGTGGCAGCGGCTACAGTACCGGAATACCAGGTGTTGTTCGCGACATTTGCTCCGGGGTTGATTCCGGAGACAAGGAGATCAGGAGGACCACCGCTGATGAGTTCACTGAGAGCCAGTTTCACGCAGTCGACAGGGGTTCCCTCTACAGAGTATCTATTAAAATCGTGTTCTCTTAAAGTAAGTGAAGAATGTATATTGAGCGACATACTCGCCCCGCTGTGGTGGTGATAGGGAGCAACTGTAATGATATCGTGGCCGGACAGGGCATCCTCAAGAGCTTTAAGACCGGGTTCGTCAAACCCGTCGTCGTTTACAAGAAGTATTTTCATAAATCAGAGCGATCTGGAAAGTGAGAAACGGTGGGTTGTTCCCAGAGAGAAATTACCCGGAACGAAAGCGTAGTCCAGAGTCCAGCTCTTTGCGGAAAGACCGGCACCGGCAGTGAGATCACCGCTGTCATCGTTGATTTTCCAGCCGCCCCGGAGGGACACCCACTGGACAGGATTGAATTCAACGCCTAAACCCGCGTTGGTCCTGTTATCAAGAGGGCGCATGACCTGACCTGAAACAGAGAGGTCGCCGAAAGGAAGATGCCCGTTCCATTTTGAGGCAAAAACCCATGTACGGGGAAATCTGAAGTCTTTGTCATCCATGGTTACCGCAGATCCCGAGTGAAGGTAAGCGGCGGTAAACATCAGAGAAGAGTTCGGATGGTAGTTGAAACCCACATCAACAGCCCAGCCGTTTGAAGATTCAAGCCATATCTTTTCGTGTATCACCTTTAAGCCCGCGCCTGCGTCAAAACGACCCAGCCTCGCCGCAATAGCGCCGTTCATGGAAAAATCAGCAGCGTTGAATGTATCAACGGGATCGGATGATGGTGTTTCCCTGTATTCTATGCCGGTAGTTGAAACTGATCTTAAAGCGAGAGATCCGGTAAAGACGCTTCCAAGCCCGGAGACAGCCGCGATATAGTTCTGGGTGGTTGTTCCAAACCACTGATTGTGACCTGCGGAAATGGAAGCTTCCCGACCCGCAAGGAGCGCCGGATTGGAGAAAATGGCAAGTTCATCGCCATTCACCGCGCCGGTACCGCCAAGAGCCGCTGCTCCGGCTCCCACATCCATCTTGAGGAACGGGTAAAGACCCAGCCCCGCATCTCTGTATACACCCGCTGCGGAAAGCCCGGCGAGAATCATCAGTATCAGTAGTGTTTTCCTCATACAAACCCCTATACACAAGATATGGCTCAAGGTTCCCTGATGGCAATTATATTACCAGTACTCCACGAAAGGACAAAGATAATGAAAACCCTGGCCATCCGTGACTCTCATCAGTCCGGTTATGTGAATATGGCTGTTGACCTCTGTTCAATGAAATTTGTGCAGAGTGGAAATGCTAAGGCTGTATTCCGCACCTATCTGTGGACACCCCATTGCCTTTCCATCGGCCGTTTTCAGAAGCCACACAGTGAAGCGGATGTAAAAAGACTTCTTGGAGACGGTTATCACATAGTCGGAAGACCTACCGGCGGCAGAGCTGTGTGGCACGGACACGAGCTTACCTACTCGCTGGTTGCCCGGGAAGATCACCCTCTCGTGAGTGGTTCCATCGCGGAAAGCCTTGAGAAAGTAGCCGGAATTCTTACCGCGGGTTTAAAGAAGTCCGGTGTTCCCGCTGTTTTGAACGCCGGCAGCAGAGAGCTTTCCTCAGCAGGCAGAGAATTCAACCCCTGCTTCACCTCCCACGGCAGATCAGAGATTATGACACCTGACGGCAGGAAACTTGTCGGCTGTGCCCAGGCCAGAAGTCGCGGGGTCTTTATTGAACACGGCTCAATCATTTTTACAAACCAGCAGACAAAGGCCATAGATTATCTTCCCGACGAGGCTTCCAGTACTCTGAAATCAGAGATGCGTGAGTTGCTTACCAGAGGGGTTGGAACAGTCCTCGAATACAATCCGGACATTACACCGGAAATCCTCGCGGAGAACCTCCACGAGCAGTTCGCCATACACTGCGGTGTAACTCCTGCTCCATTTCTTTCCGGCAACCTTCCGCATCTTCAGGAAACTACCAGTGAAAGGCGACTGAACATTGAGAATAGATAAGAAACCAGCCTGGCTGAAAATGCCCACCATAGGTGACAAGTCCGCAGGGGAGATTCGAAGAATCCTCTCTGACATGAATCTGAATACAGTATGCAGTGAGGCCAGATGTCCGAACAGAGGCTATTGCTATCAGAGAGGCACAGCAACTTTTCTTATTCTCGGCTCAATCTGTACAAGAAACTGCGCGTACTGCGCAATTGAAAAAAACACTGCGTCTCCCCCCCCTACTGATCCTGATGAGCCGGAAAGAGTTGCGGAAGCCTCAGCCGCAATGAATCTCAAATATGTTGTGCTTACATCCGTTACCAGAGATGACATGCCTGACGGTGGCGCCGAACATTTCTCAAAAACAGTAACTGCGCTGAAGAATAAAATAGCGGGAGTAAAAGTTGAGGTTCTAACGCCTGATTTCAACGGCAGTGAAACAGCACTGAGAACAATCGCGGGATGCGACCCGGATGTATTCAATCACAATCTTGAAACAGTCAGAAGGCTTTTTACAACTCTTCGCCCCGTAGCATCCTATGATCAGTCGCTGTCTGTCCTTAAAAGATTTTCACAGATAGCACCTGACACACCAACAAAGAGCGGAATAATGGTGGGTCTCGGAGAAAACGCGGACGATATAGAGAGAACTCTCCAGGATCTCAGAAACAACGGTGTTTCGCTGCTTACCATAGGTCAGTATCTTCAGCCGACATCAAAGCACATGCCGGTCGCAAGGTATGTTGACCCGGAAGAATTCGTAAACTGGGAGAAAATGGCATTGGAAATGGGTTTTACAGGAGTGGCCAGCGGTCCTCTTGTAAGAAGTTCATTCCATGCTGATCTGCTTTCGGAGAGCAGATGAACAAAGAACACAATCTGATTCCCTTCTACAGCCACGGTGTCACCATGGCACCCATGGCAGGTGTAACAGATTCTGCTTTCAGAAGGATCTGCATGAAACTTGGCGCCACCTGTCTGGTCACTGAGATGGTTACTGCGGCAGGTTTGTCTCGAAAAAGTGTCAAAACAAAGAAAATGCTCCTGTTTCACCCCGATGAGCAGCCCATAGGCGTTCAGCTTTTCGGAGCAAAACCGGAAGATTTCGCCCGTGCATCGGATCTTGTCACTCCACTTGGCTTCAAATTCATTGATATCAATGCCGGATGCCCCGTAAAAAGAGTTCTCAGAAGCGGCAGCGGCAGTTCTCTGCTTGGTGATATTCCAAGGCTGCTTGAGATAGTCAGAGTAACAAAAGAGAACACGGATCTTCCTGTTACAGTAAAAATCAGACTGGGTCTTACCCGCGAAAACCCGGTTCCTGATAATATTGGTGAGCTTGTCGCAGACGCGGGAGCCTGTGCCATTGCGGTACATGGAAGATTCAGACCCGATTTTTTCTCCGGTGATGTTAACAAAGAGGGAATCAGGCGTATAGCTGAACTATCCCCCATACCGGTCATTGCCAATGGTGATTCCACATCTGTGGAGGCAGCACTGAGGCTCAGGGATGATACAAAATCAACCGGGTTGCTCATAGGACGGGGTGCCTGGGGCAACCCGTGGATATTCAGAGGCATCGCAGGCGGAAATCCTCATCCTGAACCGGGAGAACTCCACAGTATCATCATGGAACAGCTATCCATGATGATGGAAATGATACCTGAACCGCAGGTGTTTCACATCTTCAGGGGACATCTGGTTCAGTACTTCAGGGGTTTCCACGGAGCAGCCGACATGCGAAGAAGGGCTGTGGGAACAGAGTCACTTGCAGAGGTAGACATTGTTGCCGGAGAAGCAGATATTGCAATGCACACTTCCGTGGAGGACAGATGAGAACAAAAGCGTATGCTTTCACAGTAATTGTACTGCTTCTCGCTGGATGCACGAAAACCAGAGTAGTTCAATCTCACTATGTCATACAGACAGAAACCGCGGAATCAGAATGCGGCTACATCTGGCAGCATGGAGATTACTGGGAGTTTCTTGCCTGGGCACTGCTCGACGATGTTTCCTCCTCCTCCGCACTTGCTGTAACTGCCGGTTATTTACCGGAAACTCTTCCAGCTCCGGGAACTGAAATATTTATTCCTATCCCGGCAGAGTATGAGGAGGCTGCTCAGGCCAGAATGGAAGCTGCCAGACTGACAGGAAGGGCCACAGACATTCGGGAAACAGACCGCAACGGCTGTATGCGTCTTCTGAGAGAGGCCCGCGAAATGGATCCATCCTGGTCAGTGCCTGTAACAAACATTACTGTCATGATGCTTGAAGACGGCAGAACTGATGAAGCGCTTGAGCTGCTCGGACCCATGAGCTACAAGAACACCCCTGCCCTCATCCTGGCGGGAATAGCCTGGCGTCACGGCGACACTGATGGTGCTCTGAGACATCTTTCAGATGCACTGACCAGCACATCTCCCAGACCGGAGGTTCTTGCGGCGGCGGGGATAGCCTGGTCTGTGACCGGTGAAAGAGGAAGAGCCGGAAACATAATCAGGAGACTGCTTGAAGACCCGGAAGCACCTTCAGAACTGAGAGTTCTTGCGCTGCATTACGCTCTCATGCTGGGCGAAGAGTAGAAATCAACCTGTTACCCGTTCCTGAAAACATCAGCTCGTAATACACCGAACCTGTCAATGCAAACACGCATTGTGAGCAAAATGGTAAGAACTACACTGGTTATGGTGCTTACAACAATGGCAATCATGATAAGAATCTGATACTTTATCGCTACTTCAGGACTTGCGCCTCCCAGTATAACTCCGGTCATCATGCCTGGAAGTGTT
>JAUVIS010000060.1 GCA_030592635.1 Candidatus Fermentibacteraceae bacterium | reverse complement strand
TCGGGACGCTCTCCTTTTAGACAATGTTGCTTTCTTCTCAAATTAGTATGGTTTTTAGCTCGCCCGTGAGGCGCTACTACTCAATGCCTATTGTTGGACACACTCCCAGGAATCTTCTCCAGCTCCCTGGGCAAATTTGACACCATTGCTGAAACGGGCGTATTAGCCTGTACGGCAAGTACATAGGAGCGATTTTTGTCAAATGTCCCGACGACCCTCAGTGGAACACTTTGCCGGTTGGCGATGTATGACAGGTAACGAAAGGGGACAACATGAAACTGATTGCTGCTTTTACGGGACTGCTTGTTCTTGGCGCCTGCACGATAAATGTGTACGACTACTCTACCCATCCGGGCAGCGGGGGCGGGTCGCAGCCACCCGACACAGTTTACATTGAGCCTGAATCGGGATCTGCTCCCGTGCCGCCACCGGCGGTTCCCGATACCGTTTTTTCGAAGTATCCGCTGCTGGGCGGCGGGTATGTTGAAATTGAGCAGTGTGGAGACTGGTCAAAGTACACTCTCTTCGGGTGTAATACAGAAACCGATGGCGTTGCTTTTGAGATGAGACCTGTGATGATTTCCACCACCTCCCCGGAGGGAGCTGTTTCAAAGGAATTTCAGATTGAGTTCACATGCAGAATGCAGTCGTACATGGTTGATTCAGATGTGGAAAGCCTGATTATCGGTGGCGGTACTTCATCCTCTTACGGCAGGACTGCTCTGCCGGTTGTAACCGGAACAGAGTTGATAACCATTGTCGCCAACAGAACCTCTTTCCCCTTTCTTGTGGAACAGGCTGAAAGTTATGACGGGAACTGGCTTCCCGACGGAACTCTTATGTATGATGCCGTGTTCGGTACTTCCGAGTGGATGATCAGAGATATCTGTTCAGCGGAGCAGCTGGTTGTTTCATCGGAAGATCCGGATTTCCGAATGATTTTCGGTGATACGAAAAGACGACTTCTTCAACAGTTCTTTGATATATTCGTGATTCATGATGGGGAGGCGCCTGTGCTTCCAGTGGGTGGCAGCAGGCGTGCAGTCGGGAACTGAGGAATAGATTGGAGCCGGATGCGTTGTAAATCACTGATATGCGCCGTTGCTGCTGGAGTTCTGGCCGGTTTTTCATGCGGGGATTCTCCTGCTGATCTGGCCGGCAACCCCACGCCAAGTTTTCTGACAATTCAGTTGCACTCAGATTCCGTTGTATACACAAGCTGGACACAATGCTCCGACAATGATTTCGACGCTTACATATTGTGGAGAAGTCAATCAGCCGGCATTCAGGCTGATCCTTCTCAGGCACAGGCTATAAAAATATTTTCCGGTGATCCCCTCCAGCTTACCTGGCTTGACTCAACAGTAGTTCCCGGCGAAACCTACTGGTACGCGCTGGAAACAAGGAATACTTCCGTGCTGTCAGCCTGGAGTAACGAACTCAGTCTTACAATTCCTTTGAATGAGCCGGACAATCTTACGGTTTTCTTTATTGATCCATCTTACGGATCCAAGTCAGGGGACGCAATTCTTGTTCGAACCCCAAACGGCTTCAACTATCTCATCGACGGGGGAGACAGAAGTTCCAGCTGGAGCTGCGGCGGAGACCGGATAGTTCCCATGCTGGACAGCCTTGGCATCTCCCATCTCGACGGTATTGTTGCTACCCACCCCCACTCGGATCATGTTGGCGGGTTGATTGCGGTTCTTGAAGAGGTTCCAGTATACAAGGTATGGGATTGCGGCTGGACAGGCGATGCTTCCAACACCTATGAGGAATTTCTGCTGGAAGTTCAAGCATCAGGTGCTGAATACATTGAGGGCAGCATGGGTATGATACTTGACTGGGATCCTGACCTGCAGGTGGAGATACTTCACCCCGAACCCTCTCCGGGGCCAAACTCAGGCGATATGAACAACGCATCCATTGTTATCCACCTTACTTTCGAGGAAGTGTCTTTTCTTTTTACAGGAGATCTTGAGACTGATGATGGAGAACAGGATGTGCTGGCCCACTATTCAGCTGAGGATATCAGAGCGGATGTTCTGAAGGTCGGACACCACGGTTCCAGTACCTCAACATCCAGCCAGTGGCTTGATGCCGTTGATCCTTCTTATGCGGCCATAGAGGTTGGTTCCGGGAATCCGTACGGTCATCCCCATGGAGAGGTTATCAACAGACTGGACAGCCGGGGTATTCCGATATACAGAACAGACCTGGATGGAACCTTTGTTATAACAACTGACGGTATCGACATTACTGTGTTCTAGGAGCGTGTCTGACAATAGGCATTGAGTAGTAGCGCCTTACGGGCGAGATAGAAACCATACTATTATTAGAAGAAAGCAACGAAGATAATACCTGTGCGCGTCCCGGCGACAGCACGGAAAGCAACAGAGCCAGTAACTGAGGGCGTCCCGGCGACAGCACGGAAAGCAACAGAGCCAGTAACTGAGGGCGTCCCGGCGACAGCACGGAAAGCAACAGAGCCAGTAACTGAGGGCGTCCCGAGCGGTTAGCACGGAAAGCAACAGAGCCAGTAACTGAGGGCGTCCCGGCGACAGCACGGAAAGCAACAGAGCCAGTAACTGAGGGCGTCCCGGCGACAGCACGGAATAGCAGCGCTATTTGCCGATAATTAGTATGGTTTATAGCCGTTCGTGTGGTTGCTAATGCCGATGGTGTATTGTCGGACGCGCTCCCAGTGAAATGGTGTCGGTATTAAGACTGTGGATCAGTTGCAAGGTTATGCACCGGGAGAGCTTGGCAAGCTGATGGGGTGCCAGTATCCCGTAGCGCCTGGTGAATCGTGTGTCGTATACATTCCTGAATTCCACGTAATGGAAACCCAGCAATCTGAATAAATTCAGACAACTTCGTCCTGCGAATCTTTTCACCGCAAGATCCGAGATAATCACTTTTTCTTTCTCAGAAGAAATGCCCCTTTCTCGAATTCAAGATATTCACAATCAACATCGTGGTATTCCCCCTGCCAGAGCTTTACAATTTCTGTTTCGTCCTCGCGATTACCATCATCCATGATGATGGTCGATTCACCGTTGAGATTCTTGTAAAGAAGGGGAAGTGCAGGAAATCTTGCCAGTCTCTGAGTCTTCTCGGGAGGCCCATCAATTACAAGCAGATCAATCGGGGTATCTATATCTGTCAGCGACAGGTCATACCATAACCACATTTTTCCGTTGATTTCTGCATCCTTGAGAGGAGCATAAACCACCTTTGCATAATCCCCAAGACCATGAGAAGAAATGAGGTCTTCGGTAATTTGTGCATAATGCTGGTCGTGCTCAAGTGAGAGCACTCTCCCCGATCCAATATGCTTCAAGCAGTAGGCAATCACAAGAGTGGAGACGCCGCTGCTGGCCTCAAGAATGTATTCAGGTTTTTCTCCAAGAATCAGTTCCACCAGTTTCTTCAGAAAGTCAGGCGATGCGGCCCATCCCCTGGTATCTGGAAATGGAATCAAAGGTTTCAGAACAGTAAATATTGAAAACAAGGCCTCAGTCTGTCTGTAATAGCACTCATTCTCCCGATGTGCAAAGTGCAGTAAAGACGTTTGTTCATCACGAACTCTGCCGGATCGTCTGTAGGTTTCAAACACAATGAGCAGAACAAGAACTGTTGACAGGATCATTGTGACGATAATTGCGTTGTTACCAACCAACCACAACGCAATAAGAGATACTGCAGTAAGAAAGGCGAATGCAGCAAGAACAACCAGAATATCTATTTTCTTTATCTCCACAGTGTAAAAGCTCCAATCTCATTGTTGAACAAAGCAATCCGAATAATTCCCACTACTATAAACGAACAGAAAAACAACAGGAATGCAGATTTCCCACAACACCATTATCTGCTCGCAATGCAGTCCATTCGCCCCAATATACTTCCGATTTCTGTCTGAAACTGACAATACCACTTGAGAAACCACCAGTCAAACATGATTGCTGGCAGATGTACACCTGGGACTCGGTATACGGATGTACGTCCTCGCTGAAGTCAGATCCGTAAATCGTTGCCCAACCACTATTACAGGAAATCAGCATAACCTGAAACTCGTGGTTCCCGGGAACTCCCGGAACATTGTTCTGCCATGGAATGTATCTGCATCTGATTCACATACCAGTCCCGGAGGTTTTGGCGGAGGCCCGGGGTCTTCCCGGAGATCAATATGTTTCAGTATGCGCCTGATTGACAAAGGGCTGCTCGATGAAGGAAATAACCTTCATCTGCCCAAGTTGTTTCTGTAGTAAAAATACTCATCAATTCTTTCAATATGTGAGTATACACTATAACAATCCCCATTAATCCAGAGGGGGGTTCAATCCCCAGCTGCCTGCAGCGTTTCCGCACCGGCAAATTTTACGTCTGCCCCCGGGGCGTGTAAGTTCGACCAGTAATACTCCAAGGCTTGCCTCGGGGGTTGGCTGAACGAAAGCAGAATTTTATTTCCGTGTATTACTCTGGGATGTGCTCCCGAGCTTTTTCCTCTTGTTCTCGTACATTATGGTGTCAGCCAGTCCCAGTACTTCATCTATTGATTCATTTGCGTCAGGTGTCCAGAAGGCGTGTCCCATTGAAGCAGTAATCTTTTCTCCGTCGGACATGTGCAGCCCCGGAGACTTTTCTATTGCATTGTTGATTCGAGTCTCAACTCTGTGACAGTGATCCACTGTCATTCTGGTGAGAATTATCAGGAATTCATCCCCTCCGTATCTCAGGACAGTATCGGTTTTTCTCAGGGCTTTCTTAAGAATTTTTGCCACCTCTCGCAGCACATCATCTCCGGTCTGGTGGCCGTATTTGTCATTCACCATTTTGAATTTGTCCACATCCACCATGATGAAGCCTATGCATGAACCCAGTCTTCTGGCTCTCAGTTCCTCCAGCTCGATAATCCGGTTGAAGTAATTCCTGTTGTAAATCCCGGTGAGGGGGTCGTGGAGAGCCTGGCTGATCAACTGGTGTTGAAGTGTTATGCGCTTGAGAGCCTGTTGAGTATATCCGAGAAGCAGTTCGGTTATTCTTGTATCAATGTTTCCGAAGACACGGCTGCTCCTGGAAATTATCTGGAGAACGGCTTTATCATTCAATCTGAAGCAGGCACCTGAGCTTCCCGCAGGGCAGAAATTTTCTTCGAGATCCCGGGAGCTGAAATAGCAGGGGCTTACGGTACTCAGGGTCAGTTCCACCATGCCCGGGCTGCATTCTCTGTCGCAGTCGTAGAATTCTCTGCCGGAGGATGCCACCTGCTTGATTTTATGCCCGTCTTGAATAAATACTGAGGTGCACGCGCCATTCAAGATAGACTGTCCGGCTTCGATGCATATCCGGTAAATCTCTCCCGCGGAGCGGCATTGCTGGAGTTCAGCCGCAACACTGTGCAGTTTTCCAATCCGATCTCTGGCCAGAGATGAATTCTCCCGATCCGTCTTTGTTTCAGAAATATCGATAACACAGCCCACACAGAAATTCGGTTTATCCCTGTTCATGAGGTATGTCCTGCCGTGTTCCATTACCCAGAGAGTGTCTCCGAAGCTGTTCTTTATTCTGTAAGTAATGCTGTAATCTTTTCGATTTTCAAGGGAATCCTCTATTGCCTTCAAAACCATATTCCGATCTTCATCCAGAATAATTGCGGCATAAGGTCTTGCTTCCGATAAAAGTTCGGTTTCCGAGTATCCCGCGTATGATGCTGAGCCGGGGGCGATGAATTCCATTGTTCTATTTTTGTCTGTTCTCGCATGGAAGAACATTCCTGTGTGGAGTCCTGGATAAGGACACTCCCTGAAATCATTTCTTGCAATAACATCCGCTGTGGTCTGGGCTCTGGAACTGGAAGTTCTATAGATTCTGTATCCGGTTCCCGTTTGTGAATTCACAGGAGCGCAAATCAGTGAAACCTGCAGGGTACTGTCATTCTTTGTTTTTCTCGTGGTTCTAAGGCGGAGAATTCTGCCAGCCTTCTGCATTGCGTTTATGTACTCCGCTTCAGGCCTGATAGCGGACGGTATCAGCATCCCGGAAATGCTTTGCCCTGATATATCCTCGGGTGTCCAGCCGAATCCCGAGTGAAATGCTGTATTGGCTCGAACAGCGTTTCCTGCGGCATCGGAGTAAAGAGAAGGTTCAAAGGAATTTTCAAAGGCGCTGTTCAAAATTTCACTGTCACCGCATTTGTCTGTAGCCCGCTGTCTTGAATTTTCGGGAGTTTGTTTGAAGATAAAGCAGACCAGTTTGTCGCCGGAATCCGCGATGACCTGCACCGCCACCTGAAACACCCGGGTCAGTTCGCCGCTTTTTTTCATCTTTACTGTCGCGAGAGATATCGGCGTTCCCGTGACGGCAGTATCGAAAACACACTCTGATTCCGGAAGAAACGGAGCTGGCGTTATCAGCTCGTCAAGGTCGCGTCCTTCACATTCCGCAGCGGGGATCTGAAACAAACCGGTAAAGCCGGGATTGATCTGCAGAATTTGTCTGCCGGCATCGCAAACAACCATAGCGCCTGTTGAAGCTTCCCACAGTTGTTTCAGGTAGGGGGATCCGAAATCTCTCACTTCCATGTCCAAAAGAGAACCTCCCGCTAACCCCTTGCAATAGGGCAGAACCCTGTTATTCCCGCAACCCCCCGCTCCGGTGCGTCCGGTTCGCCAAGCAGAAGCAGCCTGATACTGAAACCGATAAACTTTGTAGTATAGCGACCGGATGTGGTTGTATAATGTAAAAATACTGAGTTAGACTCAAGCCCCCCCTGATTTAAATGGTAACACTTTTTTGAGCGGGAAGTGTTCCGCAGAAAAATACATCCCGCGATTGAGCCGTATCTGCAGTTCTTTTCAAGGTTCACCGCCAGCGCCGCAAAGCACTTTGCGGCCGCGAGCATATCAAGAGAAAGAACCGGGGACGGATAGGAACAGACGAGGAATCTGGATCCGTCCGCAAGCATGATACTGTATCTGGAATTGGCGGAGTTGCAGTCGTCGGGATCTTTTAACGGGGTTGCAGGGTTCCTCCAGGATGGGATTCCGTTTGACTTCAGCCACTTTCGAGCCATGGATTCCCGGCAGAGATCATGAAAAACAGACTCGCTGCCACCGGACTCTTTTCTGAGTTTACCAACCACTTTTTCCGTTAGCGTAATTCGTTCCAACCGGCTTCCTTCCACTGGCGTACCGCATGAATATCAGACCTGTGACGGCATTCAGTCAATGAGATTTGCATTTCGGCGGATAGTTGGCTAAATTAGCATTCACTTATAAGCTGGAATTGATGTTTTTATAGTTTTACAGTTATTCCCGAAAAGGGGCAGTAATGGACAAGAGAACCCCGCTTTACGAGAAGCATATTGCACTTGGTGCTACTGTACAATCCTTTGCCGGATACCTGATGCCCATCAAATACGGATCGATTCAGAAAGAGCACATGGCCGTAAGAGAGAGCGTCGGCGCATTTGATCTGACCCACATGGGTGAATTCAGAGTAACCGGACCGGATTCCACCGCGTTTCTTGACAAACTTCTTACGAATGACGCCGGTGTTGATAACGGCAAAGCCTACTACTCCACAATGTGTTATCCTGACGGTGGAATTGTTGATGATCTTATCGTTTACAGAATCGGCGATCAGGAATACCTGATGGTTGTGAACGCGGCCAATCTGGACAAGGACTGGGCATGGGTGCAGAGTCATCTCCAGGGCTTTGATGTAAAAGTAATAAACGAAAGCGACGAGACCGCTCTGGTTGCCATTCAGGGCCCCAGAGCTCAGGAAGTCTGCCTGAAGCTTACAGATATTGATTTAAACGCTATCGGTTATTATGAGCACACAACAGGTAAATTCGCAAATGTGGATGCTTTGATCGCGAGAACCGGCTACACCGGTGAAGACGGATTCGAGATATACATGAAATACCCCGATGCTGAAGCTGTCTGGGATTCTGTAATGGAAGCCGGTGAAGAGTTCGGCATTGTTCCCGTGGGGCTTGGTGCCAGAGATACGCTTCGTCTTGAAGTCGGGTATCCTCTTTACGGAAACGACATTGATCACAGCACTACTCCCATTGAGGCGAAGCTTGGCTGGGTTGTTAAGCTGAAAACCGAAAAACCGTTCATCGCCAGAGAAGTTCTTGAGCAGCAGAAAGCTGAAAAACCGGGAAGATATCTGGTCGGCATGAAGGTTACCGGAAAAGGATTCCCCAGACACGGCACGCCTCTGTTCAGCGGCGACAGAAAAGTGGGCATTGTCACAAGTGGCTCCATTGCCCCCGCGCTGGGGCAGGCTGTATGCCTGGGGTATGTTGAACGAGGTTTTCAGAAGAGGGGTAATGAGCTTGAAGCGGAAGTGAGAGGAAAGAGGATTCCTCTGAAAATAGTGAAGATACCTTTCTACACGGAAGGCAGCCGAAAGTAATCTGATTCAAAATAAAGGAGAAATAGAATGAGCAATATTCCAGAGAATGTACGCTACACAGAGACTCATGAATGGGTGCGCAAAGATGGAGACAAGTATGTAATCGGGCTCACTGATTACGCCCAGCACGAGATGGGTGAGATAGTTATGGCGGAACTGCCTGAAGTCGGTGCTGAAGCCACAAAGGGCGACGCCATGGGCGGACTTGAAGCCGTGAAGACAGCTGAAGATTTCTACGCCCCGATGGACGGAGAAGTCGTGGCGGTCAACGAAGAGCTGGAAGCCAATCCCGCGCTTATCAACGAAGATCCCTTCGCCGGCGGCTGGCTGTTTGTGATTAAGGTTTCCGATGATTCCCAGTTTGATGGTCTTCTCACTGCCGAAGAGTACAAGACTCACATAGGAGAGTAAATCCATGAGCATATTCGTTCCCAACGGAAAAGCTCAACGGGATCGGATGCTTGATGCAATAGGGGTGGAGAGATTTGAGGATCTTTTGACTCCTGTTCCGGAGAGTATTCGCCTCAGGGGTGAGCTTGACCTGCCTTCACCCGCCAGCGAGCTGGAACTTCAGAAGGAATTCAAAGGATTCGCGGCGCGGAACAGTTCTGCCGATCTTGTATGCTTCCGCGGCGCGGGAGCTTACGACCACTACATTCCTGCCGCTATAGACAACATCCTCACAAGAAGTGAGTTCTTCACAGCCTACACGCCCTATCAGGCTGAAGTAAGTCAGGGCACTCTGCAGTCCATCTTCGAATACCAGACGATGATCAGCAGGCTTACCGGCTGCGAGGCTGCCAACGCATGCATGTACGATGGAGCATCAGCGGTTGCTGAAGCGGCTCTCACGGCAATCAGAGCTACAAGAAAGAAAAGAATTCTGATTTCGGGCGCCTTGAATCCCAGAACAATTGATGTGATACATACCTACCTTGACAATGGTGATTTTGAGATCAACGAGGTTCCTTTCGGCGCGGACGGCCTGATTGATCTTGAGGCAGCGGATAAACTGGCGGAGGGTGGTGTTGCCGCTCTGGTGCTGCAGTACCCCAATTACTTCGGTTCCATTGAGGATGTTCAGGCTGCCGCGGAACTTATTCACAGGCACAAGGGGCTTCTTGTTGTCGCGGCGGATCCCGTTGCCCTTGGCGTGCTTGAAGCGCCGGGCAAACTGGGAGCTGATGTGGTTGTGGGAGAGGGGCAGCCTCTGGGTGTCGCCATGAGTTACGGTGGCCCTTATGTGGGTTTCATGGCTGCAAAAAGTGCTTTTCTCCGAAAGATGCCGGGAAGAATTGTGGGGAGAACTGAGGATCGTGCCGGCAACACGGGATATGTTCTTACCCTTCAGACCAGAGAACAGCACATCAAAAGGGCAAAAGCTACAAGCAACATCTGTTCCAACCAGGCGCTTATGGCACTGGCAAATGTGATCTATCTTACCCTTACCGGCGAAACAGGATTCACGGAAGTGGCAAAACAATGCTGGCACAAATCTCATTACCTTAACAAGAGATTGCTTGAAATAGATGGTGTCACCGATGTGTTTGACGCGCCTTTCTGCCGCGAGTTTGTGGTTAATCTTCCTGTTTCTGCTGAAGTCACGGTAACAGCCATGGAGGAAAAGGGATTTCTTGCGGGACTTCCAATTCCCGGTCTGGGTGAAGGCGCGATGATGCTCACAGTTACCGAAAAGCGCACCAGGGAAGAAATTGACGGCTTCGTGGAAGCTCTTAATCAGCACATAAAGGGGGCAGAGTAATGGAAAAGACCATATTTCAGTACAGCAGCCCCGGTCGAATCGGAGTGGCGCTTCCAGTGCTTGATGTACCGGAGACAGCCATTCCCGGACAGTTTAAAAGAAAAGAGCCAATCGGGCTTCCCGAGGTGACCGAAGGGCAGGCAATGCGTCATTTCGTTCGTCTCTCTACCATGAACTTCAATATTGAAAAAGGGCTCTATCCGCTGGGTTCATGCACCATGAAGTACAATCCCAGGCTGCACGAATTCCTGGCGAGAATTGAGGGTCTTGCCGCCGTGCACCCCCTGTCATCCGATTCATCAGTTCAGGGAACTCTGGAGATTATGCACAAACTGGGTGAACTCCTCTGCGAGATAACCGGTTTCGAGGCTGTTACACTGCAGCCCGCCGCAGGGGCTCAAGGTGAATTCGCCGGTCTGCTGCTTATTAAAAAGTGGCAGGAGGAGAGAGGCGAAGAACATCGTAACGAAGTTCTCATGCCTGACTCAGCCCACGGAACCAACCCTGCCACCAGTACTCTTGCGGGACTGAAAGTGGTAAGTGTTAAATCCGATGAGCACGGAAGAGTTGATGTTGAAGATCTTCGCAGCAAGGCAGGAGAGAACACCTGTGCCTTTATGCTCACCAATCCGAATACCCTCGGTATCTTTGAGAGCAGCATTGAGGAGATAACAAAAATAATTCATGATGTCGGCGGTCTCAACTATATGGACGGTGCCAACATGAACGCCATGCTGGGTATCGCCCGGCCCGGTGACATGGGCTTCGATGTCTGCCACCTTAATCTGCACAAGACATTCAGTTCTCCCCACGGCGGCGGTGGTCCCGGTTCGGGAACAGTGTGCTGCCGGGAAATACTCAGATCATTTCTTCCGGCGTCCACAGTTGAGAAGACGGAAGACGGATACATTCTCAGAGATCGCGTGGGCAAATCTATCGGAAGATTACTGGCCTTCCACGGAAATGTAGGAGTGCTTTACAGAGCCTATGCTTACATAAGAACACTTGGCTCGAAGGGTCTCAGAGAAGTGTCTGAAGTGGCTCTTATCAACGCGAATTACATGAAGGCAAGGCTTAAACCTTACTATAATGTGCCTAATGATGACGGCCCGTGCATGCATGAGTTTGTTGCCAGCGGGGCCGACGCGGCTGAAAAGGGAGTAAAAACTCTGGACATAGCCAAGCGTCTCCTTGACTACGGTTTCCATGCTCCAACAATCTACTTTCCGCAGATTGTGAAAGAAGCTCTTATGATAGAGCCTACGGAGACTGAGAGTCTTGAAAGTATTGATGCTTTTATTGACGCGATGATCTCTATCGCTGAGGAGATAGAGGAGAAGCCCCATCTTGTCACTGATGCGCCGGTCAATACACCTGTGCTCAGGCTGGATGAAGTCAAAGCAGTAAAAGATCTCTGTCTGGTGGAGCCAGTTGAATACGAACAGTAAACTGAGCGAAGAGATGGAGACTCTTGAATGGGTTTCCTTCCCCATGAAAGAGCGTCCCGGGGCAACAGTGGCTCTGATTGCCATAATGCTTGTATCCGCTTTTGCCGCTTCTGTGATGATGGGCAATATCTGGTGGGGAGTAGTGGGGCTTGCGCTTCTGTTTCTTTCCATGTGGAGCTACTTTCTTCCGGTGGAGTTCATAATGGATTCCACGGGAGTGAGAAAGAAGTCGCCCTTCGGGACAGAAATCAGAAAATGGGGAGAGGTCAGAAGCATTATTCCGGACGCAAACGGAGTTCTGCTGAGCCCTTTCAAAGAGCCTACAAGACTGGCAAAATTCAGAGGGCTGGGTCTTCAGTTCTCCGGCAACAGGGAGGAAGTGCTTGAGTTTATTCGGGCCAGGATTGAATCCTGAAGATTACAATTCGGACTCTCCTGAAAAGTGTGAAGATCTTGCGAGGAGAATAGCACACAAGATAGTCGAGAGAGATCTGACAGTTCCGGCAATTATGTTTCTGGAATCCATAAAACCGGTCTCCTTTCTGGGCAGTCAGATGCTCGTGTTCGCAAATCCGATAGTCTCTCTTCTTGTTCAGTCGGGAGATTATTACAGGTTTGTTCGAATGATAGAAGATCGAGAGAATGTTGAGAAACTTACAGTAGCGATAGAGGAGGAAAACGCACTGGTTTCCGAACTCAGACGGAAGGAAAAGCAGGAAAGGCGAAAGAATCGCAAAAGCTTTTTCAGGAGATTGTTCCGCAGAGGCGAGGATCAACCGGATGCCTGACCCGGATTCATCGCGGCAGTAAAAAGCCGGTGATGTATTCGGACAAACAAGTGAAGGGAGAAGCAGTGGCCGCTGAAAGAATACAGACTATTTTAGCAACCGACTGCGGTAGTACCACCACAAAATCAATACTCATAGAGTACAGTGAAGAGGCTGGTCGCTATCGTCTCGCACGCAG
>JAUVIS010000053.1 GCA_030592635.1 Candidatus Fermentibacteraceae bacterium | reverse complement strand
TCAAGATCATCCCTGAGTACAGGCTCTCCACCTGAAAGGAGCAGATAAGGAATGTTTCCGCATTTCTTTGAGATATTTTCCATCTCCTCCGTTGTCAGTTCATTATCTTTATTTAACTCATCAGCATAGAAACAGAAATTGCATTTTGCGTTGCATCTGGATGTTACAAACAAAATCAGAAATGAGGGCTGGATAGGATTAAGGTAGCTGGAAACCATTTTTGCAAGATTCATTGCTATCAAACTTTCAGTGCAGGTGTTGTCAAATCAGAAGAATAATACAAACTCGTACATAACTAATCCAGATATCCTATACCTGATGGAGGGGTTAAGTTGCCTGCACATTAGATATTACGAAATATCTGGTAATATAGACAACGATCCCACCAGGCGAAAATACTCAGCATCTAATATCATAAAATCTCGGAATATCGCAAGCCGCAGGATTACAAAATCGAATTCCATGTGCTGTTGAATAACGCAGTATCCGTAATCCGATCCATCAGGCTGGGTGCAATTGAAAAGTGTGGGTAGTTTCAAAGTCAAGCGATTGAGTGAAGTGGTTTGACTTTGCTCTTTCTTTTTGTGTAGGTAGACCAGAGTTTAGGCATTTGCTAAAGTAAAGGAGCAATAAATGAATAATCAAGAGAAGAGAGAACAGATACTCAAGCAAATGGCACAGATTGATTGCATGGCAAGGGGGTCTATGACTGCTGAGATAGAATTCTTGAAGGTTAAGGAGAGTAGCACTGCTATTTGACAATCGTCTGCGAGCATCGTCGTTTTGCCATCTCCGGGGAAAGCTGTATACAGGGTGGCCAGGATCTAGCGAGATGGGCTGTTGGACATTCCTCAGTGGCATTAAAGATGCGTGAAACGAAAAAACAGACACACAGTATACTGATGAGCTGTGTGTCTGTATTTAGAGTTACTTATGATGGTAGTCTTTATCCCGGCCCAGGTTGTGGTCTGCAGCGCCTGGGGGAAAGTGAGGGTGAGGTAAGGGCGTACAGATGGAACACCGGCGTTCAGCGAATAGAACCTGTGCTCTGCCTGGTTGCTGTTGATCGATTCGAAAACCAGACCGTAGTTTTCTATTGACTGAGAGAGCCATGCATTTACAAGATCGGTGATGTCAAGTTCATACCACCGGAGGTCATCCAGTGTAAAAGTACCCCAGTCTGTTGTGCCGTGAGCGAGGTGGGCTTCTGTCCAGCTTTCATCCCATTCCTCGGTAGCGGCAAAAGTATTGAAAGTCGTGGGCAGACCGCAGCCGCTCTGCAAGAACACATCAATGTTAAGAATTGCTGATTCCGCGGTCCATCCAGTGTAGGACGAAAGATCAAACAGCATTGATCCTCTCGTGTCAGGATGGTTGTGGGCGGGTTTGAAACATATTTCAATGTAAGCAGTAGCTGGACCATTTCCGAAAAGGGTATCGTAATTCCGGTTTTCGCCGGTCTCTTTGCCTGAATCAATTTCATTCCGCTTCAGTTTCATAAATTCTCCCGCTAATCTAACGGATTTCAGTGATATTAACTGATAAATATCTCAAAATGAACAAACTCCCCCATCAGCCATTCGGGACTTTGATGTTGAATTGGCCGAGGATGCCTAAGCAGCCTGCTCAGGCTGGCGTTGCCGCCTTTTCTTGAGTACAGCCAGTCTGCTGAGATTGTGTACAATGGCTTTCTCAAGCAGTTCAATTCTCACAGCATCAATTCCACGACGGCGCAGATTACCGAATCCGTACACATATTTCAGTGTGTACATTAGTGATTCAACTGATGAACGGTTTCGCCTGGCTTCTTTGTATAACTCATTTTCCCAATCTTCTGCGGAGATAATCTTTTTGCCCTTTGCTCCGGATGCACTGACAGCATCAGTTCCCGGAATCATACGGACAGAGCCGATCCCATGGGTAGAGCTGTAACCATCATCAACACTTACAATGCGTGCTACAACACCTGTGTTACAGATTGCCTCTTCAACAAGGGATACCAGCTGAGGGGAATCGGCTGCGTTGCCTTCGGGTACGTAAAGAACGGTAACAAAGCCATTGCCGCTTCTGCCCACCTGTGGGCGATACCCTAACACGGTTTCACGATCCCCCTTTACTATGAACGCTGCTGATCCGTCTGAAAGACTGAAAATCTTTTCAGAATTAGGGATTGTCTCTCCATTGAGTATACGCCTGCGGGAGTACCCAATCACTTTTTCGGCATCATCAATGTCATTCTTAATCAACTTTCTTATCTCTGCTAACCGCTCTGTCAGTGATGGGGGCAGATCGGCCATATCCATAATTGCCCTGTGCTTGATGATCTCTCTTCTCAGATGGGCAATGATCTTCTCAGCTTCTGTATACAATATCCTGTAGAATCCTCTTCGCTTTACCCTGGCACCTTTACCTGATGTGACATTAATCTTGAAATTCAACTGACTGATCTTTGATAACCAGAGGGCTGTGTGCCAAGGCATAAAGTTTGGCACTCCGTACTTTGATAAACTCTGACTGTTTTTGAAAGCTCTCTCCAACAGCCTGCAGATCACTCCCGAATCAACAGGCCACCTGCTGTTTGCCATTACAGCAGTACTGTCCAGGGTAAGCCTTTTGTAATCATCAATTCCCTGATCTTTAACATCTGCAAGCTGGCTCCGATATATGTATTTGCGAGTATCGTATGACACTGCCTGAACGTTATCATGGATTGTTGATCGTTTGGGAAGATTGCCCCAACCGTAATTTTGAAAGAAACTGCGAATTGTTAAGGAATCAACAATTCTGTCGGTTGCCCGTACATCAGTAACAGAATCAAAGTAGCCCCTGAACAACATGAACAGGAATACAGTTTCTGATTTCATTCTGGGTCTGCCAATCCCAAGGGATATTCCAACCTCTTCCTCTGAGTCTTCCAGAGAATCCGCAAACTCTTGTAGCTCCAGCCCCAGAGGTAAAGTCTGACGATCCCGCCAGGCTTTATCAGCAAGGCGCTTTGCCTTTTTTCCCATGGCATAAGAATCAAGATCACGCTCAATTCTTTTCAGGATTTCCGGATGTTTCTTAAGAAGAGCGAATCCCTCACGAAGGATTTCGCTGAAGTTTGTATCAACCTCAACAGGGAACAAAGTGGGGAAAGTATTGCTTTTTTCAGAAAAAGTGTTAGTTTTCATGTGCGCCGTTCTTTCGGTCAAGAGTTTGATGTGATGATTTAACTCCTTGATATATAACGAATTACGGCGCTTTTGTCAAGTTTTGTATATGATATTATTGACTATTACAGATTAGTATTAGGTTTTCGGATATGCTCTAGCTGTAGCGGATCCCGTTGGAATTGTTGTCATGTCTGCTGTGGGATAAATACCGACAGCAGGCGCATTTCCCGCCAGCAAAACGACACATCCCGCAATTAATGACAGAGGGAACAATCTTCTCATTCTTTTTCCTTTCGATTATTATAGTACCATACAAAATTAGTAGGTTTTTCGCACAGCGGAAAATGTTTATTATTGAGGCGAGAAGTAACCCCTGAAGTTTTTGGAGGCTGATATGAAGAATCTTGTACTTTCCTGTTTCTCTGCTCTCCTGCTTTTTCCCCTGACAGCACTTGGTTACGGTTATCCCGCCGCCCTCGGGCAGGGCAGTTCAATGCCCGGCGTGGATGTTGTTTCTCACGGCTTTGGAGGAGTAATGTCGGTTAATGCGGGAGGTATGAACCTGTTCGGCAATCCAGCTGAGTTGAGCAATTACAATCCGTCTCTTTCTGCTTCAATTGGCCCGCTTATTCTCAAACAGACAGTGGATGACGGACTTGGGAAACACAGCCTGACTTATGCAGGGCTGGGAGCCTCAAGTATTCAGGCAGGCTTTAATACAGGTTCCGCAAGTATCGCTTTCGGGATAGCCAGGGTCCGGGACTATACCTATAAGGGAGAGTACTTTTTTGTTGATACAACGGGTCTCGAACCGATAATTGCCGGTTTTGAGAATTTGACTGTAAGTGGTGGAGTGTGGGAAGCCGCAACAGGTGCCGCGACCACCCTGCCCGGTGGAATCAGCATTGGAGCATCCGCCGGATATCGTATGGGTTCTATAAATTACGACTACTACTGGCATCACTTCACTGAAACAATTCCTGATTCTTCTTCCGGGTGGAGCAGGGAAGAGGGTGAATTTTCCTGGAGAGCCGGCGCTTCGGTGCCGACAGGAGAAAGTGTTTCTTTAGGCGCGGTTTACGCTTCCAAAACAGACAACTGCCCTTCAAGTATTGCCGCAGGTGTTCGTGTGGGCAACATCGCCGATTATTCTCCCGGCTTTGGACTGGAAGCACGAATTTATGACATGGAAAACAAAGCATGGTCTGCCAATGTGTTCGGTGGAATTTATCCGGATCAAAACCTGTACTTCCGGGGCGGGGCAGTTCTCTCTTCCACAGGGGGAACCGACTCCGATGCTTCCCTTGGGATTTCCATGGGAGCCACGGTTGACCTTGGCAGAACCGATATCAGCGCTGCTTTCAGTTACGGCAATGAAGGCAGAAACGGAGATGTCTTCGGATTCCCGCAGGCCGACACCATTGACGATATTGTCACGGCCTTTACAGTCGGGGCTGTGATTGATCTTTAACCATGGAGAAGAGAATGAAAAACCTCACTGTTTATATAGCTTCCATCACCATTCTGGTCACTCAGGCTTTCGGGTTCGGTTATTATGATTCGATAACAAAAGGAACCATTATCCCCGGTCTTTCTCCCACAACAACTGCCATGGGATCCGTTCGTGCGCTTGGAGTGACTGAAGCTGCCAGTATTTTTTACAATCCGGCCCAGACCGCTTCTCTGCCCGCTGATATTCAGCTTTCCGGCTCGTCCATACAGTGGGCCGAGAGAGTAATACAAACAGATATTGAGAAAACTGTCAGAACCTTCATGACAAACGACAATGGTGCGGTGGCTGTGATTTATCCGGCTGGCCCCGTTGTAATCGGCGCGGGCATTGCCAAGATCGGCGAGTTCGGCTATGAAGGGTCGCACACAGTTTACGATAATCCGGATGATCCGGAGCTGGGCGTGGCAGTACTCTGGGCTGAAGGCTCGCAGTGGGAGACGCTGGGCAGTGTATCCGCGGTTATCAGCGGGCCGCTATCGGCGGGGATTTCCGGTGGAGTCAGAATGGTTAACGCTGACTATCACCATGAATTCAACAGCCACCAGATTCTCATTCCGGATTCATCTGCGATCTGGTCTGTTGAGAGCAATGAATTCGCCTGGCATGCCGGCCTCGCTTTAAGCGGGGAAATGTTCAAGTCCGGAGTTTCCTACTCTTCTGAAACTGATTATATGGATGACATTATCGCGTTTGGCGCAAGTGCTTTAGCTCCTCATCTGAAAAACACTACCGTTGGATTTGAGGCACAGATTGCATCACCTCTGGATCACAATCGTTTCATGGGAAATCTCTTTTTCAAGATGCCTCTCACCGGAAACATGAATGCTTTTACTTCTGTAAGCTTTGATGATCACCGCGTTGCCAACAGAGCGGGTCTCGGCTTCGGGCTTGGCTTTGATTTCCGGCTGAATCGTTTTACCGTGGGCGGAGGGCTGCTGAGCAGATTCAAGGCCAGAAAAAACACCGCATTTCCGAATGAACAGTCTGACAGAGTGGATGACTCCGCTACTGTGCTTACACTGGGAATCTCCTGTCTTTTAGGCAACAATAACTGATGCCCTTTGGATCCAAATCCTGGACAAGGCTGGCATTCGCGCCGTCTACCGGCGAAATGAAGGTGGACGGTGATCTTTTCTCAGTGCTTGGTATTAATGCTGATGAGATTATGCATTCTGCTGATCCGTTCAGCATGCTTCCGGACTCTGTGGCCAGGGGACTCATTGAGGGAAAGGAGGTAGTCAGAGACGAGAGATTGTCCCTCGTTATCATCCCCGGGAAAGCTGGCTACAGTAACAGCGTTACCATAATTGCAGAACAGATCGCCGATTATGATCTTGTGTCCGATATGGCCGGTGGTGTTGTCGGGTTTGCTCCTGATGGTACTATTCTTCGATGGAACATGAGAATGACTTATCTTTTCGGTCCCAGGGAGAAGGACGTGAAGGGAAGGAACGCTTCAGACATCCTGCCCGATCCGGTTCTGTACGACTGGGACAGCGTTATATCCTCCGCACACCTCGGCCACGAGGTAAGGGTAGAGTTCAAACCGGCCGGGGAGAGAAGAGTAGAGGGAGTTCTCAGCAGGGGCGGTCCCGGGGTTATCGGACTGTTTCGCGATTCAACAGAGAGTTACAAAACGGGCAAACGCCTTCGTGCTCTGAACAGACTTAATCAGGCATACCTTCAATCAACTGGAACCGGTCTTCTACTTCTGGACAGCAGGTTGCGAATACTGTTATCCAACTCCGGTTTCACCAGAATAACAGGGCACAGAGGATCGCTTATCGGCCTTCAACTTCATGACATTCTCTCTGCCGACTCCTACAAATGGGTACATGATGCTTTAGAGCATCTGTTCGCGGAGGAGAGAGCAGAACAATCCGGAGTAGTTTCTTTCGTTAATCAGGACGGCAGACGGGTTACTCTTCGTCAAACCCTGAGAGCTGTGAGAAATGAGACGAACCAGGCGGTGAACTTTGTATGTCTCTTCGAGGATGAAACCGACCTCACCCTGTTCAAGGCGGGAGCTGATCATCTGAAGAAAAGTCTTCTGAGTATATCAAGAATGGCCGGAGGAATCCTTGAGTCAAAACACGGGGCGAAAAACGGTATTTGTGAGGATGTTCTTCGAGTTACCGGATCGAAAGCTGTAGCACAGTATTTATACGATGCCTATGAAACTATGAAACTGTCCGACAGTGCGGGAGATTGGCCCAGAGACTGTCCGGCAGGAGAGCTGGGAGAACTGGGTTTTCCGGCATTCGTCTGGAAAGGGGACAAACAGCACAGAATTTCATCGGCTGAACTGGGGAAGCTTTCCGGCTGTTTCAAGCACTGCACAGTACTTCCTATTGGTACAGGTGTATCCAATCTGGGATATCTTGTTCTGGCGGAATCAGCACTCTCCGATTTGGATTCAGATTTACTCAATACAGTATCCTCTCTGGTTGAAATCCAGCACGACATTATTCAGGAGAGATCAGCCAGATCAGCCGCTGAGAAACATCTTGAACTCAACGAAGGTCTTGCAGACACTTTTTTCAATGGAATCCCTCTGCCGGTAGCAATTATCCGGATGGATGGAAGAGTGGATCACTGGAACCATGCAATGGAACTGGTTTGTGGTGTGAAGGCCGGGGAAGTGGATAATGAGGATATCAACAATCTTATTGATCCGGAAGGATCAGGACTTACGCTGGATTCCCATGTCCCTTCCGGAATGGGTTTTTCCGAGAACAGTACTTCTACAGAATGGGCAGTGAGAAGGAAAGATGGATCAAAGTCCGGTCTGCACAGATGGAATGTATCTGTTATTGATTCATCTCCCGGCTTTTACAGAGATCCGGCATTTCTGATTTCCGGCATACCGTTGGACAGTCACTCTTTCGCGACGGGTGACGGCAGATCGAATATGCTGCAGAAAAAGATGTTGCTGGAGGATATCACAGAGCTGCTTTCCGCATCATCCTCTTATGATATTCTGCGCGCCGTATCCCGTGTCTGTTTTAGAACAGGGGGCAGCGGTGTTATGGAATTCAGCAGCGACGGCGAACAGACAGCTACCTTTCCGGAGGGGAGAGATGACAAAGGACATACTCATTGGAACTCGCAGTTGACCGGACACATCCGGGGAAGAGAGTACCACATAAGAGTGACCGGCGCGGTAGATCAAAAAACAGTGGATACCGTTATTGGTCTTCTTCCACATGGAGACTTCAGCGGTGCGGAAACACGCTGTTCTTCAGAAAGTTCAGACAGAGAAATCCGGGGGTATTCTGCAGGGCTTGTAAACTATCTGGAGCAGTTCCTGTCCGATTCCATTGAACAGAATAATTCAATTCTGCACATTGTGGACAGTGCTGATCCCCTGACGGGATTCGCAAGGACAATGCTGTATTCCCACGAAACCGCATCCAGGGTTTCCCGTCTTCTCGGGGTTTCCACTCTTATTAAGCCTGATGATTTCAGAGAAGAGTATCCTGACAGATTCCTGACCCGGCTTCACAGCATCTTTGCGGAGAAGGGGCTTCGCCCGCCATCTCTCTCTCTCAGTGACAAAATGCCCGCAGTAATGATTATATCCGAGGTTATCCTCCAGTGCTTTGCCATGCTGTGTCAACTCGCAGTTCTGGACGGTGTAGTCTCATTTGAGGCCGGAATTGCGGACGGCCGCAAAGAACGGGGAGTATTTCTTACCCTGCGCGGCCTGAATGAACCGCTACACACTCTATCGCAGGATGAGATTCTTCAACAGCTTGGATCCGGCAGGTTCAACTCGGGAACTGAAGCGGCTATCATTTTCAGGATACTGAATGGTGCCGGCTGCTCCCTTTCCTCCATGGAGAATGGAGAACTGAACTTTCTTCTTCATCCGGCCCGCTGGTCAACAGCTTAATTCTCTCCTCATTTTGTATATTTCCGCTTAACACATACTGGAGGCCTCAATAGTGAGTACTTACAATTTCAAAGTATTGGAGAAAAAATGGTCTCCCGTCTGGGAGAGCATGGATCTGTACAAGACAGGGGATGATCCGGATAAGAGCAATTTCTATTGTCTCGATTACTTCCCGTATCCATCCGGAGCGGGGCTGTCTGTGGGACATTGCAGAAACTACATCCCCACTGATGTCATCTGCCGCAAAAAGAGGATGGACGGTCATAATGTTCTTCATCCCATGGGGTGGGATGCTTTCGGGCAGCCCGCAGAAGAATATGCCATTAAAACAGGAATGCACCCGGCAGAAGTAACCGGACTTAACACAGAGAATTACAAGAGGCAGATGAAGCTTTTTGAGGCTGGCTATGACTGGAGCAGAGAGATCAATTCCAGCCATTCTGACTACTACAGATGGACTCAGTACTTTTTTCTCCTCCTTTTTGACAGAGGTCTGGCCTATCAGTCGGATAATTTTCAGATGTACTGCCCGAATTGCAGGATCGTTCTGTCCAACGAGGAATCCGCCGGGGGAATCTGCTGGAGATGCAGCGGTGAGGTTGTGAAAAAGAGATTACCGCAGTGGTATTTCAAAATTACAGATTATGCCGACAGACTTCTCGATGAGCTTGACGATATCGACTGGCCTGAAAACATAAAGGCAATGCAGAGAAACTGGATAGGCCGCTCCCACGGAGCGGAGGTCGTTTTTACTGTTGATACGGAAGAGAATGGAAAAATCAATCTGCCTGTTTACACAACAAGGATTGACACTATTTTCGGTGCCACATTCTGCGTTCTTGCTCCGGAGCATCCCGAACTCCGGAGAATTACCACAGAGAAGTACGGCAAAGATGTGGAGGAGTACATCAGGGCTTCCTGTGCGAAAACCGATCTTGAGCGTCTTGTGGCCAGCGAAAAGGAGAAAACAGGCATTTTTACGGGAGCATACGCTGTAAATCCCTTTAACGGGGAAAAGATACCCGTATGGATCGCGGACTATGTGCTTGCGGGATATGGAACCGCGGCGATAATGGCGGTTCCGGCTCATGACGAAAGGGATCATGCTTTCGCGAGAAAATACAATCTGCCGATAATTGAGGTCATTGCTCCTGGCGGAGTACCTCAGGGGGTTGAAGAAGAGGCAACCGCAGCTGATGGCGAGTTGATCAACAGCGGGCAGTTTACCGGCCTCAGCTCAGAGGAGTCAAGGGGTGTTATGGCCGCATTCGCGGAGGACAACAACTTTGGCAAAGCGGAAACCCGTTACAGAATAAGAGACTGGCTGGTGAGCAGACAGAGGTACTGGGGAGCTCCGATTCCAATAATACACTGCGAAAAGTGCGGAGCTGTTCCAGATAGAAACCTGCCGGTAGTTCTACCGGATGTTATAAGTTATGAGCCTGATGACTCCGGGCGATCACCCCTTGCGGCATGCGAGGACTGGGTAAACACAACCTGTCCTGAGTGCGGTGCTCCGGCAAAGCGGGAAACAAGCACAATGGCCGGGTTTGCCTGCTCCAGCTGGTACTTTTTAAGGTTTGCGTCTCCTCATTGCGCAAATGCTCCTTTTGACCCTGAAGAGGTAAAAAAGTGGCTTCCTGTGGATCTTTATGTTGGTGGGGCCGAACACGCGGTAATGCACCTGATCTATGCCAGATTCTGGACAAAGGTAATGTATGACGCGGGCATGCTGGACTTCACAGAGCCGTTTACCTGTCTGAAGAATCAGGGAATGCTTATAAGCTATGACCACCAGAAAATGTCCAAGAGCAAAGGTAATGTCATTACACCGGATGAAATGGTTGTGAAGTACGGCGCGGATGCTCTAAGACTTTACATAATATTTATGGGTCCGTTCGAGGCTGAAATTGAATGGAGTGAAGAAGGTCTTGCAGGCACCTATAGATTTGTGAAACGCATATGGAATCTCTTTCTGGAGACTGCTGATCTCAAAGAAATCGAGACCGATAAGACATTCGACAAGGAACTGAGATATGAACTTGCGAGAACAACAAAAAAAGTCACAGAGGACATGGACGGCTTTCAGTTCAATACCGGTGTAGCAGCAATGATGGAGTTTCTGAACTTTCTCTCGGCCAGCAGAGGAAAGGCGGCCTCAGCTGCAGACTCCTGGCGCAAGGCACAGAAAGAGTTCCTCACAGTACTCGCCCCCGCCGCGCCCTTCGTTACAGAGGAGTTGTGGCACGCGCTGGGCTTTGGTGGCGAGAACGAGACCATACACACACAAAGCTGGCCTGAATGGGTCGAGGAAGATCTGGTTAAAGATACAGTTGAAATAGTGGTTCAGATAAAGGGAAAGATAAGAGACAGAATCTCTGTGCCCGCAGGGGCCTCCCGGGAAGAGATTGAGAAGATCGCTCTAAGCCGGGAGAAGATACAGGATTATCTGAAGGGATCCGTTCCCCGGAGAGTTATAGTTGTTCCAGGCAGACTCGTTAACATTATAGGATAGGAGAATCATGGCAAAGCAGTACAGTGTCCCGCCGGCAATGAGCATCAAGACAGACACAGTTTACAAGGTAAAGATTGAGACAGACAAGGGAACAATCAATCTTGACCTTTTTCCTGAATTTGCCCCCGTTACAGTGAACAACTTTGTCACACTGGCAAAAGACGGTTTTTACAACGGTGTTTCTTTTCACCGTGTAATCAACAATTTCATGGTTCAGGGCGGAGATCCCACAGGTACAGGAATGGGTGGACCCGGTTACAACTTCAAGGATGAATTCTCAGGCAACCCGCTTACTCATGAGACCGGTTCGATCTCCATGGCCAATGCCGGACCCGGTACAAACGGCAGCCAGTTCTTTATAACACATTCTCCTCAGCCGCATCTCAACGGAAAGCATACTGTTTTCGGCAAGGTGATTTCCGGGCAGGATGTCGTTGACAGTATAACTCAGGGTGATTTGATGCTTGAGGTTACAGTCGAGGAATAACCAAACCGGACTCTGCACAGGAGGGGGAACAAATCCCTCTCCTGTTGCATTTTCAGTGAAAGTGGAGGTTACTCCTGATACAGGAGGAGATACATGCTCGCTTTTACTCGCAGTGTAGGTCTTGTTGGTATTAACGCTTTTCAGGTGGATGTCGAGGTTGATCTTACAAGGGGTCTCCCCACTTTTACCATTGTCGGTCTGCCTGACAACGCGGTAAAAGAATCCAGAGAAAGGGTTCAGGCTGCCATCGGCAACACCGGCTTTTCACTGCCGTCTAAAAAACTCACAATAAATCTTGCTCCCGCCGGGCGAAAAAAAGAAGGAGCCGCATTTGATCTGCCCATAGCGGTTGGTCTGCTGGCCGCCTCAGGCTTTGTTCCAAAAGAAAGGGCTGCCAGGTATGCCTATCTGGCTGAACTTGCTTTGGACGGTACTCTCCGTCCGGTTAAAGGGGTACTCCCCATGGCTGCCGGGCTTAACGGCACCGGCATAGAGGGTTTTATCGTTCCCACTGCAAATGCCGGTGAAGCTGTTATAGCCTCGCCTGTGCCTGTGTTTCCCGCAGACAATCTTGAGCAGGTTTCTCTGTTTCTCCAGGGTCTGAATAATCTGAAAGAATCAGCTGAAACTGAAATTCTTAATCAGACAGAATTGACAGTTGCAGACTTTTCAGAAGTCAGAGGTCAGCAGCAGGCGAAAAGAGCGCTTGAAATAGCCGCCGCGGGCGGCCACAATGTATTAATGATAGGCCCGCCGGGTTCCGGCAAAACCATGCTCGCGGCGCGTCTTCCCGGCATATTGCCCCCTATGTCCCGGGAAGAAGCTGTTGAAACCACTAAGGTTCACAGCGTCGCGGGTATTCTTCCAGAGGGTCAGGCTCTTGTTATCCACCGTCCTTTCCGTGCGCCCCACCACACGGTATCAACTCCCGGGCTTGCCGGCGGCGGCACGAATCCCCGCCCCGGTGAGGTGAGTCTGGCCCACAACGGAGTTCTTTTTCTCGACGAACTCCCGGAGTTCAAGCGGGGGGCCCTTGAGGTAATGCGTCAACCAATGGAATCAGGTAAGGTTATCATATCAAGATCATCAGCCAGCGTTGAACTCCCCGCGAGGTTCATGCTTATCGCTGCGATGAATCCCTGCCCGTGCGGTTACCTTACCCATCCGGCGAAGTCGTGCAACTGCACCGCATCACAGGTTCAGCGCTATCTGGGCAAAATATCCGGTCCTCTGCTTGACAGAATCGACATACACCTTGAAGTTCTTCCCGTACCAAGAAATGAACTTGGTGAACTCCGCCCATCCGGAGAGACCAGCGCAGCAGTCCGGAGCCGGGTTAAAAAAGCAAGAGAAGTGCAGACAGAAAGGTTCAGAACCACAGCAGGTGTTCACTGCAACGCTCACAGTACCAGCACACTCACCCGAATTCACTGCGCTCTTGATTCTTCAGGCAGGAAGCTTCTTGACACAGCCGCCGCCCGGTTCGGCCTCTCAGCAAGAGGTTATTACAGAACCCTGCGCGTGGCCAGAACCATTGCCGACCTGGAGGAAACAGATAAAGTCACAAGCGCCCACATTGCGGAAGCGGTTCAGTACCGGGCTCTGGAGAAAGACTACTGGGTGTAGGTATGAATCTGCGGGAAAAACAGAAAAGGGGAGTTCATTGGATTCTACAGCAGGGTAGATTAACGCAATTTCAGAGCTTGACGAATAACGCTATGCGTTATAGGATATAACTGTGATACGAAGCTTCAAGTGTAAGCAGACCAGGAAGCTCTTCTACGGAGAATATTCAAGAAAGCTGCCCTCTTCAATCCAGCGAGTTGCGTTCAGAAAATTGAGGATGCTTCACCAGAGCAGAAGTCTTGATGATGTTAGAGTACCTCCGGGAAACAGGCTTGAGTTACTCAGCGGAGTTCGGAAAGGACAGTATGGTATTCGAATCAACGAACAATGGCGAATATGCTTCATCTGGAGACAGGGAGATG
>JAUVIS010000026.1 GCA_030592635.1 Candidatus Fermentibacteraceae bacterium | reverse complement strand
CAGGATGGAGAATCTTTTCTTCATCAAAAATTCATATCAAACAAACTGATTCATATCATCGAACCAACTCACTCTATGGTGTACAAAGCATTTTGGAACAGACTTAATTCAGCATGCAGAAACGGTTGTCAACTGGAGATATCAAATCAAGTATTTCAGGTCACTCAGGAGAACCAGTTTTCTTTCCAGCTGACCGCAAATGGTGAAGATGTTTTGAAAATAGTATTCGAGGGAGAGAAAGCATTCACGGAATAGAGACAACAATGCTGGAAGAATTAATTAGCATTGTATCGAAGCAGACAGAGCGTTATCCCGGGATGCGGATACAGGATCTTTACAAACTGATTTATCAGGGAGTCATGGGCAGCAGCCACGCTGTTGCCTCTGTTGCTGCTGCCGAAAAGTGGCTGAGCGATGAACTGCTTTCCATGGGTGAATGTCAGGCTGGTGAAGTTATTGTTGAGAGACTTTCCGCCGACATAGTCAGGGTGAACCTGCGCCCTTTTGTGGCATCCGGCGGGGACACCGATGCTCTGCTTGATGGATTCATTCGAACTGGAAGAGAATATTCGGGTAGTACTGATGATCTGATTCGGGTGTGGAAGATTGTTACAGGAATTCAGAACCTGTTCAGTCTTTCAGAGATGACTTCTTTTATTACCGGGCAGGAAGAAGCTGGATTTGCAGCAGTGCATCATTCTCAGGTGTACAGGGAATTGTACAGACCGGCATACCGGGTGGTGGCGGAGAAGATTCTACTGTTGTCAAAATGCACACAATGTGATATGTATGGATCATGAAACGGTACGACTGGAATGGTAAGAAAAATGAATGGTTACGCAAGGTACGACACATTGCCTTTGAGGATGTGCTTTATCACCTGAGTCACGGGGGATTGCTTGATACAATTGATCATCCCAATCAAGAGCGGTATCCTGATCAAAGAATTTTCGTTGTAAATATTGATGAGTATATCTGTCTGGTACCGTTCGTTGAGAGTGATGAGGTTATTTTTCTTAAAACAATTATTCCCAGCCGTAAAATGACGAAGCAGTATTTGGGAGGTGATTGAAAATGAAACTGACAAAAGAGGAAAAGGACATACTTGACTCTGTGGAAAATGGGGAGTGGGAACAAATTTCCAACTTCAAGCAGGAAGCAGTGCGATATCAGGAAGCAGCTGAAGCCACTCTGAGAAAGTCCAAACGTGTAAATATCCGAATGACGGAACGCGACCTGATTCACTTTCAGAAAGCTGCCTTGCACGAGGGTCTGCCTTATCAGACATTTATATCCAGCATTCTACATAAATATATCAATGGACGGCTGGTAGAGAATGCGAGATGAGGTAAAGCAAGGGAGTTCGAGAACGGGAATGCTGTGGTGTTTACTCAGGGAGCTTCACTTCTGAGTTGACGGTATGTCTTCCATGGTGTAGCCCAGCAGCTTGCCCTGCCACGAGTCTCTGTACATCAGCTCCCGTTTTACCCTGTTCATAACAGCGAGTTTGTTAATGCTCCACTCCGGGGCTACAAGCAATCTGGGGGGTGCTTCACCGGTTACCCGCTGAATCACGATCTCCGGTCGGATGCGTTCAATGAAATCAGCAGCGAGACCGGCATACTCGCTTCTGCGCATCGGCTCAAATTCACCATTTTCGTATTGCACTGCCAGTTGTGTGTCTTTAATGATGTGGAGGTTCTGCAGTTTTACTCCGGCCGTGCCTGACTTGTTCACAAGCTTTGCGGTTGACAGGGCTTCCTCTCTCGACTCTCCGGGGAATCCGAGAATCACATGGGCCGCGGTTCTGATCTCGCGTTTGTGGAGTTTTTCAAAAGCTATCTCGGAATCGTATACAGTGTGTCCTCTGTTCATGCGGAGGAGTGTTACATCGCATCCGCTCTGCACTCCCAGCTCCACCCAGACGAAAGTTTCCTGTGAGATATCCTTCAGCAGATCCATGACATCTTCACTTATGCAGTCCGGTCTGGTGCAGAGGGAAAGCCCCCTGATGCCCGGGAACTTGAGAGCTTCACGGTACATTACTTCAAGGCTTTTCACATCTTTGTATGTGGTTGTATAGTCCTGAAAGTAAGCAAGAAAGTGATCTGTCTCGTGTCTTTCCCTGACATATTCCGTGGCCAGTTCCAGTTGCTTCGTGATGGTCATTCCCGGCCGGTAGTGTTTTGGTTCACCGCCGACAGGGTTGCAGAATACACAGCCCTCTGTGCCCAGTGATCCGTCTCTGGTCGGGCAGGTGAATCCTCCCGTGATGCTGACCTTGTAGACCTTCTCCCCGAATGTTTTCCTGAAATAGGCATTGAGAGAATGGTATCTGTTTTTATTCATTGTCTGCTTTCATTGTTCTCGTTCCGGTTTCGGGAATTATAATAAACCAATGGAAAAAGCAGCGGAAGTATTCTTTGAGCATTTTAGCGTTACTCCAGGCGGAAGTGCAACGGACATACACAGGATAGGGGAGACCTTCGGGGAAATCCCCTGGGAAAACCTGACAAAGTTCCTTCTTCGATCCTCCGGAGAGAACCGGCCCCGCCTGGCGGAGAAAGTCATGGCTGACCATGTCAGTCTGGGAACCGGCGGAACCTGCTATTCACTCACAGAAACCCTGGGGAGCATTTTTACCTCATGCGGTCTTTCAGCTCGACCGCTTACCGGGCACATGAACCACGGGAGGAACATTCACTGCGCTCTGCTTGTGGAAGGGGAGGCTGGAAGATTCATTCTTGATCCCGGCTATGTTGTGCCGGGAGCGGTACAGCTTTCTGACTCAGGCGCCGGTGAGATAGTTACCGCCGGGAGAAAAATGTTCTGGTCTCCGGTTGACGGCGGGTGGGAGATGCACACGGTTGAGAATGGGAAAAAGCAACTTCGGTACAAGCTTGAATCCCGGGAGATAACCCGTTCTGAGTTTCTGCGGTACTGGGCCGCGTCTTTTGAATCCGCCGGGCTTAACAGCCTGCACTTGAACAGAGCAGGTCCACTTGGCGGAAGAGTAAGCGCCCACAACGGCAACCTGCGGATTGTGGACGGCAGCGGAAAGAAGAATCTGAAGCTGCGTGATAACTATGCCGTGAAAATCCGCGAAACATTCGGGATCGCGCCGGAGATAGCAGAAGCAGCATGGATCGAGCTGCAGAGGCAGAGGAGCTGATGTCTCTTCCTGAATCATTTCCTCCTGTACTGCCTGTAGTAAGTGTTCTTTACAGCGACAGTACTTCGCTTGAGGGTGTTCCGGTATCTCTTTCGCAGTTTTTCGGTGAAGTGATGCTTCAGAGCAAACCATTTCCTTTTGATATGACCGACTACTATGAGGGAGAGATGGGTTGTTCGATTCTTCGGGTATGGTTCTGTTTCGCTCCGCTCCGGGATCCCTCGGAACTTCCGGAGTGGAAGGAAAAGTGTATAGAGATTGAGAAAGAATTCGGAGGAGAGGGCAACAGGCTCGTCAACATTGATCCCGGCTACCTGGATCATGGCAAGCTGGTGCTTGCAAGCTGCAAAGCGGCTCCTGACAAGGTTTATATGGGCAGAGGAGTATTCGCCCATACCTGTCTTCGCTACAGAAGAGGAGAGTTTCACGGACCTGAACACAGCTTTGCCGACTTTATAGACGGCAGGTTTGATGATTTCTTCCGGTCGGCAAAGCTTTTACTGCGAAGACTTCTTAAAAACTGACATTTGTAAGATCCACACTGGCCAGGGCTGACATCGCCGGGATTAATTCTTCATCCGCAAGGCATCCGAAGCTGAATCTGAGGTGTTGCTTTCCTGTGTCACCGAATGCGTCGCCGGGTATGGTTGCTATGGCATATTCGTCAATGAGATAATCAGCCAGAGCATGAGTGTCTATTCCTTCCGGTGTTTTCGCCAGAGTAAAGAACCCGCCCCCCGCTTCCCGCCATTCAAGACCCTTTGACTGTTCCATCGCGCTTCGGCAGAGGTGCAGTCTGTGTTCAACTTCAGCGGAGCGGTTTTCAACCCAGCCATCCAGGTTCAGGCATTTCTCCAGAAGTATCTGGCCCGGTGTCGAGGGGCAGATGACAACTGCGTCCTGCACCTTCAGAGCCTGTTCCAGAATGTAATCTGCTCCGAAGAGGTATCCCAGCCTCCAGCCGGAAAGACTGAAGCTCTTGGAAAAGCTGCCCAGAGTGATAACATGTTCTTCCTTTGTCTCCATCCAGGGATGGTGTGAGCTGCCTGTGAAATTGAATCTCTCATAGGTTTCGTCAATTATCAGCATACAGTTGTTTTCTCCGGTGAGTTTGATAATTCTGCGGATTTCCTTTTCGCTGAGGGTAGCTCCGGTGGGGTTGCCGGGATTGACAAGCACCATGACCTTTGCGCCGGGAATTCTTTCCTCCAGCCTTTCCCAGGGAGCGCTCCATTCTCCTTCCTCAGTCATTGGAATGGAGTCCAGCTTCAGATTGGAGAACTGAATGGCAAAGACATGGTCAAAGTAGTACGGCTCAAGAACAATTGCTCTGTCTCCGGGGTCTGCTACCGCCATGAGCGCGCTCACGAACGCCTGGCTGGCACCGCAGGTGAGATGGAGTTCCGTGGCGGGATTCAGGCTTATTCCCCTTCTGTTTTTTATCTCTCTTGACAGTGCCACTCTTGTTGACATGAGTCCCGGGTCCGGGCTGTAGAAATGGAATCCGCCGCTGCCCATTTCCAGCTTCATGGCTTCAACCGCTTCCTGCGGCGGACCGTACCATGGAACTGCTTGAGCCATGGAGTAAATTTCCTGACCACTTCCACGCATCTTCCGTACCTTGTTCATGATAGAGTGGATTGGCGGCATATGAATCTGCGCAGTTCTTCGTGATGTTTCCAGCGGCATCCGATTCCCCTTTGCGGTTACAGTGACAGTTTCCCGATGAATGATTTATAAAAGGGGGAGCAAGGAAGGGAAAGAATGAGAATTCTTGTTATTGCCGGTTGCGATTCTGCTGATGCTGATGCTGCGGTCAGGTGTATGCTTAAGAAGGGCCATGAAGTACTTTCTGCTTCCACGGCTGACGGTGATTTTCAGCCTGATGTGATTGTGTGCTGCGGATCTGTTGCTGCTGGTGCCTCTGATGTTCCCGTTGTGCAGGTGATATCCCGGCTGGCCGGGGAGTTTTCCAGTCGCACAGACCTTTTTGTTTTTTCCGGCGAATCCGCGGTGCCCGATGGATTCCAGGGCAGAGCAGTTGTTATTCCATTTCCAGTGGATACGGATGTGTTTTATCCTGTTCCCCAATCAGGCGAAAAAATCATTCTTGCCCCGGGCAGACTTGACCCTGTTAAGGGGCATAAAACCCTTGTGCGGGCAATGACCCTTGTGAATCCGGATTTTCAGGCAGTGATCGTCGGCAGGGAAGATGAGTATACAGTGAGGCAGATGCGGGATTACGCTGGAAGTCTGGGTATTGAGAATCGGGTGGAGTTTACGGGAGAGGTTAAAGATATGCGTCCACTTTTCAGCCGTGCAGCTGTGGGGGTTGTCACCAGCCTCGGGAATCAGGCGGTGTCCCATGCGGGGATGGAGATTATGGCGTCCGGCGTTCCTCTGCTGGCCGCAGCCACAGGCGGTCTTCGCGATCTGGTGACTGATGGCGTTACCGGGCTTTTACATTCCCCCGGCAACTGGAGGCAGCTTGCAGGACAGATCAATCACCTGCTGGAGAACCGGAGGCTTGCTGAAACACTGGCCGGTAATGCCAGAGAGTACTGCGAAGAACATCTTTCCTTTAATTCTGTAGGAGACAGGTGGACAGAGGTTCTGGAACAACTTAGCTTCGGGTGATGTACATACTGTGAAAGTCTATCAGAAAGGATGATGTATGAGATTAGCAGCAATTCTAATTCTCGGTGTGGCAGTTTCATGCTTTGCGTATGGTTCTGTATGGGACTGGGGAGAGTACTCAAGACGCTATGCGGAGAACACCACATGGGGTCCGGGTGAAAGACTGGTATTCAGCGTTGAGTACGGAATAATAAAGGCGGGTACCGCTTCTTTAAGCGTTACTGGTCCCGTTGATCACGGCGGTCTGCTTGCATACAGAATTACAGCGGAGGCTCGCTCAAATCCCGCATTCAGCAGTTTTTTTGAAGTGATCGATATTAACGAGGCTCTTCTTGATATTGTTCAGCTTCACTCTTTGACTTATATGAAAAGCATCCAGGAAGGAGATTTTACCAGTAATGAAGTGATGAGCTTTGATCAGGAAGCGGGTTTTGCATACTATCCTGATGAGGATGACCCCGAACTGGCCGAAATGCCCATTCCTCCCCACGCTCTGGATGTGCTCAGCGCTTTTTACTACGCAAGAACTCAGGAGCTTGAACCGGGTGGAAATTTCTCTATCGATGTTCATGTGGACAATGACAATTACCCCCTTGAAGTAAAAGTTATGGAGCGCGAAAGAATTCGCACAAGGGCGGGCAGTTTTGATTGTATCCAGCTGCAGCCTGTTCTTCGCGGCGATGGTATTTTCAAGCAGCAGGGCGAGATCTTTATCTGGGTCACAGATGACGAAAGACATATGCCTGTTCTGATGAGCGCTTCAATTATCATAGGCTCAATAACATGCATGCTGGAAGAGTATACCGTCGGCACACCTCTTGAAGTGGAAAATCCGTTTTAGTGCGCAATGAACTGAAAATGCATCTGGAAGCAACCGTCAGGACACTTTCCTCAATGGGAGTTTCTGTCCTGGAACAGAAGGAACTGCCATATGGCGTACAGCTTACACTTGCCGGGTATGGCTCTTCATGCCGGGTAAACCTTTATCATTCAAAGAAAAAGGGTAACTCTATCGTGCAGGCAGGAGGAGACAAAAGCTTTCTGGAAATGGTTCTGGGACAGCTCGGCAGTACTGCGGCATCATCTGTCAGTGTTCCTCCGGGTCTCCGCGCGGGAAGTGATGAAGCCGGCAAGGGAGACTACTTCGGGCCACTTGTTGTCGCTGCTGTGGCCTGCGAACAGACAACAGCAAGGGCTCTTACCGCCATGGGAGTGGGTGACTCCAAGAAGCTCTCCGCCGCAAAGGTGCGGGAGCTGTACGAGAAAATTACTGTAATGAGTGATGTGAGGTACGCCGTGTGTTCAATTTCGCCCCGGGAGTACAACAGACTATTCAGTGTATTCAAACAGCGGGGAAAGAACAGTCTTGATACTCTGGCCATGGCTCACGGCAGGGCTTTTGAGTACCTTTTTGCGGGGAAAGCTGAACCAACCGTGGCAGTTGTTGATAAATTCTGCGAAATGAAGAGACTGCGGCCATGGTTGACCATCTCCGCATCAATAGTGGAACTTCGGGTAAGAGCCGAGGACAGCGAGCCAGCGGTGGCAGCTGCTTCAGTCATTGCCAGAAGTGTTTATCTTGATGAACTCGCAAGGCTCTCTGAACATTGCGGAGTTACTCTGAAACCCGGTGCCGGAGCACCTGTAGACATCATTGGAAGAACACTTGTTCATTCAAAAGGGGACGCCATTCTGTACGATACTGCCAAGGTACACTTCGCTAATACGGGCAGGATTACATGACAGGGCTTGACCCCGGCAGAACTTATTGAGATAATTGCGAAGATTTGGGCCGATGGTCCATGATTCAGGGGTGGATCAGAATTCAACTTGTTGAGAAAACAAAACAATCCGGAGGGATTACAAATGAGATTATTCACAATCGCGATGCTGGTACTTTCAATGGCGCTCTTTGGCATGGCCTGTGGCGAGCCCACAGAGGAAGCTGTTCCTGCTGATGAAGAGGTTACAGAAGAGGCCGTTACCGAGGAAGCTCCTGTTGAAGAAGTAGTTGAGATTGAAGAAGTAGTCGAGATCGAAGAAGTAATCGAGGGCGAAGAAGTCGTCGAGGGTGAAGAAGTCATCGTGGTCGAAGAGGTCGTCGAGGAAGTCGTCGAAGAAGTCCCGGCCGAAGAAGTTACAGAGTAATTACTTTTTTTCGTAATACAAAGAAGGCGGCGCAATAGCGTCGCCTTCTTTGTACTGTTTAAGAAACAGGATTATCGCAAGCAGTTGAATATTGATTTCAGAGATGCCCATGTGATTCGCTCAAGCTTCACGGGAGGAATGGGAAAGCCGTTGACTCGGATGAGGAAATCATACTGCCAGAAATCAATAACTCCGGGGTTGGTTACGGTGAAGCTCCTGAGTTCTATGGCAGGCGAAAGATCACTTGCTATTGATGGAGCTCCAATAGGACTGAATTGCGGGATTTCAGTTACAGTGAAATTCATATTGGTTGTGCAGGGAGCCACGGGGTAAAGATAGAACGGAGACAGATGTACGGCGGTACCTGTATCATGGGCGAACACAATTCCGGGAGAATAGGGAGTTCCATCTGTTATCTCGCCAACAAAATCAGAAGTATCCCAGGGTTGAGAGAGCACATGAAAGAACCAGATTTCTGCATAATTCACAACAAATCCGGTGGCATCAACAGCGGGATAGAAATCATCCAGATTAAACCATGTTCCTCTGTATTCCCCTTCAAATGTGAACCATTCAGCAGTGCCGTCATCGTACTGCAGGAGATCATCTGTGCCGGAAGCCGCGGCAGTGAGCGTTAATGCCAGAAGAGAGGCAGCAAAAGCAGGGAATCTCATTTGTCAACCCCCTTTGTTCGGGTTTCTTTCTCATATTTCGCAGTCAGATATCTAGCTATAGGATGAACACCATAAGATAAACAACAATCTGTTTCTTCCGCAATCCAGTCATGCTCTGTCTCTGTTGAATTGTTATCCATTTTCAGTCTCCTTATCAAGCATCCGGAGAGAGCTGCGGCTCTCTCCGGATATCTTGTGCCGTTACTATCTTATTACTGTAACTGATTTGCTCTGGATGCCCTGCTCATTCTGGAGAACTACCCTGTAAATGCCTTGAGGCAATCTTTCACCGACAGTCCAGAACAGGCCATCGGATTCCGGTGGAACAGATTCGGTGTGTACTGTTCTTCCACATATGTCCATTATCGAGATGATGCCACCTTCGGAACCAGTGCTGATCCATGTGCCGGAGAATACCGGATTACTCATCAGACCGAAAGTTGAAGCTGTTATTTCAGTATACCCTTCTTCAACACAGGTGGGGTTTGTCCAACTGGTGTTTCCGCTGAACCATATCTCGTGTGCAGGGGAGAGGGCTGCCGGCTGTCCGTGTCCTGTGGCTGATAGATCGCTGTCGATCATTGTCCAGACAAAGTCATAGCCGGGAGTATACATGGCGGTTTTCTTGGTGGCCTCTGAAGGAAACAGATCGTCGTGATCCGGATGATAGAAGGTTGTTGCATTGAACCAGCCTCCCCCTGCAACCGTTCTTTCCGCCTGGCGGATATTGTAGTCAGTGGCCGGGACACTGTTTGTCTGCCATGCAACATAGAGCATATCAGTGTTGTCAACTGCTATTGAAGGGAATTCATTTTCCGCCATGACTTCATCCACTATTTCGAAGGGACCCCAGGTACCTGAATTTCTTCCGCTGTAGTAGATATCCTGAAGGAGAGTTGAGTACATTCCCACTTCGGGTCCGGGAAAGCTGTTCGGATTCAGAGGATTAACGCCAGGCATGTAGGATCCCGGAGTGGTGGGATCATGAGGAATTACCCCGTGCATCCAGGCAACATGTGGAATATCCTCTCTGCTTACTGTGAGTGAGGGGTAACCGTCGCTGTCAAAGCTGCCCGAAATGAACGAAACATTCTCGAAGATATCCCAGCAGTTTCCAGCATCAGGACTGCTTGTGTACATGATACAGGGACCTGATGTCGGGCCGTCATCACTCCAGACAACATGAACTCTTTCGGAGTAGTAGGTGTAGTTTGAGGGGGGGCCGGTGAAATCAATAACCGTAGCAACATCCGGTGTCTGCGAGTTGGACTCAGTCATGCTCAGATTCTGGAAAGGTGTCCAGCTCGCTCCGTGATCGGGGCTGTTGGAATAGAGGATCTCAGAGGTGAAATTCGGATTGAAATTCTCCTCCTGCCAGACTACATGAACCACATTTTCCAGCGAGCAGTCTATATCCGGAACAAGTGAGTGCTTCTCACTTATGTGTACCGGGAAAGGCAGAGTCCAGCCTCCCGGCGCGGGCATAGTGCTGTTGAGGTTGGAGGAGTGCATGATCTGATATACTCCTGAGATGTCTTTACTCTGCCAGACAACATGCAGCATGTCATTATCAGTCGGGTTCATTGGTGAACCATGCTCTACGGCAATGGAAGGGTATCTGTCGTCGGTTGATTCGTCAAAGGTTATCATCGTTGCAGGCGCCCAGTCCGTGCTGCTTGCGGGAGGCGCCGGCAAGACTGTATGAGAGTACATGATGTCACAGTTGCCTCCGGGTATGCCATTGGGATTCATCTGTGAGTGGTATACCACATGGAAGTATCCCTTCGAGTCTCTCACCATTCTTCTGCCGTTGTTAAAACCGGTTGCTTCCCATTCGCTGGAAAGATCATTATCCACCTGATGATCAGCTGCTGCTGCGCTTGCCATCAGTAAAAGCGCCGCGAGAATAATTAGTGTTTTCATTTTCCTCTTCCTTTCTTTGATATGCTCACCAGGGCTCTCTGCCCGGTACTACCAGTAGCATGATCTGTGCCAGTCGCGTAACAAGTTGATATTCAGTTAAATAGCTTGATTTGCGGGAATTGGGTTGTTGGCTGAAATTGAATTCACAAGGGATTATTTCCCTACTGGGGATATTTTCGTCTATATTCCTCGTTGAGAAAAATACTCTGCAGAGAATTGCGGAAGAAATCGACTTATACGGCAAATGAAAGCATCTGCGTGTAGACATGAATCATCTTCAGGGATATTTTCCCTGCCAGGGAGGTTGTCATGGCTGAAGCCCATAGAATTATTTCGAGAAAGCACATTTCTTCGGGGAGAATGGAAATCCTCTACAAGGGTAATTCAGGCGATTTACGGCTCGGCAGACTTTTTCCCGCAGATGTGCCGAACCGTACTATTGAAAGGGTCGTCAGTTTCATCTCACGCCTTGACCCCCGGAGTGTTTTCGTTCCCGACAGATTTGATTTTGATTTTGAGGATGGCAAATGCTGTTTTTCCATGCCCTGGGATTCCAGATGGGATTCCGCAGGAAACTGGAGTACTGAGGAGTTGATTACACCCCTTAAAGCTCTTCATGAGGAAGGCTGGCTTCATCTTGATATTACTCCAGCGTCCTACAGAAATGTTGATGGCGAACCGAAGCTTCTGGTGTGGGGTGATTCTTTAATAACAGGACTTGCATGTGTTCCTCCAGAGTTAATCACAGGAGCTGCCCCTACTCCTTTTGCTGATTTCTATATGCTTGGAAGAGCCATGATGGCTGGAAGGGGATTTCTCTGGGACGGTTCAAATCCTGCTCTGGTGGAAGCGCTGGTGGCAGTGGATATCTCTACTCGCGCCAAAGCTTTGAGGAAAGGCCATCTGCTGAACTACCGTGTTCCATCTCATGAGTATAAGCGCAATCAGGTGAACATTCTGACGGGAGGATTGTGGCAGGAAAGAGATATTGCCGTAGGGAACTGGGTGACAAAGGCATCCTCCCACGGCTGGCTGGTAAGTGTGGTTAGATGCAACCCGCTGGAAATGATGAGGCCGCTTCCGGGCAGAGAAAGAAATGGGGGAAAAATCAACTCAGGGGCTTCACTGGTGAATAGCTTGTTCCCATCAATGAGTGGAGTCGAAAGGCTTCTGGTTATCGACCAGATTGAATTCGCATCTCCTGATCTTCTTGAGATAATCAGGGAGTTTTCCAGTCTTCTACCGCCCGGCTTGACTGTAATCGTTACAGCAGGGGAAGTTCCTGATCCAATCAGGGACTGTGATCTGCCTGTAAATATGCTGGAAGGAAAAGTTTCGAGTGCATGGGACATCCCATTTCACCTTCTTCCTGAAAAGGCACTGGGTTCCGGTTATCCCTTTTTTGGTTATTCGGGTGCTTCATACAGGTACACGGGAGCAGGCGAATCACCTGAGCAGCTTGTACTGCAACCTGAAGAACTATTCGCAGAAGGCGGGTACAGGGCGCTTGTTGCAGCTGCAGGAGAGCATCCGGAATACGATGATGAACTGATTGCAATGGCATTTTATGAACTTGGCAACTATGACGAGGCTCTGCATCTTGCTCCGGACAGCAATTCCCTGCTCAGGGCGAGAATTCTTCTGGCTATGGGGCGATTTCAGGAAGTCAACGAATTGCTTGCAGAAAAGCAATCGGATGAAGAAACAGTTCTTCGCGCTTCCGCCCTGATAGATTTGATGGAACTGGAAAAAGCAATTGAGCTGCTGAAAAATATTTCAGGCCCGGAAGTTGCTCTTCTTCTTTCAAAGGCTCTGGATCTGCAGGGCAGAATTGCTGAAGCACTGCCTGAAATAGAGAAGGCTCTTGCTTTTTCAGGTGAATCCAGCAGAGTGAAGCTTTTATCCGCTAAGGCAGTAATTTTCATGCGGATAGGAGACTACAAAGAGGCTTTGAAGGCGGCGGAAAATTCAGTGGCTACCGCAAAGAAGCTTGCTGACGCAGCTCTGCTCGGAAAAAGCCTGACTGAACGGGGAAGGGTTCGGGAGGTTACGGGCAACTGGAGCGGGGCGGTGGATGATTACCGTCTGGCTTTGCTTTTCTATGCCGAAAATCCGGAGAAGACAGACAGACCTCCTCTTATTGATCTTTTTGTACTGGAGCTTAGAACCGGGGAGTTGAAGTCGGCTGCGAGTACTTTCAAATCACTCGATATTCGCCTCGAACGAAGTGAAAGCGGGATACCCGGGAATCAGATGGCTGCAATGCTTACGGCATACAGGGGAGTGCTCCTGGGTCTTGGAGCGATGCGTATTCCTTCCGCAAGGAGGTCTGCCTCCATGGCAGCCGAAAAGAACCTGAGTCTTGTTCATGCGCTGAGTCTTCTTTATCTGGGGCAGCTTCTCCTCCAGGAAGGCAAACACGAGGAAGGTCTTGAAGCTTTAAAGCATGCCCGTGCGAAAGCAGGGTTCATGGGCGACAGGCATCTGGCCCTGCTGGCCGATCTGGCCATGACACGTGCAGGTGTTGAAATTGATACATCGAGGTTGCTGTGGGAAGCTCGGGAACTGGGACTGAGGCCGGAAGAACTGGAAGCAGAAGTAATCTCTTCAGATGATCCGCAGGTCAGAGACAGAGCCTTTTTGGATATCCTCAACATGCCTGCCCCTCTTCTTGCATGTGAACTTGCCTCCAGCTTCGGTCCGCCGGAGGACCCCGGCATTAGAAGAAGGGTTCTTGAATCCTTCAAGGATATCTCTGAACTGCTTGATGACGCGGAAAGGGAACAGTTCACCCGGTCAAACAGCCGACTTGTAAGGGTAATGGAGAACACTTCCGGTTTCCCCGATATGTCTGTTCTCAGGAATTCAATTGAGAAAGTATCCCAGTGGCACGAAAAGGCCAGTATCGGGCTTAAGGATTTGAATTCACTTGCAGATGAACTTGGACTGTTTTACCTCGGTTCAACCTCTTGCGGGAAAGCAGGAGAGGTGCAGATATCAGAATCTCCCGAACTCTTTGCTGTTGGGCCTGATCTTGCTTCTGTCAAGCTGCTTGCTCCACTTATTCTTGCAATTACCGGTGCGAGTCCCTCACCGGTAGTCAATAGAAACACTGGAGATCGTGGGCTTTTTCCGGAGATTATTGGTCAGTCGGATTGTATTTTAAAGCTGAAAATCACCATGAAGCGAGTTGCTCAGATGCCAGTTCCTGTTCTTGTTACCGGTGATACCGGCACAGGCAAAGAGCTTGTTGCCAGGGGGTTGCACGAGGAAGGTCCGGCGGCAAAGGGACCCTTTATCGCAGTTGACTGCGGCGCAATCGCGGAGTCTCTGCTGGAATCTGAGCTGTTCGGGGTTACCAGAGGAGCGTTTACCGGTGCTTCAGAGAGCAGAGTTGGTCTTCTGGAAGCAGCCAATGGCGGTACTCTGTTTCTTGATGAGATAGGTAACATGTCCGTGGGTCTTCAGGTTAAGCTGCTCAGAGTTCTTGAAACAGGCAGAGTAAGAAGGCTGGGAGATACCTCTGAAAGAGAGACTGCTTTCCGTTTGATAACTGCAACAAATGCTGACTTGCGCAAGGACTCGGAATCAGGAAAATTCAGGACAGATCTTTACTACAGAATTGCTGTGATGGAACTCAAAGTACCGCCTCTCAGAGAGAGAATGGAGGATATTGCACTTCTGGTAAAGCATTTCGCATTGGAGCTTCGAGGAGATATTCAGTTTTCCAGAGATGCCATTAACGCAATGCTCAAGCACGACTGGCCGGGCAACATCAGGGAATTGCGAAATGTTGTCCAGAGAACAGTTCTGATGTGTCAGGGCAAAATAGTCAGAGCATCTGATGTGTCCATTGGGGAAGCTATTCAGAGGGACAGTGCTTTCAGAATGGAGCCGCTGGAAACTGCAATCGGAAGACATGTTTCCAGCGTCGTTAATGCTTGTGACGGTAACAGGCTGAAAGCATCAAGAGTTCTTCAGTGCGATCCGAAGACCGTGCGGAAGTATCTTTCTCTCCGAAGGGATGAATGAGAATTGCCAGTAGATTTCCTCCCCGAAAGAGTAACAGAATTACAGGCTGCAGCAGGGAGATCGAGAGAACACTGCTGCTGTGACAATTTGTGAGTATGTTCAGCAGAAGTTAATCGAAGGAGTTTTTCATGCGCTGCCTGATTCCCGCATTTATCATTGAACAGTTTGAAAAGAAACAGTTTAAAGGTGAACTCCAGGCAACCACCATGTTCATTGACATTGCCGGGTTTACAGCAATGACCCAGGCACTGATGGTTAATGGCAAGGAGGGCGCGGAGGTGCTGGCAGATGCGGTTAATCGCGTATTCCCCCCCGCAATTGATGTAATCCATGAGCACGGAGGTTTTGTTTCCTCTTTCGCCGGAGATGCCTTTACGGCAATTTTCCCCTCTGACTCTGTTGCCGCAGTCCAGGCTCTCTCAGCAGCTGTTCGCCTTCGGGGATTGTTCCTTGAGCAGGGAGAACAACAGACAAAGTTCGGTTCATTCAATTTATCTGTGAGAATCGGATTGTCGCACGGTCTCGTTACATGGGGAATCATCCCGCAATACTTGCAGAACAGTTACCATTTTGGCGGTGATTCAATCCTGCATTCCACTGAAAGCGAGCAGAATGCCGTAGGTGGTGAAGTCATTCTGGATGATAAGTTACTGTCGCAAATCCCGAATCAGGATGCAGTAATCTGCAATCACAAAATCGACCATTTCCATACTCTGCTGTCTGCTCCGGTATTAGCAGATATCGCTTCAGAAACACAGCTTTCTGAAGCATCTCTTTCCCTGCAAAGCATGTTTATTCCGGAGGAAGTTCTTTCTTTGACCGGAAGGGGAGAGTTTCGCGACATTGTTTCCTGCTTTATTTCTTTTAGAGGAAAGGGCGACTTTGAAAGGGGTGCCGCAAGAGTAATAGCGCTGGTTCACCGCTTCGGCGGGTACTTCAACAAGATGGACTTCAGCGGCAGAGAGGGGGTAATGCTGGTGCTGTTCGGAGCGCCGGTCAATCCGGGAAATCTGTACAACCGTGCTTTGAACTTTGCTCTTGCTGTCAGGGAGATCCATGAGCTTACTATGTGCATTGGGCTGACTTACGGCACAGCATTTACCGGTTTTATCGGCAGTGATCTGTGCAGTGAATACACTGCTATGGGATCGGTTGTGAATCTGTCGGCAAGATTTGCTCAGAAGAAAAGACGGGCAGCTGTCTACCTGGATCAGGCAATGTATAAGCAAGCCCGTTATCACTACGAGATTCGTGAGTTAAAACCAAGAAGTCTCAAAGGATTTGCAGGAAAAACCCCTCTTTACCGCTTGACGGCAAAGAAGAAAAATGTTTTACCGTTTCCATTTGAGGGAGGCATGGTTGGTCGCGACAGGGAACTGAAATTTCTTGAGGAATTACTGCATCCGGTTAGAGACAGCAAGTTCGGCGGCATCGTTTATGTCTATGGCAGTCCCGGCGCGGGCAAATCGCGTTTAGTGCATGAGCTGATCCGTCAGCAGGGGATCAGGGCAGTTACCATGCAGACTGACAGCATTCTTAAAAAACCACTGAATCCATTTGCATATTTTTTCAATCACTACTTTGAACAGGAAAAGATTGGCTCACCGGATGACAGAAAAGCCGGATTTAAAAAAACATATCAGCAACTGATCGACCGGATTGAAAGTCTGCCGGATGCGGTACTCTCTTCTGTTGAACGACTGAGAATATCAATGGAATTGAATCGTGTGGAATCAGTTATAGGTTCTCTCATCGGTTTGTTCTGGGACGGATCAATATATGATGTGATTGATCCCCAGGACCGGGCTGTTGTGACAGAGCAGGCAATCAAGGAGTTCTTTAAGGCATTGAGCCTTACTGAACCGATCATTCTGCTCATTGAGGACATCCAGTGGCTGGATGACGCATCCCTTGATTTACTTGAGATACTGACCCGCCGTATCGAGAACTATCCTCTGATTATTCTTGCATGCAGCCGGTTCAGTGATGATGGTTCCAGACCTGAGCTGAAGGCTGATGACGATGTACCGCGCTATTCAATTATCCTGGAAGAATTACCCGGTGCTGCAACAAGAGTGCTGATTGAAGATCGTCTGGGAGGTAAGGTCAATGACGAACTGGCTGGCTATATCCAGACGAGGACAGAGGGCAATCCGTTTTACACCGAACAGTTCTGCCTGTATCTGCAGGAGAACAATATCATTGAGGCCCGGGACAAACAATATCATATCGTGAAAGAACCGACTGATATCCCCACGGACATCAATATGATCATTATTTCCAGAATTGATCGTTTGTCCGCGGATCTGAAGGAAACTGTTCAGATTGCATCGGTGCTGGGGCGCGAGTTTGAGGTAGAGGTGTTGTGCACTCTGGTTGAGCTGCTGCAGGCGACCGATGGCGGAACCGGTCTGGTGCATACAGAGATTGTTCCCTTGATTATCGGAGTGGAAAGTGAGCGGATCTGGTCCGCGCTGACAGAGCTGAAATACACTTTCAACCACGCTCTGCTGCGGGACGCGGTTTACGATATGCAACTCAGGGCTCGACTCCGGGGTCTGCACAAGCTTGCAGGTGACGCGATTGTTAAACTGAATCCTGATAAAGAAACAACATACGCAGATTGTGCCTTTCACTACGAACAGGCAGAAGACTGGGAGAACGCACGGGAATACTGCACAAAGACCGGTGAATACTTTCAGAAATCGGTCAGATATGATGAAGCCATTACCTATCATAAGAAAGCCCTGTCAATCTGCCGGGATGTGCTTGGGGAGAAGCATGTCTCTACCGCTGTTGCCTACAATAAAATCGGATGGGTTTATCATGAAAAAACTGAATACGGTACAGCTCTGGATTATCATGAAAAAGCCCTTGCCATCAGAGAGGAACTGCTGGGAGAAGAACACTCTGACACGGCGGAGTCATACAATAACATTGGAGAGGCTTATTTGCGGAAAGGCGAGTATGATACAGCTTTAGACTATCATGATAAAGCTCTTGCCATCAGGAATGAACTTCTGGGTGAGAAACACACCTTTACTGCGACTTCATACAATAATCTCGGAGAGGTTTACTGGAAAAAAGGTAACTTTGATAAAGCACTGAAGTACCATGACAAAGCCCTTGTTATCAGGAAAGAGCTTTTAGGAGAGAAGCATCCCGCCGTCGCGACATCATACAATAACATGGGATTGGCTCACGCGGATAAAGGCGACTGCGACACTGCGTTGTTGTTTTACGACAGGGCTCTTTCCATACAGAAAGAATTGCTCGGAGAGAAACACCCTGATACCGCGGCATCCTACAGTAACATAGGGATGATTCACTGGAGGAAGCACGATTATGACACAGCTTTGAGTCTTCTCGAAAAGGCACTTTCCATACAGAAAGAATTGCTGGGTGAGAAACAATGGTATGCCGCAACCTCATACAATAACATCGGATCGATTCACTATGAAAGAAAAGACTACGATACGGCTCTGATATTCTATGGCCGAGCCCTTGCGATACAAAAAGAGCTGCTGGGCGAGAAGCACTGGTATACCGCGATTTCATACAGTAACATCGGATCGATTCATTACAAGAGAAAAGACTACGACACCGCCTTGACGCTCTATGAAAAAGCCCTCGCGATACAGAAAGAACAGCAGGGCGGAAAACATCCTGATACAGCTATCTCATATTATTGTATTGGACTTGTTTACAGGGATAAAGGCGATAACGGGATGGCTCTGAGATACCTTGAAAAAGCTCTTGCGATACAAACTGAATTGCTGGGAGAGAAGCACCCGTACGCAGTTAATACTTTTAACAGCATCGCCGCTGTTTATGTTAATCAGGGCAATTACGATGCTGCAACGGCAATCTATGAGAAAGTTCTTTCCATCAGGAGAGAACTGGAGGGAGAAAAGCATCCCTCTACCGCAATGTCACTGAGAGATGTCGCGTCAGTGCTCGTCGCTCAGAAAAAGTATAAAGACGCCGAGCTCCTTTTCAGGCAGGCTCTGACTATTTTTAAAGATTCACCTGGAGAAGATCGCTCCCATACGATTAAGTGTTTGAAAAACATGGCTGACATGTATACCGGGATGGGTAATACGGAAGAAGCCGGACAAATTCAAGATGAATTGAATCAGCTCCTGGAAGGCTTACCGGATCCTACTTGACCCGTCTGAAAATAGTGTTTATGCTATCTGTCTGCTCGTATATATATACTCTTAATTCCAACAGGCAAACCAGTGACAGGGAGTTCAAATGATGAAGCTGTTTCTTTTCTTTCTGCTGCTTACAGCGGTTTTCACCATGAACGGTGAGGTGCTGTACCGTAACAATACTCAACCCGAAGCTGCTCGACTGATTCAGTCTGACGCAGGTGGATCAATCGTCGAATTCAACCTGATTGATCTTGAGGTCATTGAGGCAGGCATGACAGAATACGGCTGTGCCAGCGCATTCAGGATTCCCTCTCAGGGTGACTTTCTGGGCATGGTGGGATCTCCTGATCTTCCGGTGGTCAGAAGGATGGTTCTGATCCCGAATCACGGAGATGTGGAGCTGGAGATAATCCATGAGGAAGTCTCACCTCTCGGTAATTACAGGGTTGCTCCGTGGCAGGAAAGACCAACCTATTCCGGACCGGTTCCTGAATACAGGATCGACAATGAGGTCTATGAGAATTCAGAATTCTTTCCTGGTACCTCCGTTGAGATTGAAAACATCAGCATTCTTCGTGATATCAGAGTTGCATGGGTCAGGTTCAACCCGGTCAGGGTGAATCCCGTAACGGGAGAGGTTTTGATGACCACAAGTGTTACTGTGAGGATCAAAGGGAATGACCAGGTCGGAGAGAACGAGCTTAACAGAATCCCTATGGGTTACACCAGAAGCTTTCTTCCGCTTTACGAACAGGTTCTGGGCTTCCGGAACGATCTTGATGCCGTTGACGGAAGTTATGTATTCATAGGAAGTACAGAGTCTATTGGTCTGGCGCAGGATCTTATCAACTGGAAAAAACAGAAGGGCTACGATGTTCAGACTGGTGATCTGGCAACAATAGGAACCAGTGTTTCTGAGATTGATGCCTGGCTTGAAAATGCTTTCAACGACTGGCCCAACCCGCCTGAGTATATCATGCTGATCGGTGACGACTGTGTTGTTCCCAGCCCTCAGTACTCCGGCAGCTATATGCATGCCGCTGACAATCAGTATGCTGTGGTGGGAAGCGGGCCTTTGCCTTCAATGCATATCGGACGAATAAGTGGTAACGACACAGATGATCTCGCATACATCTCCTGGAAGATCATGATGGCCGAGATGGAACCGTATCAGCCCACGAGTGACAGCTGGTTCAACAGTGCCTTCAGTATGGGATGCACCAGTCCTCCCTGCGGGGCAACAGAATCACTCATGCTTCACCAGCTCTTCATGGCCAATGCTCTGCAATCCACATTCTACTGTGATGCGCTGGGTGGTGTTACTCCCTCGCTGGCGAATGTAACTGCTGATATCAACAACGGAGTCAGCGTTATCAACTACATCGGTCATGGTGATATTAACAGCTGGGTCACATCAGGTCTCAGCATCAGTAACATCGCAAACCTTACCAATGGCAGGAAGATGCCATGGGTATTTACCATAGGTTGCCAGAATGGTGAATTCGATGGACCATATTGCTTCTGCGAGGGCTTTCTGTCGGAGGGAACAATCGGCGATCCCAAGGGAGCTATTACCATTATGGGCTCCTCCACTAACACCCCCGTCGGACCGGGAGATACACTTCAGATACACACTTTCAGAGGGTACTTTACTGAGGAAATTCACCACCTTGGTGCCGCACACACCTTTGGTAAGGCTGCCTGTTATACCTCATTCGCAGCCGGTGGTGTAGACATGGTCAATATGGCGCATGTATTCGGTTGTCCCGAGACAGACATCTTTACAGACACTTCGCCGATTGCTGTTCTTACCAACACCCATTCTTCATCGGTGGCAGCAGGTGCTTTCCAGGTCACAGTTACCGATGGTACCGATGCTCCTGTTGAGGGTG
>JAUVIS010000078.1 GCA_030592635.1 Candidatus Fermentibacteraceae bacterium | reverse complement strand
GTAAGCAGGAGGGTAGCGATGGTCATTCCCGAAACAGGATTATTCGAGCTGCCCACCAGGCCCACTATTCTGCTTGATACGGTTACAAAGAAAAAGCTGAATACAACAACCGACACAGCGGCGAGAATTCTTGCCATCATGCTGTCTATTGGAAGAATAAACAACAGAGCCATGGCGATCACCAGCGAACCGATGACGACCACAGCCCCGGGAAGATCCTGTTGTGTACGGATATCGATACCTACCCTCTTCAGGCTGAAAGTTTCGAGTACCCTCCTGAAGCTGCGAAAAATGGTGGGAAGGGCTTCTATGAAACTGCTGATGCCCCCGAAAGCTACCGCTCCGGCACCAATGTATCTGATGTAGTTGTTCCATATATCCCACGGCCCCATTTCCGATATCGGTATTTCGGACGGGAATATGGCGGATGATTCAGCACCGAAGAATTTGATGAGGGGGATAATGCAAAGCCATGAAATAATACTGCCTACGAGCATAGCGCTGGATATTCTCATCCCGATAATGAACCCCACACCCAGCAGCGATGGAAGGATATCCACGCCAAACATCGCGCCTGAAAACCCGCTGATTGCGCACTCAATACTTTCAGGAAATATCCTCAGGCCGTTCTGGGCAAAACGGTACAGCCCCGCGATACCCATCGACGCAAAAAGGGTTTTAGCCGAACCTCCACCCACCTCTCCCGCTACAAGTACCTCCGCGCAGGCAGTTCCCTCGGGAAAAGGAAGTTTTCCGTGTTCCTGCACTATCACAGCCCGCCTGAGTGGAATCATCATAAGAAGCCCGAGAGTTCCGCCAAGACCGGCCATGAGTGTCACAGTAATCATTCTGGGAGCAAGACCAAGCATGTAAAGAGCGGGAATCGTGAATATCACACCAGCGGCGATGGATTCACCTGCTGAACCGATAGTCTGTACTATATTGTTCTCCAGAATGGTTCCCCGTCTGAGAAGACCTCTGAGGATACCCATTGAGAGAACAGCAGCCGGGATGGACGCCGATACGGTCATTCCCACTTTCAGACCAAGATAAGCATTGGCAGCGCCAAGTATCACCGCGAGAAGTATACCGAGTACGACCGCTCTGACAGAAAATTCTTTCATCCTCTTCCCGGCAGGTACATATGGAGGATAGTCCTCTCCATCCATGGACTCGTATGCAAGCGGGGAAAGTTTTTTCTTTTCTTCGCTCATGGTTCACTCCCCTTGGTCATGTCAACAGGAGGCCGGATTTTCCCGGCATCCGCAATCATTCATGAATAGATGCCATTCCTGCGCCGGGTCTTAACTATCATTTCATCCAAAGCCTGCAGAAATCTTGAGCGATCCTTTTTCGCGAAAGGTTTGGGTCCTCCGATCATCATTCCCTGTTCCCTGAGATCGCACAGGAGATTCCTTACGGAGAGAGCGTCTCCGATGTTGTCCTCAGTGAAAGGCCGCCCCGTGTTCCCCAGCACCAGTGCGCCTTTCTTCAGACACCTTGAGGCAAGAGGTATATCACCTGAAATAACAATGTCGTCGCTGCTTAAATGTTCAACTATCCAGTCGTCCGCAACATCGGCTCCTTTGTCTACAACAATTAACTCCAGCCAGGTTGATGCCGGAATACGCATCCACGAGTTTGAGACAAGAACAACCTTCAAACCATATCGTTTGGCGACCCGGAACACTTCCTGTTTAACAGGGCATGCGTCAGCATCTACAAAAATATCAAGCAGCTGTGAAACCTTCTTCCCTGTCTGTTCTCTTTTTCCCGTCATTTTCGCTGAAGCCAAGGATACCACCGGAAATATCTCCGGTCAACTTTACTGCCGGTGAATAATCCAGTACCGCAAGCTGTGTCTTTGGGTTATTGTTGGGCGGAGGGGGGATTATGCTTTCATTTATATGCAACAATGAAGAAATGACAGTAGACTGTCCCGGAGGGCTTCCAGTTCTTGACTGGATACGCTCACAAACCGGGCTCAAGGGAACAAAGGAAGGGTGCAGAGAAGGCGATTGCGGAGCATGCACTGTTGTTGTAGGCAAGCCTGGAACAGCTGAAATTGAATACTCCGCCGCGTGTTCCTGCCTTTTACCCATTGGAGAGATTGCCGGCTGTCATCTTGTAACCATAGAAGGGCTGACAACCGGAGACGAGCTTACTCCCTTTCAGAAGTCGTTCTACGATGAAGCGGCATCCCAGTGCGGGTTCTGCACTCCGGGAATGATAATGAGCCTTACCGGCTGTCTGCTGGGGTCATCAGAACTTTCAGTCTCCGCCGCCATGGAATCCCTGGACGGCAACATCTGCCGGTGCACCGGATATGTTGCTGTCAGGAGAGCTGTTGACAGCGTTATGAATGAACTCCCTCCCAAATGGGATAATCGCCTGAAAATGCTGATAGACAAAGGACATGTACCTGCCTACTTCAGAACTGTCAGTGAAAGGCTGAAAAAGCTGCCCGTACATGAGACTTCAGAAAATGGGACTTTTATTGCCGGTGGTACAGACATCTATGTACACTCAAGCGATAAGCTCTCCGATGAACAGCCTGAATTCCTTTCCCGCAGAGACGATCTCAACTTCATACGCAGAGATGATGGACTTGTCAGGATTGGAGCCTCGGTGACTTTCAAGCAGCTCCGTGAATCACCTGTAATAACCGGCCTCTTTCCCGGCCTGAAAGGCTTTCTTTCAAGGGTTTCATCAACTCAGATAAGATCAAGAGCCACCGTGGGAGGCAATATTGTAAACGCTTCCCCTATCGCCGACCTTGCCGTAGTGCTTCTTGCGCTTGATGCATCAGTGACCATTTCAGACAGATCGGTGCTCCTCAGTGAGTTCTATCTGGACTACAAGAAACTCGATATGCAACCGGGAGAAATCATCACAGAAGTATCCTTCCCCCCGCCGGAACCGGGGTCTGTGCTTTCTTCACTGAAGATATGCAAGCGGGAATATCTGGATATTGCCAGCGTAAACTCATCCATACTTTTCAGAGTTGAGAACAGTGTTATCCGGCGGGCCAGAATCTCAGCAGGCGGAGTGTCTCCAATTCCACTGCTGCTGGTAAAGACAGGAGAGTACCTTCGCGGCAGAATCATTTCCGAAGAAACCGTTATGGAAGCCTGCAAACTCGCCTCCTCGGAAATCTCACCGATAAGCGATGTAAGAGGCTCAAAGGAGTACAAGGAAGAACTGCTGAAGGCTCAGATCAGAGCTCACCTTACAAGGAGCGCAACGCAATGAAACACTACGACGCCATGCTCCATGTAAAAGGCCAGTCAGTTTTTACAGCAGACATGCGGGAACCCGCAGGTACCCTTCACGCGGCTGTTTTTACATCACCCTTCGCTTACGGAAAGGTAATCTCTCTTGATATTTCTTCAGCGGAAACTCAGCCCGGCGTAGTGAGGATAATTACTGCGGAAGATATCCCCGGCGAAAACCAGATAGGGAACATCGTCATGGACGAACCTCTTCTGGCGGAAAATACTGTTCACTTCACAGGAGAACCTGTAGCAGTAGTGCTGGCCGAGACCAGGTGCCAGGCCTGCAATGCTCTTAACTTCATATCCATGGAAGTGGAAGAACTTGAAGCTGTAATCGACCCGAGGGAGGCAGCAAGACTGGGGGAACTGATTGTTCCTCCGAGAACCTTCTCCTGCGGGAATACAGAAAAAGCAATCAGGAAGTGCGCCCATGTCATCCGGGGAACAGCTGAGACCGGAGGTCAGGAACATCTTTATCTGGAAACCCAGAGCGCCCTTTGCGTGCCCGGCGAGGGAGATGCCCTTCACATCACATCCTCTACTCAGGGCCCTTCCTTTGTGCAGAAAATCGCAGCCGGAGTACTTGGGCTCCCCATCCATCTTGTTCAGGTGGATGTTGTACGGCTGGGTGGCGCATTCGGGGGAAAAGAAGACCAGGCTACCCCCTGGGCTGTGATGACAGCCCTTGGCGCACACCTTACAGGCAGACCTGTCAAACTGGTCCTCAAGAGACATGAAGACCTTGTTAATACAGGCAAGCGACATCCCTACTCAAGTGATTTTACTCTGGGACTTGATGACTGTGGAAAAATCCTCGTCTGGGAGGTGGACTATTATCAGAACAGCGGCGCTGTCTCTGATCTTTCCACTGCAATTCTGGAAAGATCTCTCTTTCACTGCACCGGCAGCTATTTCATTCCCAATGTCCGCGCCACAGGATACTGCTGCCGGACAAACCTGGCACCCAACACGGCATTCAGAGGTTTCGGCGGACCTCAGGCCATGTTCGTGATGGAAGCAGCTATCCACAAAGCCTCTGTGGAAACCGGAATACCCGTGGATCATATACAGAAAATGAATCTGATGAAGCCGGGAGAGCGCTTTCCCTACGGAATGGAATTTCCGTGCGATGAAATAAGAAGCTCGTGGAATCTTGCTGAAGAGCTTGCCCATACAGAGAAAACCCGCAGGAATATTAGAAAATTCAACAGCGACAGCAGGTATCTGAAAAAAGGTATTTCAATGATGCCTGTCTGCTTCGGAATATCCTTTACTTCCACCTTTCTCAACCAGGCAAGCGCCCTGGTGCATGTGTACACAGATGGAAGCGTAAGCATAAGTACAGGCGCGGTAGAGATGGGACAGGGGGTAAACTCCAGAATACGGCAGGTTGCGGCAGATGTGTTTTCCATACCGGTTAAGCGCACCAGAGTTGAATCAACAAACACAACCAGAAACGCAAATACCTCTCCCACTGCGGCCAGCTCAGCCGCCGACATGAACGGCAACGCGGCGCAGATCGCCTGCAAAGAAATCAGAGGCAGACTTCTTGAAGTTGCGTCCGGCATACTCGATTGCAAAGTTGAAAATCTGCACCTGAAACATTCAAATGTGTGGAACGGAGAGAAAGCAACGGATCTTTCCTGGAATCAGCTTGTGATGAAGGCATACATGAACAGAACAGATCTCTCCAGCCATGCGCATTATGCCACGCCGGGAATACACTTTGACAAAACAACCGAAAAAGGCAGACCATTCGCTTACCATGTGTCAGGCACTGCGGTCACGGAGGTTACTGTTGACTGCATGCTGGGGACATACAGAATAGACAGGGTAAATGTCGTCCACCACGGAGGCAGTCTGCTCAACCCGCTTCTCGACCGGGGACAGATCGAGGGTGCTCTGCTTCAGGGGATAGGCTGGGTAACCATGGAGGAACTGGCATGGGACAGCAGAAGCGGGCGACTTCTGGCTGATACCCTTGCCACTTACAAAGTTCCGGATATCAGTTTTACCCCCGACGAAGTGAATATTCACTTCGCAGAGGGCGAAAAACTTGTAGATGGAGTGGGTCTCAACGGCTCAAAGGCAATTGGAGAACCGCCCTTCATGTACGGAATCGGAGCATGGTTCGCAATTCTGAACGCGATGAGAGCCTCCAGTTCAGAAGCATCCCCGGACTACACTGCCCCTATGACCCCTGAAAAAGTTCTGATGACACTCACCGGAGGAAATAGTAATTGAAATACCTGAAATACAGACTGCCTGACATAATCAAAGGGCTGATCATCTACTCCGCCGGGGACACAGCAGCATCTCTGATGATGCACGAGTTCTCGGTTCAACGGATGCTGGGGATAATGTTTGTGGGCGGCTTTGTGTATTCTCTGGAGATTCCAGCCTGGTTCAACTGCATAAATGAGAAATACACCGGACTGCAGAGAACACTGATGGCCACGCTGTACTTCAACCCTCTGTGGATTGCGCGGCATCTCATTTTCATTTCCCTGTTCAGCGGACAGATATCACAGATTCACTGGTCTATCCTCTCCGTCGCCCTGAAGTCTTTCGCCACAAGCCTGCCGGTGGCCTTTGCCGCAAACCATGTCATACAGAACAAGATCCCGCTGCAATGGAGGTTCTTTGCCAGCGCGATCTTCTCTTCTCTGATGGCCATATACTATCCTCTCTCAAGGATGCTGTTCAAATGAAAACACTTGACGCTTTTCTCTCAACAGAAAACTCAGTGCTCTGCATTGTGGCGAAAACCGCTGGAAGCTGCCCCGGCAGGGTCGGTTTCAAAATGGCTGTTCCCCCGGAGGGAGCCTGCCATGGTTCAGTGGGCGGCGGCTCGATGGAGTATCTGGTAATCGCAATGGCTCGTGAAATGCTGAAATCAGGTGAAAAGAAACCCCGTATGGTTTCATTTGACCACAAAGACAGCGCCGAACCGGAGCAGAGATCCGGAATGATATGCTCCGGCAGCCAGAAGATTGTTCTAATACCGGCTTCTCCCGCGAAATATGAACCGGAGGGGAAAAAAGGGCTGGTGGTGGATAAGAACGGTTTAAACCTGCTTGATTGTTCCCCTGCAAATCCGGGACTCAATATCTCAGATGAATTCTGGAAATACACAGAGGAACTGGTTCCCCCGCTCTCTGTCTACATATTCGGAGGCGGTCACTGCAGTCTGGCTCTCACTCCCGTATTGAATTCCCTTGATCTGCGAGTGGTGATAATTGATGACCGCGAGCATGTCTGGACCATGGCTGAAAACATGACGGCATGGAAAAGAACGGTCAAAGACTACAGCACCGTTTCCGAACTGGTTCCCGACAGTGGAGATGCTCTGGTGGTCATTATGACAGCTTCCCACCGGGGAGATTCCACAGTACTCCGGCAGATGCTTCCGAAAAAGCTGAAATACCTCGGGATGATGGCCAGCAGGGCGACATCAAAATACATTCTTGATGAAATGCGATCTCTGGGATTTTCCGAAGAGAACATCAGCTCTGTGCACACACCGGCAGGCATTCCCATTTCCAGTCATACACCCGCTGAAATAGCGGTAAGCATAGCTGCCGAAATAGTTATGGTTCTGAATTCAAATCAGAAGAACCGATCAGTAAGAAAGTGACTTGATTCCACCCCAGGTCAAGGTTGAAAGAGATGAAACATAATTGCCTTTTACCTGTAGAATCGCTGTACGGACATCTTCAGCATCAGATGCCCATTCACTGAAGTACCATGACCATGTATCAACGCCATTGTAGTTTGTCTGTCCGCCGTATCCTGTATTGTCATAGCCGAAACAGAAATAATCCCCTGCCGCGATAATTATATTTTCACTGGATATATCAATGTAGGTATATGTTGTCGGCGGATCTGTATCCGGGCTCGGATCAACAGGCGAGAAGGGTCCGCCGGAAAAATCACAGGTAGTCACATCACCGGAAGGTGCGACAAGGCCGCCCATGCCTGTCCAGATGACCCATCCGTAAGTTTCCGTTTCATCACCGCAACATGGAAATCCGAATTCAATCAGATGAATACCATTACCTGTATTGTTGTGAACTGTGGTTATGAACCACTCTCCCCAGCCGGCGCTGTTCCCTCCGAGGTTGGGAACAAAGTCAATTGTTCCGCCTGTGTTGTATTCCCAGTCTGCCATTACTCCCGCGGGATCCGCGGATATTGAGAAAGTGTTTGAGTCCATACCTGTCGTAACACCCGGAATTGTCAGCAACAGGAAAAGTGTCGCGGAGCTTACAAGTACATTTTTCATATCAATCAATCCTTTCCAGTACCGCCTGCGGCAATACAGGCAGAAATCAGCGGCGGGATATTCCCCAACAGGTATAATATTGCATATAAAAGCCCCGAACCCTGTGAGTACCGTCAACCTCCCCGAAGCAGGGATATTTTGTACTCCTGTAAGCCCTACGGGGAAGGAATTAAGCGAAGCGTTCGCAGCTGATCATCGCAGAAATGAACATCAACCGGGCTTCCGCCAAAAACATCCGCAGACAGTTCGCGGGCAAGGATTACGGCGAGTTCCAGGAACTCATCCTCCTCGGAAACCCCTTCCCTTACCACCATTCGAAACTCGTATGTTGTGCCTGTTTTTGTGAGATGTACAGTTTTCTCAGCCCCGTCGAAAAACTCAATCGCAACCAGAAATTCCCCCAGTTCGGTGACTTCTTCACCGTTAACTCTGGAAGTGTACATGAGGTCGCCACCGTTAACCTCCCGGGATGCTACAACATAAAATGTTCGCAGCGTGGCATCACAGAAATGAATTTCAACCTGGCCTCCATCAAACACATTCTCGGATAACTCGCCAATAAAGACCGCGGCAATTCTCGATGGTTCGCCGTCCTCATCAAACCCTTCCCTTACCACCATCTGAAACTTATATGCGGTTTCAGTCTTTGTAAGCAGCACAGTTTTCACAGTCTCATCGAAAAACCCGGACTCAACCAGATACTCTCCCAGCCTCATTGCTTCACCCTCAGTAACAGTAGAAGTGTAGGCGACACGACTGCCGTCGAAATCAAGGGAAGCAATGACAAGAAGTGTTTGCAGCTGATCATCACAGAAATGAACACTAACCGGGCTGCCATTGAATACATTATCAGACAGCTCGCGAGCAAATATTACTGCAAGCCCGGTATATCCCTCATCCAGATCAAGCCCTTCCCTTATCGCCATGCGAAACTCGTATGTTGAGCCTGTTTTTGTAAGCTGTGCGGTTTTCGCATTCCCGTCAAAGTAGTTGTATTCAACCAGGTATTCTCCCAGCCTGACAGCTTCTTCCTCTGTGACACCGGATGTGTAGTACAGCTTACCGCCGTTGAACTCAAGACATTCCCCCCAATTCCGGAAACATCCTGTAGCTGTCAATAGTGCAATTGTCATTATCATACCCGCAAATAGTCTGTGTTTCTGCATAACTGATTCCTTTCTGTTTGAGTCCCGACCCCATTGATTACTTGAATTGTACCGCCGGACAAGTGGCTTTATTCTATCAGCCCGGGGTCAGGCTCCGGTCATGGGAATACGGAATCGCTTTGCGAAGAGGAAGACAAGGTTTCTGAAACCGTCACGCCAGAGGTTGAGTTTAGCTTTCCCAACCCTGCTGGAATAGCTGAACGGTACTCCTCTCTCCGCGCAGCCGATGTCTCTGTGACTCCAGACTTCGATCTTGAGTTCCTCGGAGAACGGCATGCCGTCGCTTGTAAGATTAATTTTATCAAGGATTCCCCGATGGAAAACCCACATGCCGGACTGACTGTCCAGTATCTTCTTCCAGAAGAGAAGCATAGTAAAAGCTGTAAGTACCCAGTTACCGCTGAAGCGCATGATGTTGTTCACTGTGCCGGAATGGTCATCGGGGATACGCCTGGCGGAAATGAAATCAAGTTTGTTTTCCAGCAGGTCTTCGATAAGCCGGGGAATGTCCTGAACCGGGTATGTACCGTCGGCATCGGCAGTACAGACAATATCGGTATCCACTGCCGCAAATCCTGCCTTGTAAGCGCTTCCATAACCCTTTACGGGCTGATCAATCACAATTGCGCCGTACTTCTCTGCTACACTGGAAGTTGCGTCGGTACAACAGTTGGCCACAACAAAAACCTTATCAACCTGTTCAGGAACAGCCTTTAAAACCGCCGGTATTCCCTCTTCTTCATTGTGAGCCGGAATCACAAGACCTACTGAGAACTTTCCAACCATCATCCCTCCAGATTGAATTTGCCGGAAACTAAGAAGAAAACTTCGGCTGCGTCAAGAGCTCTTAAAAAGGTACGCGAATCCCCGTTTGATAATCCTCAGAAAAGTCTCTCTGTGAAATAAAAGTGCTGCTGTTCTGAACGCCGGCCCGGGTCTGAGATAGAATCTCAGGAATGCCTTCCGCTGAAGCTTTTTTAAATCGCCCGATGTCAGAGGAGCCGGTGGAGCAGGACACTCCGTGTTATGGAAAGCTTCCCAGCCGGTGGCAACCATGTCATTGTTTCTTAAATAGCTGTCCCCGTCAGGTGAACCGGGAATAGGAAGAAAACAGGCGAACTGAGCCCATTCCACGCCGCTTGTGCGGGCGAATTCAATAGTTTTTTCTATATCCTCACGAGTCTCACCCGGAAGACCGAGAATGAAATATGCTGCCACGGGAAGACCGTGGGAGTGAATAAGATCAATACTCTTTTTTATTGCTGATGTTGTGGTTGCCTTCTTTATCTTCTTCAGTATTCTGTCTGAGCCGGATTCAATTCCGCAGTGAATCACATACCATCCGGCTTTCTTCATAAGTAAGAGAAGCTCGTCATCCAGT
>JAUVIS010000160.1 GCA_030592635.1 Candidatus Fermentibacteraceae bacterium | reverse complement strand
CTTGTCTGGGTAATTGCGCAACAGCACAAGAGTGACTGGGCAATGAACCCGTTGTACTCCCGAGCATCAGCACGACCCCGCCACTTAATTTTGAGACATTTTGTTATTGAATTCGGAGCCGGGTAGTCGAGCGAAAGCACGACCCCCGCCACTTTTTATTGAAATGCTTTTGTTATTGAATTCGGAGCCGGGTAGTCGAGCGATAGCACGACCCCCGCCACTTAATTTTGGGACAAAATTAAGTGGCGGGAACGTGTGGGAATCGAACCCACCCAGGATGGTTCTAGCACCCGACGTCGGATTTGAAGTCCGAGAGGAACACCAGCTCCCTTCCGCTCCCGCTGATAGCTTAAAGATTGCGAAATCCAAGGAATTGTCAAGCCTGACTGATTTAAGTATATCCTGTCTTTGCGGATACAGTCACTGAGGGGGATAATTTGGGAGTAAATGTAAAAAACATCGTTAAAGCTTCTGCGTCAGCAGTTGATCCTGGCTCTCGTATTCAGGAAATACTGAATAAACTGCCCGAAGGCCATGAGGTAGTTGAATTATTTGTTGAATTAGACCATAATGCTGTCGCATCTCCCGCTCACTGTCTCGCGTTTTTCACGATTATTAATGTATCCGTCTTTTCGGACAGAATTGTTCATCTGACTTACGAACAACTGCTCAGGGAAATGAAACCTCTTTGTTCTGATATGGTGAGGGTATGGAGGACTCTTGAGTCTCTCAAGGGAGAGCAGAGATCCAACTTCCTGGCAAGAAGCTCTCTTCTTCTGGAGGCCGCGTGTCTTGCCTGGCAGGATGCACGCGATGTGGGTCGAGCTTCCGGTTCTCTGTCCGGCTCGTCTCTGCTGGTCGCTTTGTGCGGCGGCGAAGACGAGGGTTCGCGGATCCTCCGCACAGAGTCAGGTTCGTGGCCCTCCGGTATCTGGAAAAAAGTGGAGGAAGTTCTTGAAGAACTTGACTTTACTCGGGAAAAGGACAAAAGCTGGAAGTACAGTATTGACCTGGACAGTAGATCCCGACTGGTTTCCGGCGCCAACATAAAGGCCTATGTGAAAACAGGAGCCAGTACACTTTCTCCTCTTGCTCTGGCAAGGTTGTCACAGAATCTGGTTACCAGATTCAGCCTTCTTCTTCGGACTGTCAGCATGTATCCGGCGGATCATCCTTCTATTGCACCGGCATTGGACTCTTATATCGAGCTTCTGGGTGCTTTTGCTGACAGTGAGGCGGGCATGGTTGCCATCACCATTCTTGGTGGAGAACTCATGCTGAACAATGTGAAGGTGAAATCCAGGACCAGATCCATTCAGAATTTCCTCACTCATCTGACAGAGAGAAGAATAAACAGCATCTCGTTCCAGCTGGGCCTGGATTCAGAAAACCTCTTTACCTTTATCGAGCTTCTTAACCGTAAAGCCCCCCAGATCAGGGAACGGGGCGGCCTGAGCGAAATGTGCAGAACAAGAGGCATTGAGAATGTTTCAGTGGATGAGTTCAGATACGCACTGGTGGCCAGAGATGGAAAGCTTGTTTCCGAGGTTGTGACAGGTTCGGTAGACAGTGCCCTGGAAGACTTGATTTTCAGAGAACTCATTGACAGACTTCAAAAAGGTGACTCCATCAGGGAGATTCCAACAGAGCAGCTGGGAGAGGCTCTTTCCCGCATTCTTGAGGAAGCTGCTTCCGGTTCCGGAAAATACAGATCCATGCTGGCTGATTTTGTCGCCACGCTTGATCCTTCCATTCTTGAGAAGGGTATACTGGTCAGTAGAGAGCTTCAGAAAACCCTTGCCTGGGGAGCCCTCAGGAAGATAATTGATAAGAATCTTGAGGATCTGGGCAGCGGGAATCAGGATTGTATTCTGGATGCACTGGATAAGTTGAACCAGCTGGCCTGCATTGGCGCGGAAAGGGGTAAAACCCACACGGTTATGCATGTAACTGACAATGTACGGGGGATTTTACTCCAGGGTTCTCTGCCGCCTGATTCACTTTTTGCTTCCATCATACTGCTTGGCTCAGTGTGCGAGAGGTTGATCTCAACCGGAAGGCTTGCTTCGGCCTCAGAACTGGTTTCCACTATTTCTGACTGCAGGATGCTTCCCGTTGAAACTCCGGCACACGCAAGCGCTCTCAGGAGGGGGCTTTCCGAAGCATTCAGAAGGATAGATACCCCGGATGCAGCCGATATAATCCTCCAGGCCTTTATGGATTCCGATGAGAGCAGATATGAGGCAGCGGAGAAGATAACCGCTGAAGTTATGTTCAGGAACCTCGGAATGCGTCTGGTGGATCTTTTTCTTGAGAGAAAGCGTGAGATCAGAGCCCGGGTTTATTCAGTGCTTCGAAGATTCGGGGCCGGCTATCTCCTCATGTTCCACAACAGGATAGATGAGCTCGAAAGGGGAGATATCTCACTGAGAGACGGCGAGACCGGAAGGTTTGTCATCCAGGACTGGTACATACTGCGGAATCTGGTGTCCCTTCTGGGAGATCTGGGCTCTGCAAGGTCATTGCCCATTCTGGAGAGGCTTTGCGACGACTCCGACGACAGGGTCAGGAGACAGGCTCTTGTATCGTTGATGAAGGTATCAGAGGAGAAAGCGGTTTCATTCGCCTCTAACATGATAGGTGATCCGTCACCGGATGTCGCGGCAGTGTCTGTGGATGTTCTTGCAAAGGCTAAGTATGCCGACAGAGGACTTATTCCAGCCATGCTTCGACTTATGCATACACTGCCCTCCGCCAGAAGGACACTGATGCGATTCCTTGTAAAGGTACACGATGACCAGGCGGTTCGACGGCATTTCCGTTCTGCTTTTTCTCACTGCCGGGGGGTACCTTTTGGTGATGAAGACCTTATGCATGACGGTCTGGCTATTCTGATCCGGTCAGGGAAAGCAGAGGAATTAAACGCTCTGGAAAGCTTTCTGGAAAAGAACTCCGGGGGAAAACTCAAAAGAGCGTCCGCCCCGGAGACTGTACTCGCTTCAGTGTCTGCCGCGATAGATATGATCCGGTTGGATCAGGTTACCGGGAATACTGTTACCACCTGATATCCGCGCCAAAGAAAAAATGTCTCGCGGGTGAGTACGCATTGGGATTACCGGCAGGCCCCCCGGCGATATGATCCGGCTGGCCGTCTCCATCCTGATCGGCATCGTACCAGCTCACATTGTAGATGTGATCCAGGTTTGTTCGGTTGAAAAGGTTGTACACATCCATATATACATTAAAGGTGGTTTCTCCGAACCAGAACCTTTTTTCCACCCTGAGATCGGTATTCATTCTCCACGGATACCTCTTCTGATTGCGGAAGAACGGGTGTGTGCTGTGTGAAGAATTATCGTAAGGTATGCCGCTTCCGTAACTGGTGTTTATCCTGAAACCAAAGCCTTCCAGCCAGTTCTGCCCCAGGAAGGTGTCTCCTCTTTCAACCATAAAGCCGGCGGAAGCGTTTGCGGTGTGTCTCTGATCCCAGTCAAGATAGACATCGTCATTAGGTACGGGATGCTGACTGCCCCAGCCGTAGGAATAGTTTTCGGTAGGGGAGGACTCTCTGCCTTTGGCGACGCTGTATGAGTAGTTCGCCGCGAAAGAGAAGTAGCGGGAAGACCTTCTGAGCAGCCCCAGCTCCCCTCCCCAGACTGTACCGGTTCCATCGCTGTTTACATACTGCCAGTATTCCTCTGTGGCTTCCTGCAGACTTGTGGAAACCAGGCCTGTGATGGTTTTGTTGTATGCGACCAGTTCAATCATTGTGAACGGGTCGAACATGTGTTTCAGTCCGAGTTCGTATGCTACGGTTTCCTCGGGATTGAGATCCGGGTTTCCTGCAAGGGGTTCCCCTGAAGATGACGAGCTGGACTGGCTTTCATAGTACATCATGCTCAAACCGGGTATCTGGTAGTAGTGACCGTAGCTTGCTCTAATCATATCTCTTTCTGAAACGGGATGAGATACACCGAGTCTGGGGCTGAATTTGTACTTGATCTCAGCATCATCAGCATTTGGATCAATTATATCAATTCTTGCTCCAAGGTTAGCGATCAGACCTGCTGTATACTCTATCCTGTCCTGGGCATAAATGCCGTGGAATCTTGGGGAGCCATCCCATGAAGAATAGGTGACAGTGTACCCCGGCGGAGAGTAGATGTCCCATCCCTGAGAGTCGAAGAACCTTCCCTCATAGCCGGTTTTCAGCTGGTTGTAGGCGTTAAGCTGGTTTGTGTAATCCGTCCTGAAAGTTGTTACATCCGTCTCTGAATCGTGTCTTATCCAGTTAATGTGGCCGCTTCTGTAGAAATGATCCCTGTCCTCGAATCTGAATGGAGCCTCGTATTCCAGCCATTCTTTTACTGTAAAGTCTTCACCTATAATGCTGCCTGTTGAATCGGTGATTCCGTGAGTTTCACGGGTGTGATAGAGGTTAAGCTTGAATTCAATGAAACTTTTTTCGCTGAATGAGTGTGTAACCGCAATTCCGGGAGAGAATCTGTTCTGCTCCCTGACTGGCAGTGCCCTGTCATTTTCCCTTGAGTAGTAAAGAGTATCACCGT
>JAUVIS010000197.1 GCA_030592635.1 Candidatus Fermentibacteraceae bacterium | reverse complement strand
TTAAAATTACCTTGCCGGATGCTGGAAGTTTCAGGTATAGATTTCCATCTTGAATAGCGGAGCGGTAATCAGAGGCATCTCCGGCGATGGCATTGCTGATGAAGCATCTGCCCTGCCGCAGGGCTTCTATAAACTGAGAGGGTTCCTTGAAGGGCCTGTCAAGAAGAATGTGTGTTCTTACCCTGTCAAAAAGCATCCGGTAGCCAAAAACTTCCTTACCGAATATTCTGTGAGCATGGGCATCCGCGCCTCCAATCAGGCACCCGCCGGTCTCGAACCACATATCCACCGCCTCCCTGAGAGGATGCCTTACCAGATTATCCGGGTAATGAATTCTTTTCCAGACATTCAGCGGATTGACCCGGCGCTTCCAGCTGCTCATCCAGTTCCAGCCCTCTATGCCGCTCACCGGGTGATCTGTACCAAACCCCCATGGAAATTCTCCGTAGGTGGGTATGTGGGGTCTAACCTCAACAGGATGGGCAATTACAGCAAGCCCGTTCATGGAAAGAACATGGTCAAGTTGATCCAGAATGTGACCGACAGGGTTAATTGAATCAACGCCATACACAAGAAGATGACTCTTCAGATCTGTATGCTGAAGCTCTGTGCCCACAATTGACATGAGACCACCGGTGACTTTGCCGTGCCAGCCCTCTTCCATAAGCGCAAGATTTCTGTGATCATTGAAGGCAATGTAGTCCAGACCGGCTTCAATTCCGGATTTGATTATCTCTTCCGGTTCTCCATACCCGTCTGATCTGGTTGTGTGAACATGAAGAATCCCTGTGGCTGAGTGTTCCTCAAATACCACAGGGGCTCTTTCAATCAATCTTCTTTACCCTCTGCGTCTCTGTATCTCTTTAACGAGAGCAGGAATTATTTCGAAAAGGTCGCCGACAAAACCTTCAGTGCAAAAGTCGAAGATGTTTGCGTCCCGATCCTTGTTCACCGCGTAAATAACATCTGATGACTGCATGCCAACCCGGTGCTGAACCGCTCCGGAGATTCCCACTGCAAGGTATGTTCCGGGCTGTACAGTCTTGCCTGTCTGCCCCACCTGCCGTGGATACTCTATCCACCCGTTGTCTACAGCAGCACGGCTGGCACCTACTGTTCCACCAAGAAGATGAGCAAGATCATGGAGCAGATCGAAGTTATCCGGACTCTTCATTCCACGACCGCCCGAGATAACAATCTCAGCCTCAGTGATATCTACCTCGTCACCCTCGGTGGGAATGAACTCAAGAACTTTTGATCTGTTCCTTGTCATCTCCGCGGTTACCTCCAGATCAACAATCTTTCCGGTTCTGGATGTATCCGGCTCCATGGGTTTCATAACGCCGGGACGAACTGTAGACATCTGCGGTCGTGTCCGGTCACAGACGATAGTTGCCATAATGTTACCGCCGAATGCAGGTCTGGTCTGCATAAGCATTCCACTGTCTGAATCTATCCTGAGTTCTGTACAGTCAGCGGTAAGACCCGTATCAAGACTCTTGGAAACCCTTGGCATTACATCCCGACCTGTTGTGGTCGCGGCTGCAAGAACAATCTCCGGCTTGTCAGTTCTTATAACATGTGTAAGAATACTGTTCCAGGGCTCTGTCGAAAAATGCCGGAAGCTTTCATGAACCGCTTTAATTACTCTGTCTGCTCCTGCGTGTATCAGCTTCTCCGGCGCATCAAAGGCATCATCGGTAATAACTAAAACCGAGACTTCCTTTTCCCCGGCAGAGAGTTTCCCTGCCTCACCCAGAAGCTCATAAGTACTTCTGTCCGGCGACCCGTTTCTCATTTCACACAGAATAAGAATGCCCGAGTATTTTGCCAGCTGCTCTTTGTTCCCGCCGAATGAGTGGTGAATCGCAAGAGATTCAAAGGGACATGAGTCTACGCAGATGCTGCACAGAGTGCAGTCTTCCGATACCACAGCTCTCTTCATATCGTTGATGGAAAGAGCCTGAACGGGACATGTTTTTACACAGATGCCGCATCCGGTGCAACTGTCTTTTATTTCGAGGAATCCACTCATGCTAACTCTCACCTCCTTCTCCGAGGAGCAGGTCAGCAAGTTTTTCCACAAGCTCTTCCGTACTGCCCTCATGGATCTGGCCACCGGTTCGAGGCTCAGGAGTGGCTGTTACAACAACCTTTGTGGGGGAACCGTTAAGACCTGTTTCATCTTCGGTCAGACCAAGATCCGCCAAACCCCATACGGGAATTATCGCCTTCCTTGATTTCATTTTTCCTCTGAGGGAAGGCACCCGGGGTACATTTGCGTCCTTGAGAATGGTAAGTACAACCGGAAGCTCAGCCTGAACCACCTGCGTCCCGGTTTCAACATACCTTTCCGCTGTGATGGAGTTCTCACTCAGTTCTCTGACCTTTCCGATAAAGGTGATCTGAGGCCAGTCAAGTGAGGCTGCCACGCTGGGGCCCGTCTGAGCAGTATCCCCGTCAATGGCCTGCTTCCCGAAGAAAACAGCATCCACATCTCCGAGTTCAGTCACTGCTGCTGCAAGAGTATGACTGGTTGCCCAGGTATCAGCACCGGCAAAAGCTCTGTCGCTTACGAGAATTGCATCATCCGCGCCCATGGAAATAGCTTCCCGAAGTACAGCCTCTGCCTGAGGGGGGCCCATGGTAATAACCGTGACCACTCCTCCAAGCTCATCACGCCACTTCATGGCTTCTTCAAGAGCGTAGGTGTCAAAGGGATTCATTATTGACGGTACACCATCCCGGATCAGAGTGCCCCTCTCGGGATCAATCCTCACCTCAGCGGTATCCGGTACCTGCTTAACAGCAACAACGAACTTCATCGGATCCTACTTTCTCTTGGCTTCCTTTATCATAGCTTTCGCAATTACACTTCTCTGTATCTGATTGGTTCCCTCATAAATCTGTGTAATCTTGGCGTCCCGCATCATCTTCTCAACGGGATACTCCTTCATGTAACCGTAGCCACCGAGAATCTGAACAGCGTCAACAGTGACCTTCATGGCAACATCACTGGCAAATACCTTGGCCATTGCGGAAACCTTATTAAAGTTTTTTGAACCGCTGTCAATCAAGCCCGCGGCGGCATAGGTAAGGGCGCGGGCAGCTTCTATCTGAGTTCCCATATCCGCGAGCATGAACTGAATACCCTGGAAGGAGTTGATCTTTACGCCGAACTGCTTTCTCTGTTCGGCATACTTGAGAGCCTCGTCCAGGGCACCCTGGGCGATTCCAACAGCCTGAGCCGCAACTCCGGGACGGGAATTGTCAAGAGTTTTCATAGCGACCATGAATCCAAATCCCTCACGGGAGATAAGGTTCTCCGCCGGGATCCGGCAGTCCTCAAAAATCAGTTCCCGAGTTGCCGAAGCTCTAATGCCCATCTTGTCTTCTTTTTTACCGTAGCTGAATCCGGGAGT
>JAUVIS010000210.1 GCA_030592635.1 Candidatus Fermentibacteraceae bacterium | reverse complement strand
GCGCATTTTCGCATAGTAAGAGCCATGGAGTAGATGTAGGTGTAATAGCGACTGCCGACATCAACAAGATCAACAAGAACACAATCCGCCCCGGCAAGCATCTCGTCTGTGGGGGTTCGGGTTTTCCCGTACAGGCTGTTCACAGGAACACCGTACCTGCTGTGAATATACCCTTCCCACTCAATCATGTTGTCCTGGGTCTCCCCCCAGTATCCATGCTGGGGTCCAAGAACGGAATGGAGAATTGAATGCTTATGAAGTATCTTAAGTGTGGATGTGAACGAACCATCCACAGCGGCATAGTGCGACAGAAGACACACCCTGCTGCCCGGAAGATTTTCTGCGGAAAATGGTTTTGTTTTTATCATAGGCTGAGAATACGAAATTAGATTGTCACGGGCAATGGAGGGATGTTTTTTATGAATGTGTTTTCACAGACCTTTGACGCGGTTCAAAAAAGCTGGAAGGTTCTTATGGCGGATAAGGAGCTTATCATTTTCCCTGCTCTGTCTGGAATCCTCTGCCTGCTGGTAAGCGCTAGTTTTTACTTCCCGGTTTCCGCTTCCGGAGGAGATCTCGCTGAGCTTTACACGCAAAACAGAGCCGGTTTCTTTGTTCTCGCGTTTCTGTTCTATTTTTTTAACTACTTCCTTATCACTTTTTTCAATTGTGCGGTAATTGCCTGTACCGAAATACGAATGTCCGGAGGTGACCCAACCCTGAGTGATGGCTTTAAAGCATCGTGGGCGGTGGTAACATTCATAGCTGCCTGGGCAATGGTTGAAGCCACAGCAGGTCTGGCACTAAAAATGTTACAGGGTAAAGGCGGAAAAAGAAATCTGATAACCGGCAGTCTTGGAACAATGTGGACCATGGCTTCATTTTTTGTCGCACCTCGGCTGGTAATTGATCGCACCGACCCGTTCACCGCTTTGAAAAGTGCCTGGACCGATGTGAAAGGAAACTGGGGGCACCAGCTTGTGGGTGGTGTCAGTTTCGGACTGCTTGGTTTTCTGGCGGCAATACCCGCACTGCTGTTGCTGTTTGCATCGGGATTTACCAGTCTGGTCGCCGCTGCGTTCGCTATTGTATGGGTTCTGATCGTGGCACTGCTGGTTTCAACATTGAAATCAATTTTCCAGGCCTCGCTGTATTTGAGCATGAGGGACGGATCTGTCAGATAAATTCTATCCGGCTTCCGGGTTTCAACAGGATAACCTGCTTTCCGGAGAAGTTGAGTTCCGCCTTTATTTCTTCAGCGAACCACGGTTTCATGTGAAAGACATAAACTGGAATATCTTCGCATCCGAGTTTAAGGAGTTCGTCTGCTGCCAGTGAGGGACAGAGGTGATCAGAAGCCATAGCGATATCACGCTTGGAATCGGGAAAAGAAACCTCAATCACCACAGCCACAGGATCTCCCTGTTCAAGAGCCGTTCTCCACAGCTTATCAGTTGGCCCGGTATCTCCGGAGTAAACCACCAGGTTTCCCTCACTTCGAAAAAGAAAACCTCTTGCTCCGGCCGGATGGTTAACGGGAACAGCCATGCATTCAGCATTGCCCGGTAAAGTGGTCCAGATCTCGTCGGCGAGTATCCTGTATTCAAGAATCGGACTGCCCTCTACGCGTATCTTTGTGAAATCCGGCCATAGCAGACCATTCATGTAGTGTTCTTTAACGATGTTGAGACATGCTTCGCTCCCTGTAACAACAAGAGGTCTGGTTCTCCGTGAAACCATAGAGTCAAGAATAAAACCCAGGTCGAGAATATGATCCAGATGAGCATGGGTCAGAAGAACCACATCAACCAGATCGAGTTCATCATCGGGAATAAGAGCGGCACTTCCGGCGTCAATAAGAACTCTGTCACCCAGTTTCATACAAACAAGCCTGTTATCTATATTTTTTGAGCCACTGCTTCCAACAACCTCAATAAACACCCTGGGCTCCTTTCACAACTTCTCTCGGAAGCAACGAACTAATGCCGGTAACAACCTCATAGTTTATTGTGCCCATCCACTGACCCAGCATCTCGGCTGTGATCTCCTCACTGCCACTTCTTCCCAGAAGAACAACTTCGTCTTCCAGGTAAGTTCCATGAATGTCCGTGATATCCACCATACACAGATTCATGCACACTCTGCCCAGAACAGGCGCTCTCCGGCCTGCAATGAGTACCCAGGCGGCATTGCCGAGTGATCTTCTGTAACCATCCGCGTAACCAACTGGAAGAACAGCGATTCTTGAGTTTCTTGTTGTTCTGTGAGTACCTCCGTAACCGATAAAACTTGCTGCTGGAACCTCTTTGATCTGAACAATTTTTGTTTTCCATGAAAGTACCGGCTTCAAGTCGGGCACTGTGCATCCTGAGGATTCCGCGGAAAGCCTTGTTTCCCGTGATGGCCATAGACCGTATAGCCCTATACCGGTTCTTATCATCGAAAAATGCGTTTTAGCAAAAAGAATGGCCGCTGCAGTACAGGCGGTATGAATAACAGGAGGAGTCAGCCCTGCGCCCTTCAACGCGTCAAGAACTCTCTGAAATGTATCCAGTTGCATCTCCGCGTACTGATGGTTCAGAGTATCCTCAATGTTCGCGAAGTGTGTATAAATTCCCTCCAGAACAACCCCGGGCATTTCAGAAATTTTACCAGCCATAAAAACAGCGTCATCGGGAGGAACACCCTGTCTCCAGGTTCCGGTCTCCACTTTCATATGAAGAAGAACTTGTTTTTCCGAAGGGGGAAGCTCTCTGATTGCCCGAAGAGTCTCAATATTACAGAAAATGAATCTGAGGTCTGCCTGCCTGGCCTCATCTATTCTGCTGAGAGGCACATGCCCCATCAGCAGAACGGGCCTCTGCTCTCCCATCTGCCGAAGTTCAAGCCCTTCTTCCAGTGAATTCACCGCAAGCCAGTCTGCTTTTGTCAAAAGGGGAACCATCTCTCTGACCCCGTGACCGTAAGCATTGCT
>JAUVIS010000021.1 GCA_030592635.1 Candidatus Fermentibacteraceae bacterium | reverse complement strand
GGCTTTGATGGCGCTGGTATCGCAAATGATGAAACGGGAAATCGTTTCGTCGAAAGAGTGTTTGATACGAGACTGGAAATAGCCCATTCGCCCGCAATATCAGCCGGTTGCTCATACAGCGGTCTGCTCTGCCCGAACTTATTTGAACAGGCGGGGATACTCTGGTCTGCGGAGGACTGGGAAACTGACTACGGTGCCGTGTGTACAGATATAGATGTATCCGGGGATGGCGCATACATATTTAATTCCTGGAGCCTCAACTACGAGAAGTGGGAACTCTACGAGTCAGCCGGCAGCGGAGTACCCGTCTGGACCTATGATCTTTGCGCCGGGGATATGTATGTAGCGAGTGCTATAAGCGGAGATATTTCATCAGACGGGTCTGTCATCGCCGGCTGTGTACCGGGGTGGTGCGATAATTCCGGGAATTACAGCGGTGTTCTGTTCAAGTTCAACACTTCCTCTTCAACACCGGACTGGATCTACGAATTTCCCTATATCAGTACTGATGTAAATCAGTCATCTAGACCGATGGATGTTCGGGTTACCCCTGATGGTTCTACAGTCGTATGTCTGGTTGCTAATGTTACGGATGATCCCGAGAAACCGCACCAGCTTTATGTGTTCGACAGTTCCGGCAGTACGCCGACTCTGATAATAGATCTGCCCAACACAGATGAAACTCCCATCGGTGTTGATATTACGGATGACGCATCACTGATGGTCTACTCCACATACAAGAATGTATATGTTTACGACAGTTCAGGTAACCAGGTCAACTGCTTCAGTATTGATAACGGCTGGCAGTATACACCGGCTGTTTCTCCGGACGGTCAATGGATGCTATACGGGAACTATCGCGGAAAGGTTCGCCTTAATGAGTGGAACGGTACCGAATTTTCACAATCCTGGCTGTATACCATACCTTCTGATTACTACTATCCTTGGGTGTGTTCCGTGGATATTACAGCAAACACACTCATGGTAAGCTCTTATCAGCCGAATGCCAGTATGAACCGTGGATATGCTTACATTTTCAACACTTCTTCACCTTCACCAGTATGGAAAAGCGGGGATTTTGGCGATTTGACAGCGTGTGTCGCACTGAACGGCAACGACGCGACTACCGGCATTGCCGCCTCGTGGGGTCCGTTCAGTGGAAGCGGGACGCGTTCGGCCCTTTTTATGACAGATAGTGCGACTCCGTACTTTGCTATGGATCAAAGCTATCCGGGTTCTCATCTTGCATGTGAGATATCGAACGATGGCGCAGTTGCCGCAACTGGCGGCAAACGGGTTCACGCCCGTCAAATGGGAAGTGGCGGCTGGATATACTGTATTGAATCGACGGAAACCGGTATTGAGAACGCTGCAACCAGTCCAATCCGGTCTTTCGGGTTGAACAGTATTCACCCGAACCCGGCCAGCGGCATTACGACAATCTGTTTCTCGCTGCCTGGTGACTGCCTGGGTAATGCAAGGCTGGATCTGTTCGATATGCGAGGCAGGAAAGTCGATACACTGCTGTATACTGAACTGCTTTCAGGAGACAACGAAGTTGCTCTGGACACAACAGATCTGTCCGCCGGTGTCTACATGTGCTGTCTTGTATCCGGAGATTATCTCTCCACAAGCAGAATGGTCGTTATCCGCTGAGAGAATTCGTCTTAGCCTGATGGCAAAGCTTGTAATCCATCACAGTAACCTGTGATGGATCCGGGTTGAGAATGAAATGGTTTGACGATTGCTGTTGCCGAGTTGTTACAACCGGTCTGCCGGATGGGTTTTCATTGCAGTGTTAAGCTTATCAAGCCATCCGGCGGCACCGATCTTCTCGAATATCTCCAGAGCTTTCATAAAGCTCTCATGTGCCCTGATTTCATCTCCTGATTTGCTGAACATCAGGCCCTGATAGTAACAAATCTTACCTGTGCTTATCTGCCTGTCAAATTTTTTGTGGACAAGCAGCGATCTGTCGAAGGCGGCGGTGGCATCGATCCATCTGCTTTCCTCTGTGGCCAGTCTTCCGGAAAGGAAGAAAGCGGATGCTTCCATCTCGTCGGAATCCAGTTCGTCAACCAGTTGAAAAACACTTTTAAGTGTATCACCCGCTTTGGCCGGATTATTCATATCCAGATGAAGAGCAGTAGAGCCAATAAGGGCTTCTGCAAGCAGTGATTTTGACTTGATTAACTGTGCTGTTGAGAGAGCTTTTTCGTAGTATTTTTCAGCTTTCGGCAATTCGCCTTTGCTCAAAAACAGATACCCAAGCGCAACAAGACTCTCTATTTCGGTTTGACGAGCACCGATTTCACCGGATATCCGAAGTGAGCGCATGCAGTACTCAAGCGCAGCATCAAAGTTGCCAAGATCGCAGAAAAGAGCTCCGATATTATTACAGGCCATTGCTTCAACTCTGCGAGTGCCGGTTTCTCTCGAAATGCTCAGTGAGTTTTTGTAGTTGCCTATTGCCTCCGGGTACCTGCCGAGTCTCACATTTATTATTCCCATGTTGTTAAGAGCGCTTGCTTCAAGCTGTTTTGCGCATATGTTCCTGGATATCTCCAGTGATTTTTCGTAACATTCCATGGCTTTTTCATTGTCACCGGCGCTTCCATGGATAAGTCCGATATTGTTGAATGCTTTCGCTTCAGAAATAACATCACCAAGTTTTGTTGTTATTTCCAATGCTCGAATGTAGATATCAAGCGCTTTGGTGTAATCATCCAGGCTCCAGTGTATTATGCTGATATTGCTGAGGTTCTTTGCTTCAAGTTGTTCATCCCCTGTACTCTTCGCGATTCCAAGAGAGTTCTTATACAGTTTCAGGGCTGTCTCGTACTTCCCCAGATGCCAGTTTGCGATACCGATACAGTTGAGGCAGGCCGCTTCCCCCTTTTTGTCGTCAAGTGTACGACAGATATCCAGAGCAATCCCGGCCATTTCAATGGTGTTGGAGTAGTTCGATATTCCAAAATGAACTTTGCACAAAGCAATAAGGCTTTCAGCTTCCAGTTTTTTCTCACCGAGCAGCTGTGAATTTTTGACAGCAAGCTTAAGATCTTCTATCGCTTTCTCGCCGTCTCCAACCAGATCCAGCACTGATGCCCTTTTCGCTAGAACTTCGATTTTTCTGATGTCGCTTTCAGGCAGGCATTCAAGAACTCTGCTGTAGAAGCCAATCGCATTCTGATTCGCATAGGCATTTTTCGCCCTGTCTGCCGCAATCATGCCGTAGTCTATCACTTTAGCTTTATCAAGGCACAAGTAAAAATGATTCGTTAATTCCTCGGCTACTTCCTCCGTGCAGTTCTTATGAAGTTTTTCCAGTGCGTTTCCAACTGTTCGATGGTAGAGCTTTGATCTGGCAGTACTCATCTGCTGATATATTGTCTCTCGGACTACATCCTCTGTAAAGCGATACCGATCTCCATCGCATTCCTTTAACAGCCTCATGCCCAGTATCTCGTCCAGCAGATCCAGCAGATGCCCCTCATTTTTTCCGGTTATTTCAGGGAGTAATTTAAAATCGAACTCCCTGCCTATTACCGAAGCGTATTCAAGAAGCTCGCGTGCCTGGTGTCCCATCATTCCCATTTTTCTGTCAACCACACCTCTGACAGAGTTGGGAATAATGATCTTTTCGCTTTCGTAGCAGGTTACACTTTCATCTTTCCACTGGAGTGCGTTATTCAGTTCCAGAGATTTCATAAGCTCCTCAATGAACAGCGGATTTCCCCCGGTCTTCCTGTAGATGAATGCTATCAGTTCAGGCGATGGAGAGGCGTCCAGAATCACTGAAAGCATGCGGGCGGTATCAGCTTGATCAAGCGGTTCAAGTTCAATATCATCGAACAGCTTCTCTCTGTTCATAGATTGGAGGACGCTCTGAAATGAATCGAAATGTGCCTCTTCAATGCGGTAGATAAAAAAGAAAAAGACAGGACGCCCGCTGAGCTTTCTAATCAGGTAGTTGAAAAGCTCAAGAGAGTTTTCATCTGCCCAGTGAATATTATCCAGGCAGAGAAACAGAGGAGAATCAGAGGCCTGCAGGTCAAGGAACCTGCACACACCTTCAAAAAGCCTGAATTTGTCAAGCATGAATATGCTGTTCCCACCTGGTTTCTCCATCTCTTCTGCCAGCTCGGGCAGTATTTTCAGCAGTTCGATCTGAAATGGCTCTGGAATGCTGATCAGGCTCTTCTTTCCCTTATTTCTGATTACCCTGCGGATGATTTCTCTGAAGGGATAGTACGGTATCGATCTGGTGGTCGGGGACAAAACGCTCTCAAGGTAAACCACATCCTCATAATCGGAATCACCGGCGATTTCATGGATCAGTCTTGATTTCCCCACTCCGATCTCTCCGCAGATGTTTACTGCCCTGGTATCATCTCCGGTTTTGCGGCTGATAATACTCTTGATTCTGGCTATTTCATCTTCCCGACCGATTATCTCACCGGTGGGAGTGGTTATTCTTTTATCTGTTTTTCTGTATGAACCTATTCTGTCTCTGCCGTTTCTTTTCGCGCTGTAGAGACGACTGTCGGCAGTGTTGAACAAAGTGAGCCAGTCTCTGCCGTCTGACGGGAAGGAAGCAATGCCAATACTGTATGTAAGTCGGATTTTCGCAAATTCCATGGAACGACACTGTTCAAGGAAGCGGGCAGCAATCTTTTCAGCGTGTTCGTATCCCGTGTTTGGAAGCATACAAATAAATTCATCCCCACCGTAACGAAACACCGTATCGTCTTTTCTCAGCATTTCATTCAGGAAAGCAGCAACGGCCTTGAGAACCGAGTCTCCTGTGGAGTGGCCGTAGGTGTCATTGACATTCTTGAAATGATCCAGATCGATAATAACCAGAGAAAGCGGAGCCCTGTCCCGGTTTGCTTTCTGGATGTAATCAAAGGATTTCTTTGTCAGGCAGCGTCGGTTAAACAAACCGGTAAGATCATCAAAATATTCAACGCCAATTTCATTTGTTTTGAATCCCAAGTTATTCCTCCATAAAAACACCAAAGATTATTATACTGCAACGCCGGTGACAGGTAAACCGGTTGGAATAAAGGGTGTTTTCTTCGATGAGCAGAGGGTATAGCGGAGCAATCAGCAGGTCGACCGAAAATCGTATTCAGTTTCCGGGTAATCAGTATCATGTGCTGGAAAGATGGAATTTTCCTTCTCTGAACAGTTTCAGGCATGCATCAACAACATCTTCATCATACAGTATACCCCTGTTCCGGGTAATTTCCTCAAGTGCTTTTTCCCTGCCTCTGGAGCTTCTGTAGGGGCGATGTGAGCACATTGCCTCCAGCACATCGACAACTGAAAGGATTCGTGCCTCAAGACAGATTTCATTTCCCTTGAGACCTTCCGGATAGCCTGAACCATCTATTCTCTCCTGGTGCTGCAGGACGATTCTCCCCACAGGCCACGGGAAAGTGATGGATTTAAGGATTTCCAGACCCGCACGGGGATGGGTCTTAATCAACTGGTATTCTATATCCGTTAGAAGTGCGGGTTTACTGAGAATCTCCGCTGGAATCTTTATCTTGCCGATATCGTGCAGGAGACTTGCCACACGAAGGCCTTCAATCATTTCTTCAGGAAGGTTCATTTCTTCCGCGACCAGACACGCAAACTTTGACACCTCCCTCTGGTGTTCCGCCGTGTACGGATCTCTTGTAGCAACCGCTGAAGAAAGTGCGTCTACCGTTCCTTTAAGAGTTCTGCTCAATTCATCAAGGTTCTTCCTGATGTTTTCTTCTGCCTGTTTTCTGTTGGTGATATCCCAGAAAACGACTTGGGAAGCAGGCTGCCCCTGGTATGTTATTGGTATTGCTGTTACTTCTACATCAATTGATTTGCCGTCGAGCCTGAGGAACTTTTCTTCGATGGGTTCAGATAGTTTTCCCTCCCTCTGGCACTGTTTGACACGATCATGCACAATATCTCTGTAATCAGGATGGACAAAATCAAATATCTTTTTGCCGAGGGCATCTTCAGGAGAGGAAGCTGCTACAAGATCCAGACTTGCCTTGTTGACATAAACGATAACGCCGCCAACATGAACGACAATCGCCGCTGGATTGTGGTCGAGCAGACGACGGTATCTCTCCTGTGATTCCTGAAGCGCGTTCTGAATTGATTTGCGTTCTGTAATGTTTTCCAGAACTCCATCCAGATATTGAAGATTGCCCTCTTTATCCAGTGTGGCTTTGGATGTCAGGGAACCCCAGAATACCGATCCGTCTGTCCGCTTGAACCGGACTTCGTATCCGGAAATCGAACTTTTGCTTCTGATACTGCTGATGAATCGGTTTCGATCCTCAATATCCTGATAACAATCAGATGCCTTTGCTCTGAGCATTGTTTCGGAGTTTTCAAAGTTGAACATTCTGGCAAGAGCAGGATTAACAGAGAGGAATGTTCCATCCCGGTCGGCAGTTGACCGAAATACTCCAACAGGGAGATTTGCGAGAAGAGAACGGTAACGTTCTTCAGAAGCTTCCAGTGCCCGTTGAGTTCTTATTTCGTCGGTAATGTTTCTGCCAAAACTCAGTGTTCCGGTTATCACTCCGTCAGTGTAGATCGGGAATGTCTGAACTCTGAGTTCGATTAAATTACCTTCTGCTGAGAATATTCTGACTTCATATTCATTGGTATTACCGCTCAGAGTATCAACAAAAACTTCTTTTACCCTGTCAAGATCATCCGGGTGAACGGCAGGTGAGAAATTCCTGCCTGACCACTTGGCGCTCTTCTTTGTGGATAGCTCCTCAGCGTACTTGTTGAAAAAAACAAAGTTGCCATCCCTGTCCAGCTGCCAGATCATTTCTCTCGCGTTTTCAACAACGGTTCTGTATTTCAGTTCTGATTTCCTGATGTTATCTTCAGAAAATTTTCTCTCTGTGATATCCTGGGCAAGCGAAAGAAGATTTATTACAGATCCATCGGGATTTCTTGTGCACTTGGAAGCGATGCTCACATAAATAATTCTACCGTTTTTATGAAGAAGACGCTTTTCCAGTTTGTAGCAGTCAATCTCACCGGATATTACCCTGTTTAGAGCGTTAACATTAGCTTCAAGATCATCAGGATGGGTAAGATCGGTCCAATTCATTTTTAGAAGTTCATCTCTGGAGTAACCGAGCATATCACAGAGAAAGTTGTTGACAGCAACAAAATCTGTTCCGGGTGTGAGAATAGCCATGCCGATAAGTCCGAGTTCAAAATAGCTGTCGAACTGCTTATCATTCACAGGTTATTCCCCTTTTCAGACTACCCAAGTTTCAACAAAACCGTTTCATCCGGAATGCGCCCACTCATAATAATCCAGTAAGAACCTGGCTCAGGGGCGACACACACGGGACTCCCGGTAAACACAATATACGACGATCCCGGAGGGAAAACAGACTGAACGGAGAGGAATCACAGCACCCCGAATGATGTATGCACAACTCAAACGATGTTGTATTATTATGAATGATCCGGCTTGAGGCGTTGAGAGTGAGCGGGGAACAGGATGTGCAGAGAGACTGAGTTTGTGACAATACGGGCATACGCCGAGTTGAATGATTTCCTGCGGAAGGAATGGCGGCAGCGGGAGTTTTCATATCCTGTCACCGGGGGCAGGAATCTTAAGCATCTCATCGAGTCCGCCGGTATTCCTCATACAGAGATTGAACTGATTCTGCTTAACGGATTGTCTGTGGGATTTGATTCCACAGTAAAAGCGGGTGACAGGATCAGTGTGTATCCCGTGTTTGAAAGTACTGATGTTTTTCCGGTAATTGCTCTGCGTCAGGAACCTCTACGGAAAACCAGTTTCGTTCTGGATGTGCATCTGGGAAAACTGGCTGCTATCCTCCGTCTGCTGGGGTTTGACGCGAAGTTTCCCGGAGATGTTCCTGACGAGGAACTTGCCGGGATTTCAGCGGAGGAAGAGAGGATACTTCTCACCAGAGACAGGATGCTTCTTAAGAGGAACACGGTAACGCACGGGTGTTTTCTGCACAGTCAGGATCCTGAGAAGCAGGCGGGTGAAATTCTTGACAGGCTTGATTTGAGAAGATGTGTAAGACCTTTCAGCAGGTGTACCGTTTGCGGCGGGCTTCTGGAACCTGTGAGCAGGGAAATCATTCTGCACAGGCTGGAGCCGCTGACCGGAAAGTATTACAATGAGTTCAGCATGTGCCCGGCATGCGGAAGAATCTACTGGAAAGGGACCCACTACAAGGCCCTTATCAGGCTTCTGAAGAGGCTGAATGTCTACTGTTCAAGCTGATGAAAAGGACTCCAGTGATACCATAATCAAGCTCTGTCGAGATCCAGCTCTGTTTTCTGCAGTTACCCTGTAATATCGACACTTTCAACAGCGGAGCTGACTACATAGGCTCTTATCGTGTTGGAGTCCGGGTCTGTCGGGAAAATGAAGAAGCCTGTTGAAGTTCTGTGAGTCAAGTCGGAAACTCCGTAGAATTTCTCTCCGTCCTTGAAGGTTACAACAATGTGTTTCCCGGAGAATGATGCCTGATTGAACTCATGGGAGTCCAGGTGCAGAGGATCTCCATGGAAATCCATTACAACAAAAACGGCCTTGAGGTTGTCCAGCCAGAACTTTACTGAATCGGATGGATTCTCAAGTGTTGCAAGATGAAAGCAGGGAAGTGCGGGAGAAAAGTCTGAGGAGTAACCCTTTGAGATTTTTCCGTCTTTGCCGTGTACCACGATATTAATCATGTGACACCCCCTAAGTGATTGCCGTCTATTTAGATGCTAACTATTATTTAAGATGATGTCAATAGGACGATAAAGGTTTCATGGTGTATAATGCGCTGCAGTTCAGTTGTTCCGCAGACCCTCGTAAGCGGTTTCCGGTACGCGGCTTTCTTCGACTTCACCGGGATGATCGGGAGAACTCATTGACAGCTGCAAACGGCACAGTTACAGTATTACTCAGGGCGTGTTACATTATCGTGCTCAAACTGATTCAGTCCGCATGGAACAGTCCGGGTATGGATAAGCCGGATTATTCGATGAACTGGGGTTTATTAACTGGAATCAAGTCATTGCCAGAGGAGGGTTATCATGAAGATCGCAAGAATACTGCTACTTTTATCAGCGCTGGCGCTGTTTGCCGCCGGCGGCTGCGGCGTTGGCGGGGAAGCAGGCGATGCAGATGTTGAAATCTCATCGTCTTCCGAAACCTCTTCATCTTCTGATGAAAATTCAGAGTCTGATCCGGGGCCAACCGATACTAACTACAGCAACTATGACGCGGTTATCCCCGAAGGTTTCCCCGATGTGATTCCCATTTATGATATTGAAAATTCAACTGTTATGGGTGGCATAGAACAGGATGCCGGTAGAACCATGATGTACAGTCTTGTTCTCGGCAGCAACGATCAGATATCCGATGTGACTGATGTTATTGTCGGCAGTCTTGAGAACATTGACATGAATAGTGCCGTCGAAGGTTCAACCCTGCTTATTGGATACATGGGTAACTGGGATTACACAATCACCGTTGATAACGGAGAAGCTGATGGATTTACCTCAGTGATTACTTATTCTCTTACTGAGAAGCAATAGGCAGAAGTATTGCGGAATCTTACTGCGTGAGCTGGCTGGTAGAGTAATATCAGCCATGCTCTGCCTGCGGCGGTTGGAGCATCATTTCCACTCAAGGCCAGTTGTTGAACACGCTGGAATTCCATCATAGTCAGTGTGAGGGGAGACATCCGTGAGCAGAGGAAATATCGACTGGACAAAACAGAGAAGGGCCATGGTCAGACTGCTTGAGATTCAGGGGATCAGGGATGGCCTGGTTCTAAGCGCCATGGAAGCAGTGGAGAGGCACCTTTTCATTCCCGGGTTTTACGGTTTCAGGCTTCCGGGAAACCCTTACGGTGACTATCCGCTTCCTATTGGCCACGGGCAGACCATATCACAGCCATATATAGTTGCTTACATGCTGGAAAAAATGAAGCTGACTCCCGGAGAAAGAGTTCTTGAGATAGGGACGGGATCCGGGTATGCGGCTGCTGTGCTGGATGAAATGGGTGTTGAGGTATTTACAATTGAAATTGTGTCTGAACTGGCTCGTCATGCGGAAGAAGTGCTGAGCAGCAGGGTTCATCTTCTTGAGGGGAACGGCTATTCGGGCTGGCCGGAGAATGCACCGTTTGACGCTGTTATTGTCAGTTGTGCTCCCGAGGAAATCCCACAGACTCTAATTGATCAGCTCAAGGAAGACGGAAGAATGATTCTGCCTGTGGGGAAACTGACTCAGAGACTGGTTATACTGATAAAATGGGATGGAGAGATTCATGTACATGAGGATCTCCCGGTTCGATTTGTTCCCATGGTAAACAGGGGCTTGTAGCCTATCCTACAATATCAACGCTTTCAATGAACGAGTTGATTACAAACGCGCGGATTGTGTTTGCCTCCGGATCGATAGGGCGGATGAAGAAACCAGTTTTTTCCCTGTGAATTGTTTCAGAGGCCCCGAAGAATATTTCACCGTCGTAGAAGGTGATGATAATATGCCTGCCGGAAGTCGGGGCTTCACTGAAGTCGTGCGAGTCCACATGCAGAAAATCTCCCCGAAAGTCTTTTACGAAAAATATTGCCTTGAGGTTGTCAAGCCTTATTTCCTCCGTACACAGCGGATCAATCATACTGATCAAATGGAAGATTGTTTTCTCAGGAGAGAAATCAGTTGAGTGTCCTTTTGCTATCTCCCCGTTTTTAAGATGCGCCACAATTCTGTCCAATTTAAACCTCCCTTCTGAATCAGCCCTGTACAGATGTTAACCCCGTACGGAAGCGGCGTCAATGGATCTCCTTGCGGTTTTCCGGAGCTCGGGGAATATTCTTCTTCCTGAAAAGGTATTTCAATTCAGGAATCCTTTTGAAAGGGGTGTTTATCAAACTGCCACTGATGTGTTTAATTCTTCTCTGGGGCCGGGGTTGCGTTGAGGTGTGTTTTGCAGGAACGCACGGAGTAACTGCAGGATACAACACAGCACTCAACAGCGGCATCTCTGTAATAGAAGACAGAGCAGTTTTTGACAGGCTGGCCTCCGGAGATGACGGGAGGGCATCGTTTCAACTTTCCGAGGTTAAGTTTTTGATTACAGACATTCGCACAGATAACCCGAAGCTGTATTTTATTGACTCGAACGCATTTGAGTATCACTGGAAGTTTTTCAATGAGGCTCTGGGATGGAATTTGAGCCTGCTGGATTTCAATACGCGTACCTATACCGACTTTAACAGAAGGCTTATGGCGGGAAGTGTGGTTGCTCACGACAGATATGCCGGATCAGGCCAGTCCGGCGGAATCTACACAATTGAATTCTGGCCGAGTGACCCGGTTCATGCTGATGAAGCGGCTCTGGCATTCAGACTGATCCTTCACGGGATGGCGTATGCCGGGGAAAGGATAGTGTATCACCCTGCCGGTGAGACTCAGGTACGCATTTACAATGAAGAAAACGGGCTTTTTGAGGCTGCGGGAGTACCGGTACTGCTGACATCAGAACTGTTCAGCGGTGTGGACTACGCTGCTCTGAACACTGGTGAGGCGTGCGGGATTCTCCGGAACGGAAGCTCAGGAGGCGTACACTCAGCGAGGGATATTCCGGTTTTTCAGACAATTCCCAATGACATCAGTCATGTTGCCGGAATAATAACCACTATTCCTCAAACTCCACTTTCACACATCAATCTAAAGGCGGTACAGAATGGCACCCCTAATATCTACATCCCGAATTTTACCGATACTGCTGAGTACCAATCCCTTCTTGGCAGGTATGTGCGGTTGACTGCCCTTCCCGGAGGATACACAATTGAGGAAATTCCGTTTTCCGCGGCAGTAGAGTGGCTTGAATCTGTGAGACCGGACAGCGCGACAATCCTTAACAGAGAACTTGCAGAGCAGAGGATTCAAAGTCTCGAAAATATCAGACTTGCGGATTCCGGAGCATACGGGGCAAAGGCAGCGAGCCTGGGAGAACTCACATGGTGTCTGCCATCTTTCAGTGTGCCGGATGGGTATGCAATACCTTTCTATTACTATCACAAGTTTATGGAATACAACGATCTGTACCGCGCGGCAGATTCTCTGACAGCTCTGGATGAGTTCAACTGCAGCGTGGAAGAAAGGGAGGATATGCTGCGGGAACTGCGACGGAGGATCAGGGAGAGCAAAATTCCTCCATGGATGATGGACTCTCTATCTGTTATGGCTGCGCAGTTTGAGCCGGGAGAACCCCTGCGGTGCCGCTCAAGTACGAATAATGAAGACCTGCCGGGATTCAACGGCGCGGGGCTATACAGCTCTTTTACCCATCATGCGGAAGAAGGACATATTTCAGAAACCATTAAGCAGGTGTGGGCGGGGATGTGGACTTACAGAGCCTTTGAAGAACGGGAATTTTACCGGATCAATCATCTTTCAGGGGCAATGGCAGTTCTTGTTCATCCCAGTTACCGGGGTGAACTCGCCAACGGCGTGGCGGTTACAAGGAATGTATTCAACCCTTTCATCACCGGTTTTTATGTAAATGTTCAGGCTGGAGAGGATATGGTGACCAACCCGGAATCGGAATCCGTACCGGAGGAATTTCTGCTGACAGAGCAGAATATAACAGGGGATGTTTTAAGAGAAATCCAGTACACTGGTCTTTCAAACAGGGTTCAGTCCGGCGGAAGGGTGCTTTCCGCGGAACACATTGAACAGCTTGCGGACTATCTGGAAATGATCCACAACCATTACGCGTCAGTTTACGGGATGGATCGGACTGATGCGGCCTTCGCCATGGAGATAGAATTCAAGATAACACTCGACGGTGAGCTGATTGTCAAGCAGGCGAGGCCGTGGGTTACAGGAGTCTGACGGGTCAGAGATCAGCATGAAAAATCTGCTGTGTTATACCGGCATCAGCTGTAAGGAGGTGAGCCTGTGGCTGTGAGTATTGTTTTTTTTCTTATTGTCCTGGCGGGAGGTTACGAAGAGGAAATCCGCGAGGATGGTGAATGGTTGTTTGTCTGCGGGAAGGGTGAGATTGTTGCTGAGATATCACCGGCAGTATTTTCCTGTCCGGGGTGGGAAGAGATATCCCGCCTTGAGCTTCCCGCTGGAGAGGATTCTCTTTTTATTTCGGTATTTTCCAGTGGAGGGAATGGAGCGGTTCTTACCGTTTTCCGAAAAGCTGAATCCGGTTATCAGTTTGTGGAAGAATTTACCAGTCTTTTCGGGGGCAACGGCATTGAATTCACGGTTTCCAGCCCCTTCGTTTCGGCAGACGGCGAGTTGTTTTTTCGTCTCGAATGGACAGCGCACTATCGCGGATACTACGCAATTCCCGGAGATGAAGAGAGTTATGTGAGTCAGTCGGAGTTGTCTTCATTCCTCATTCTGGCTGCAGACGGGGACAGTCTCCGGACTGTGTACGATCACAGGTAGAGCGGGGCAGGTTCATGACTGTGGGTATGGACAGGAAAGAGACTGGAACCACCGTTTACATCTTCCGGCATGAAATCTGATTTTACTGCTTTGAGATATCCCAGTGTTCCGGCCAGGGGAGAGCTTCTCCGGTGGAAATGGTCTTGAGAAGTCCTCTGCGCAATTTGATGAATGTTTCGGTGTAGTCCTCCGGTGACAGTTTCAGTCTTGAGATGATTTCACATGTTTTTCTCAGGGTATCCCGAGCAATCTCGTGCTTCCCGGAAAGGTATTGCACATAACCGGCACCTGCCAGAGCCCCTGCTTTATTCGCTTCGTCTTTGACTTCTGTAAATATCTGAACAGCGTCATTGTAAAGATCTTCCGATTCGGCAGGATTTCCCTCGTTTATGTACAGGAGACCAAGGTTGGTCATGATCCAGGCCTCTGTTCTCCTGTCGCCTGCTTCTTTCATGATGTTCAAAGCCCTGAAGTAGGAATCTCTGGCCCGGTCAGAATATCTGCGCTCTCTGAAAACATTTCCAAGATCGCACAGAAATATTCCTTCCGGCATTCTGTCGCCCAGTCTGTGGAATATCTCAATTGCGCTTTTGAAGAGATACTCCGCTTTGTCAAAACATTTCTGATCGTGGTACATGCTGCCCAGATTTCCAAGTGTGACAGCTTCCCTTCTTACATCTCCGATTTCCCTGAAGATTTCCAGAACTTCCTCGAGAAGGGTAATTGCCTTGTCAGTTTCACCCGTGTCTCTGTGAAGGATGCCAAGATTGCCGAGAGCTTTTGCCCTGCCTCCCTGATTTTTCAGGCCGGAACACAAAAACCCCGCCTGCTCAAAGAATTCTCTTGCCCGGGAAAACTCGCGGTTCATGCCTGCAATAACACCCAGACAGCTCAGAGCCTCGCTCTCATATTTTGTGAAGCCGTTTTCTTTGCTTAATCTGAGTGCTGTGTTTAGATGGTCAAGGGCTTTATCCATGTCTCTGACCGCTGTGCGGTATGAGCCCATTGCAATCTCTGTTCCAGCCACCCATTCCGCCAAGTGATGAGTTTGAGCAAGTTCAAGCAATCTCTCAAGGAGGATCTGCAGCTCTTCCCATTGGTGAGTGAAGTACAGAACCTGGCCGTTTCTATAAAGAACATTAAGCAGTTTCTGCAGTGATTCGGGATCATCCTCGTTGGGTGAGAGCCAGTTGTCAAGCTTTTCCCCCCACTTCAGAACGGTATCGTACTGGTAATTCTTTGAGGCGTGCCTGTGGGCGATAATACCCCATCTTACAGCAGAAGATTCTTCTCCTGCCCGCTCCCAGTGATCCGCCAGTTTAGCGGAGATTCTTTCATCGTCATCGTCGAAAAGCTCTTCCATTGATTCCGCCGCTGCCTTATGAAGCAGTTTAAGATTGTGAGCAAGAATACTTCGGTAGGCTGTATCCTGAATAAATGAATGACGGAACCTGTAGCCGGTCTGTTCCCGGGATGAAGAGTTCTCAAGAAACTGCCGCTCTACGAGGCCATTGAACACTTCTTCTCCGCATGGAGTAATTCCCAGCTTTCTCTCAACACTTTTGTACAGATCATGCCTGAATTCCATCCCGAATACGGAGCAGTTAAGCAAAGTTTTCTTCCAGTTATCCGGCAGACGATCCAGTCTTGATTGAAGCAGGCCGGTGAGGCTTCCCGGTGTGGAAAGTTCAACAGAATTGTCAGTAAGAGACCAAGTGGAGTTCCGAAGTGATAGACCATCGGATTCCACGAGGTGAAGAAGCAGCTCCTGAAGGAAGAACGGGTTTCCACTGGAGTGTCTCTGAATAAACTCCATCGCCCCGTCTGAAATGGGATTTGGTTCACCTTTGTTGAGCCTCTGCATGAATTTTTCTGAGAAAACACATACTTCATGCTTCTTCAGCTCACAAATTTCAATTCGTTTACAGATAGAGTAAGTGCTGCTGTCACAGATGTCTTCAGGGAGAAGATTCTTGTGATCTGACCTTCGAACAAGCAGAAAAATTATTGGAATGGCAGAATTGCAGTTTTTTAGTATAAAATCGAGCACTTTGGAATCCGTGGAATCCATCCATTGAAGATCTTCCAGTATTATTATCACCGGAGTTGTTTCTGAAAGAGCTTCAAGAACATCTCTTATTGCCATTTTTGTCTCCGTGGCAATGGCTTCGTTATCCAACTCCTGGAGTCTGGTATCGCTGGAGACAGCGGAGACAAGTCTCCCCAGGAATGGCAGAGCGGTTGAGAGTCTGTTCACCGGGCAGTGCCGGGAGATGGCATCAACAAATCTGTCGAAAGAAATACAGTCTTCAATCTGGAAGTCAAGCAGGTTCCGAAGAACAACAGACCAGAGCCAGTGGGCGGGCTGTGCGTCCGAAATAGAGTTACCGCGAAGAACAATTGAATCGGCTGTCAGATACTCATTTTTCAGAAATTCCGCGACGAGTCTGGTTTTTCCGGTTCCTGCATCGCCCGTGAGTTCAACTATAAGGTGGCGTGCGCCTCCCATTCGATTTTTCCCGGAAGAGCCATCCCGTTGCATTTTTCCGGTTTTCCTGAGAAGCGAGTATTCTTTCTCTCTTCCAACAAAGACTGTGTTAATGGATTCGCGGCAGGTGATACTGTTTCCACGGTAGTTAACAGCCACAGGTTTCCAGCAGAGGAGAGGGATGCCTATTCCTCTGATGCTGATCTCTTTTGAGTTCTCCCAGAGAATATCTTTAGAGCACAGGGAGCAGACTCTGTCGGTGACCAGAATTGAGTTTTCCCCGGCGATTTCTTCAATTCTGGAAGCAATGTTAACTGTGTTTCCCATGGCGGTAAGATGACCAATGGCATCCGGAGCAACGGTGACGGGACCGCTGTTAATTCCAATTCTTGCCGATAGAATTATATCCGCCTCCGTGAGGACCAGACTGGCAATTTCAACAACTTCAAGCATCTTGAAACCACAGAGAATGGCGGATCTGCTGTTGTTCTCTCCTGAATGAATTGCGCCGAAGAGTACCATGATTCTGTCGCCCTCAATTTTATCCACATAGCCTGAATACTGTTCCGCGGTGAAAACCAGTTCATCCATAAGACTTTTTGTAATGTCGTGAACTGTCTCGTGATCAAGTGTTTCAGAGAAGGCAGTGAATCCCGCCAGGTCGAGAAACAGTACAGCGACATCTCTCCGCTCACCTGGTTTAAGCATGACTCCAGTACGGTCAGGAGATGCTTTTCCCGGCTTTCGCGACAGGAATGCGTTCTTGAGGATGGATCCAAACTCTTTTTTCACTCAGAAACCGACTTTCTCTGTCATCAGCGAACGACTAAAGAACAAAAGCCGTGGATTGATTCGACAACCCCCTACCATTACCCGGCAATTGTTTTAACGCAATACTCAGATTTGACAGAACAGCTGAGCGGGTGTATATCACCGAGTGGTGACATAGCCTTTACGGAGGATCATGACGAAACACAGAGATTCAGAGAAAACGCGAGAGAAGATTCTTGCAGGGCTGGAAAGACTTATTACCCGTGAGGGTTTTACCGGTGTTGGAGTGAACGCGGTTGCCAGGGAAGCCGGTGTCGATAAGGTTCTTATATACAGGTATTTCGGATCCATGGGGGGGCTTCTGGAGGCATTCGCGAATGAGAAGAAACTCTGTCCCAGAATGGAGGATATCTTCGATAATCTTCCGGTTGATGCCCCGCACTATGAGATTGCGACCCGCATCATCCTTGATCATTCTCGTGCGCTGCTGAAAAGCCCTCTCGCTCAGGAACTGGTCTGCTGGAAGCTTACAGAACAGAATCCACTCACTACAGCTTTTGGAAAAAGCATGGAGAAGAACGAAATGAAGGCTCTGGCAGAGATGGGCATCGTTCCAGATGATGCTGCTGTTACCCTTGTTACTGTATTAATATGCGGACTGCAATATCTGATACTCAGAGGAAGAAACAACAATCCAATGATGAATATCGACTACTCTAAACCTGAAACTCGGGAGAATGTTGAGCGCATAATCTCCTCAGTGATGAAGGCTTTTTTTGAATCAAGGGAAGGAGACTCTGAGAAGTGATGAAGAACTTGATAACAGTTTTGATTCCCATAGTTCTTCTCTCTGCCGGATGCGAGGAGGGCAACATAACTGTAGCGGACATTATTCCCGTAACCGTTATTGCGGTAGAGCCGTCTGTGATATCCGAGACTGTGAACGCTCCGTGCAGGCTTGAAGCCGCTTTAGAGGCTGTTGTTTCAGTGTCAGTACCGGGCGTGGTTGAAGAGGTGCTGGTTTCAGCGGGCGACAGCGTTTTAGCCGGTCAGAGACTTCTCGTACTGCATACTGATGATCTGCAGAGAGCGATGATCTGTGACGCGGCAGCAATGCTTACCGCTGCCAGAGCATCCTCAGAGTATGCTCAGAGTAATCTCCGGAGAGCAGTTGAGCTTGCGGAAACAGGTGCCATGAGCGCCGATGAGTTTCAGCGGATTGAAACTGAAGCAAACGCATCGGAAGCTACCTGCCACCGGGCTGTAGCCGGCTACAATGCTTCATCAGCTTCCGCAAGGAACGGTTTTGTACTGGCTCCCTTTGATGGCGTTGCAGGCAGGATAATTGCAACAGAGGGAAATCGCGCAGAAGGGCCTCTTCTCAGCATTTTTGGTGCCGGAGTAATCAGAGCCGAATTGCTGGTGGCTCCCAGACACATTCACAAGCTGAGAGAGGGACTTCCCGCTGTGTTTACCACTGATCATTTTCCAGGCCGGCTGTTTCCCGGCTCTGTTGTCTCTGTTTCCGAGACAGCCGATGTGGTCTCCGGTCTGGTTGCAATGACAGTCCAGTTCTCAGATACAACAGGACTCCTTATCCCAGGTTTGTCCGGTACAGCTATGGTTTCACTGGTTACAAAGGAAAACGCTGTTGTTCTTCCGGGCAGCACAATGACACCTGTAAGCGAATTCATCTGGGAGGTTGCTGTGGTACATGAGGGGAAAGCTTCAATCCGGAGAGTTACAAGCGGAATAAGGAACGGTAACAGATATGAGATAACGGAAGGACTGATTCCAGGTGACTCGGTTATCTGTCTTGGGAACACACTTGTTTCCGAGGGGACACCGGTTCGGGTGATAGAGCAATGAATCTTCCTGAACTCGCGGTTAAAAGAGGAACAACTTTCCTGATGATCTTCATTTTCATGGGGGGTGCCGGTCTGTTCGCCCTGACTCAGCTGGGGCTGAACTACCTTCCCAGGGTTGATTTGGGAGAGATCATGATCGTGACAGTTCTTCCTGGAGCCGCTCCGGAAGAGGTTGAGAATCTGGTAACCAGAACCATTGAGGATGCCATATCAGGTGTAGAGGGTGTAACCTCAATTGAATCCTCTTCCGGTAATTCCATCAGTGGAGTTTCAGTTTTTGTTTCCACATCGGCTGATGTTGATGAAGTGGAAAGGGATGTGCGAGAGGCGGTTGATCAGATCAAAGACGATCTTCCCGCCCTGGCTCGTGATCCTGTTATCATGGCCCTGTCTTCCAGCGCGAAACCACTGGTCATACTCGGAATCAGCAGTGATATACTGAACAGCGGCGAACTGAGACAGCTTGTAGAAGACGAAATAGAACCTCTGATGAGCCGGGTATCCGGTGTTGCTTCCTGCAATGTCTCCGGGGGGGAGGTGCGCCAGATCAATGTATCTGTCAACCCTGTTCTTCTGTCGGAAAGAAGCATTTCCCTCACGCAGGTGTACGGAGTGCTTAACGCCGTTCGGGGAAACCGGCCGGGGGGTGACATCGATTCAGAGGATACAGAGATTTTTATCAGTGTGGAATCCGGGTTCTCATCTCTTGAACAGCTTGCTGAAGTTGTTATCGGTTTTCATGGCGGGATTCCGGTCAGGCTCAGGGATGTGGCGGAAATAAATGACGGCAGCAGAGACCAGAGCAACACAAGCAGACTTGATGGCGAGAACTCTGTTCTTCTCATACTGAGGAAAAGCGGAGACGCTAATACTGTGAATACATGCAGGCTTCTTGAGGAGCAGATTGCTGAAACCTCCGCGGATTATTCCGGAACCCTGCGTGTGGAGACAGTTTACTCCCAGGAGGAGTTTATCCTGGACTCGACACAGAGCCTGCTTCTTACCGGAGTTCAAGCCATTCTTCTGGCGGCAGCCGTGCTGATGTTTTTCCTCGGATCAGCGGTTAACGCCGGGATTGTCAGTATATCAATGCCTCTGTCGTTTATAACAACATTCGCGGCTATGTATTTGTTCGGTGTTGATCTGAACATCATGAGTCTCGCGGGTCTGAGTATTTCCATTGGTATGATTGTGGATAATTCTGTGGTCGTTCTTGAGAATATTCACAGAAAAAGACTGGATGGCGAATCACGGGAGGAAGGGTCCCGCCGGGGAGCGTCGGAAGTAAGCATGGCAGTTGCCGCGTCTACACTGACTACTGTGGCGGTATTCATACCAATGCTTTTTGTAAAGGGAATGACCGGTCAGATATTCAGAGACTTGAGTATCACAATTTCATCTGCTCTTATCGTATCTCTGTTTATGGCCATGACACTGATTCCCCTGCTTGCTTCCAGATCGAAAAACCTTATAAAAAAGCACAGAGACAGATCGATCTCTTCGAGAATAGAACGAGGGCTTGGCAAGCTGGATGTCGTGTATGAACGCTTTCTTGGCTATTGCACTGTCCACAGGTTCAAGACGCTTGCTCCTGTGGTCATTCTGTTTTTACTGTCCCTGTTTATTTTTCGCTTCGTTCCCTCTTCATTTCTCCCGGAGCTGGAGGAAGGAGTCATTGATGTAATCATCAGTCTTCCGGATGGAACAAATCTGTCCTATACCGACAGTCTGGCCCGCTCTATGGAAGATTCACTGACCGCGGTGTTCGCGCCCGGCGATCTGGAGCATCTTATGGTGGATGTGGGAAGAGCGGAAGGTATCGGGGCGATGTTCGGGTCGGACGCGACAAGCAGAATAACCATGTCATTCTATTTGAAGCCGGAGGGAGAGAGAAACACCAGTGTTCAGGACTATAGTCTGGCGCTGAGGAGTGTTCTTTCGAATACACCTGGAATTAGATATTCTATTAAGGCCGGCGTTCCCATTGGCAACGAGTATCCCATCCAGATCAATCTGTTTGGTTCCGATCTGGACACATTGAAGGCTCTTGGGGATCAAGTCAGGAATAATCTTGACCTCATCCTCGGGACAATCGATGAAGTATCTTCACTGGAGAACTGGTTTACGCGAATAGATTACATTCCCGATGATGCTGTTTTATCCCTCAGGGGTTTTTCAAGGGCACAACTGGCCTCGGAAATTACACTGGGAATGCTTGGTTTGAACGCAACAACACTGAACGACGCGGGTACGGATATTGATGTGAATCTCAGGTACGCGGAGAGATATCGTTCTTCCAGGGAAGCCGTTGCTGCTTTACCGGTTAATGGCGCTCCTCTTGATTTCTGGGGCACTTTCAGAACCGGCTTTTCTCCAAACAGGATTGGCCGGTTGGATAGAAGCCGTGTTGTCAGTGTTTTCTGCAAGCTGGACGGGAGACCCATAGGTGATGTTGCCGCTGATGTGGAAACCATGATGGACACAACTGATACCGGTAATGCCCGTTGGGAGATAACAGGAGATATCAAGGACAAGAGAGAGTCCTTCAGCAGCATGGGGCTGGCTATTCTTGTGGCAATCGTACTCGTCTATATGGTAATGGCCGCTCAGTTTGAATCTCTGCTGGAACCATTTATTCTCATCTTCGAGATACCTCTGGCGCTCATAGGGGTGATATGGACTCTGCTTTTGACCGGAACCACTATGGGTTTGACTTCTCTTGTGGGAATTCTCATGCTTATTGGCATAGTGGTGAATAATGGAATAGTTCTGGTGGACTTTGCCAATGTTTTGAGACGAAAAAGCGGAATAGGCGCGCGAGAGGCTATTATTCAGGCAGGCAGGGTCAGGCTGAAGCCGATTCTTATGACTGCCAGCACAACCATACTTGCACTGGTCCCTCTTTCTCTTGGCGGAACCAGCAGTGCGGCTATCTGGGCGCCTATGGCAAGAACTGTTATAGGGGGAATGCTGGTGGCCACACCGCTGACACTGGTGGTTCTTCCCATTCTGTATGTGATGCTGGATGGCTGGCACAGAAGGAAACTGTAGTTTACAGCAGTTGTGTGTTTGTGGTCGGTCTGGGAACCTTCACTACAAGCACACGCAGATCGGCGTTACTCTCGTTGTACCAGCAGTGGGGGATATTCTTCGGACTCTCAATTACTGTATCAGCGGATACAGCTTCCTTTTCATCGCCCACTTCAACCACGCCTGTGCCCTCAAGCACATAAAAGAAAACATCAACCGGTGTGATGTGACGGATGAGTTTTTCTCCGGGTTTCATTGTAATGATGCTGGAGAGGGCATGTTCACTCTCATAGACCCTTCTTACATCAACACCATGGGGATTTTTTGCAGGTTCTTGGTCTGACATTTTAAATATTTTCACATTTTCTCCATTCTTTTCTCTATCGTCTTTTATTTTCAGCGCAAGAACCATAAGATCCTTCTCGGCGGATAAGTTTCTCCAGCTCCTTCTGGTTTCCGTGAGACATGCTGCAATCTGGTTTCTTTGAAGACGGTATGAATCGTTATTAACTGCCAGTATTCCCTCGCCGCTCAGCAAAATGAAACACACCTTGAAGGGCATGTTGTGCTGAGGGATGAATCCATCGGGGGAAAGAGTGAAGTGTACCATTCCAAAGGAATCGGAATCGGTGAAAGATTTTGCGTTTAAATTCCCTGCTCCGGGGAAGATCGGGGCATCCGAAAGTTTCAGTATCTTCACTTATTCTCCTGATTAATGTAGGCTTTAAGCCCCTCTTTGAGGATTCTCAGAGCCTTTCTCATTTTTTCATCGGAAAGAACAAAGGCGATCCTGATCTGATCAAGCCCCAGCCCCGGTGTTGCGTAGAATCCTGCCGCGGGGGCAACCATGGTTGTTTCCGCTTCGAACTGGAAGTCTGTCAGCATCCAGGAAGCAAATCTGTCAGCGTCCTCTACCGGAAGCTGAATGGTTGCGTAGAATGCTCCCTCCGGCTTAAGGAAGAATACACCTTCCACATCCGCAAGTTCCTCCATGAGTAGATCTCTTCTGCTCTGATATGTGGTCATGACATCGGTATAGTAGTTTTCATTGAGATGGTGATAGATCCAGGCCGCACCGTACTGAGCCAGAGTAGGGGGGCAGAGTCTTGCCTGACCGAGTTTGAGTGCCGCGTCCATAATGTCTTTGTTTCTGCTTATCATGTTGCCAAGTCTTGCTCCGCACGAGC
>JAUVIS010000087.1 GCA_030592635.1 Candidatus Fermentibacteraceae bacterium | reverse complement strand
TGTAAGGATCCGGTTCCCAGTTGGCCATGGAGGGGGGCATTCCCCGAGCTATCATCTGTGCATTTCTGAGTTCAGCTTCAAGATCCATCTCTGACTGAGTTTTCTCAACTCTTTCGAAATCTTCATTGACAAAAGTATAGATTTCTTCGCCTTCAGGAGTCCATGCGGTGAAAGTGTATTCTTCTGTGGACGCCCGGGCAGTGAATACTCTCCCGTGAGCAGAAGCGGCGAAAAAGGCCATATTATCCCCCGTAGCACTGAGATCGGCAGGGTTGAAAGGAGACATCTGCGAGTAGTAAACAACGGTTGGAATTGAATTCTCCATTGTCCATTTCGCTACGGTGAACCCCATGAACATGCCGTCCTCAGTCCGCTCAAAATCAGGCATCATACCGACTATTTCCATGTTATCAATCGCTGCAATCATTACGGGCGGCGTGGGAATAAATCCAGGTGTTTCTGAGAGGAGTTCGTAGTTCTCATCAAAATAGACCAGTTTGGAGCCCATTCCATCAGAAACTACAAGGCCGCCCTCGGGGCGGAAGGCCATGGTGGATGGAAGAAGGAATTCTCCGGGTCCGCTTCCATTACGGCCTATGTTTCTTATAAAGTCGCCATCAGGAGAAAAAAGAAAAACTGAGGATTTCTGGGTATCAAGAACAGCGATTTCTCCGGTTTTGGAAAATCCGGCTCCGGCGATTGCGCCGAATACATAGTTGCTGTCACCGATCTCCACACCTATTGAATCGGTAACATAGAGGTAAGTGTCTGCAACTGGAAGAGTGTTTTCTTCTTCTGTGACAGCAATGTCTGCTGGCTCTGATGTACCGCATCCAGTGATAAGTAGTAAGGCCAGGGGTAGTAGCAAGATGAATTTCATCTCGTAGTCCTTTCTTTGTGCTTTGAAAGCTCTTTGCAAGTTCAGAATATCATGTCAGTATTGCTTATGTCAGCTTTTCCCGGTTTATAAGCTGCGTCAGCGCATCCAGATGTCTCTCCAACCCGACCTGACCTGTTTCGGTAAGACTATACCAGCTTACAGGTTTACGGTTCCTGAATTCCTTCTTTACAGAGATAAATCCCTCATCCTCCAGCTTGCGGAGCTGGGCACCCAGGCTGCCATCAGTTTCTTCAAGAAGTTCTTTCAGGCGGCTGAATGACAATGCTGTGTGTCTGGCCAAGAGTACACATATTCCCAGTCTTGTTCTGTGGCCAAGAAGTTTGTTCAGATTGTTAAGAGCATCCTTGATACCTGTACTTTCATCACCTGACATTTTTCTTTCCCTGACGGATTGCTGTAACGATCAGTACCAGTCCTAATAGAACTCCCATTGTTGTCCAGACATACCTGTCAATGAACAGTGTACCCAGAAAACCAAGCATCATTATTCCCCCAAGCCATAAAAAGATTCTGTCGAAGTGAACACCGGCTGTCCACCAGCCCAGAGCGACGATCAGGAGGATAACCTGACTGAGTACTGTTCCCTGAACAAAGCCCTTTACGCCAAGAAGAATAGCGAGGAGAACTATAACCGCCATCCCACTCCAGTGAAGAGCATACTTAATTCCAACCTTGCGATTAATCTGCCCTTTGCTTGCTTCAGCCTTGTAAGCCAGAAAGGCACTCAATATTCCTCCTGCAGGACCTGCTATCATCCAGAATAAGCCAACCCATCGAGGGGCAAAATCAATGAGGGAAAAACCCACCATTAAAATTACACCCCAGAGATAGTAGAAAGAAGCAGGTTGAGTTGATTCACCTGATTTAGTCACCAGATCTTTTACATACCCGATATCCGATTCAATCTTGCTGTTAGTCATATTCAGCTCCTTGTTTTTTAGAGTACTCTGAAAAATAGAGTATAGCGCAGGAGTTGTCAAGTGGCCCATTCTGCTGACCTGATTTCCCTATTCGGGCTTGACTGCCGTAATGTTCACCCAGCGGGTTTCAGCTCTGTTGAGGCCATCGGTTGTTTCGACTGATGTTGTGATTTCCAATCCGGTCTTTTCGATCTGATCACTCCACCACTTGCTGTTTTTCAGGGTGAATACTCTAGTGTCATCCGGTGACTGCGCTTCCCTTTTTATGCAGACTGAGATGAAAAGAACACCACTCGGAGTGAGCAGTCGTGCAATCTGTTTGAGGATCTCTCTGATGTCGGGAGGTGTCATGTGCATCAGTGCCGCTATTGAGTAGATGCCTTCAAATCTGTCATTTTCTTTTTCCAGTTCTTGAGGCAACTCAAGTTTTTTTAGATGTGAAATCAGCTCCGGGTGAAGCTTCGCCGCCTGAGCGAGCATCTCTTCGCTGCCATCGGTTATTGTCATCTTTTTTATGTATGAACGACCGAGAAGGAATGCCGCGTCTCTGCCTGAGCCGCAGCCGAGTTCCAGGATGGATTCGCAGTTCTTCAGTGTTGATTGCAACTGTCGCTGCAGCTCAATAACATCTGCTGACTCATATCTTTCCGCAAGTTTTCCGGCCTTCTTTTCATAGTGCAGAATTGTGCCGCATTCAGTTTTCATTGTTCAAGTGACCTTTCAATTATTCCTTTGAACATGGCGATGCCGATGGGTATCAGCCGGTCAGGGAAATCATAGTCAGGGCTGTGCAGCGGGGGAGAGTCTACTCCCGCGCCAAGTCCGAAGAGGGCGCCCGGATATTTTTCAGTAAAGTGCCCGAAATCCTCCGACCACGGGAATGGATTTTCCAGAATTGTGGTTTTGTATCCCAGTTGTTCTGCTGTACTGCGGATTATGGAATTGGGAAGCGTCGCATTGATTGTGGCCGGGAACTCTTCGGTCCAGCTTATTGTGTGCTGGAGATTTTCCTTTCCGGCTGTGCGTTTGATCTGCTGTTCGATTCTCTTTGAAAGATCATCCATGGTTTCCGCTGTGGGAGCCCGAAGAGTAACCATTACTGTGGCGTTACCGGGAGAAGTGCCAAAGGCTATTTTCCCGATACTGGCGTGTACAAGGGTAGCCATGATTCCTTCAGCCTGTATTGAAACCCGGTTGAAGTAAGAAATCAGTGAGGCGACAGCGGGGGCAGGGCTGATTCCTTCCAGTGGCTGTGCCGCGTGAGAGCTTTTACCGGTGAGTGTGACAATTATTCCCCTTGAGGCTCCTGCGAAAGGTCCGTCTCGTGTGATTACCCGGCCTGCCGGGAATCCGGGAAGGTTGTGCAGGGCGTAGCAGAAATCAGGATGATACTCCATCCGGCTGATTATTCTTGCGGCCCCCTGCCCGGTTTCCTCTGCCGGCTGGAAAAGAAGGATCACCGTTCCGCGGGCCGGTCTGGTATCAGCGAGTTCTGCCGAGACACCGGCAAGGATAGCCATGTGGCCGTCATGACCGCACTTGTGGGATACTCCGCCGGTTGTCGAACTGTGACTGATTTTTATGGTCTCATGGATTGGAAGGGCATCCATATCACAGCGGAGGAGAACAGTTCTGCCGGGTATTTCTCCCCTGTACACAGCAATAATTCCATGACCCCCAATAGCTGTCATCAGGAGATCCGGGTGCTGCCGCTTCAGGAATTGTACGAGAGTTTTCGCTGTCTGTTCCTCGTTGCCGGACAGCTCAGGCTCTCTGTGAAGAGTGTGCCTCAGTTCAATAAGTTCGCTGATGCTGATCACCTTTCTTTTTTGCGCTACTGCTCAATTATAAATCAAAGAGGGAATAGGATTTTGAAATTATTGATTACCTTGACAGAGTGGAACAGCCCTCTCTATTGTCTGTTCACAGAGTTGCATTGAAGATAGTCGTTTTTTGGAAAGGATGTTTTGAACCACGCTCCATTGTTTATCAGAGAAAGTATCCGCCGGGGAGAGCTTTCCGGAAGTTTCAGCGGTGCTGTACTGCTTGCGGACATTACCGGTTTTACTTCCAGGTTCGACAGAATGGCAGGTCTGGGTGCGGAAGGCGCGGAGCTTCTCTCCAGTGAGGTCAGCAGGACTCTTTCTGCTGTTGTTGAAGCCGGTGCCGAGTTTGGCGGTTTCCCCGTTTCATTTGCCGGTGATGCGGTTACTGTTGTCTTTCCCGGGGGAGCGGAAAATGCCCGGTCTGCCTGTGAACGGATCAAGGCACTGGATTTCAGGAATATTCTTCCGCTTGTAAACTCTGTTGGTGAAGGCCGCGTTGTATGGGATGCTGTTCCCATGGATGACTGGACTTTTTACAGTTTCCAGGGCTCTGCTGTAATCCATGCAGCTGCTGCCGATTCTGATCGTCCGGCTGTTCAGCCAGCTTTGTCCGGAGGGGATGATGAATCGGTATCCACATCATCCGGGGCTGTTTCCTCTGACTGCTTCAATCCACCGACTCTCTTTGCTCACAGTATGGTGAATGAATTCAGACAGGTAATCAATATTTTTCTTTCCCTTGAGAATCGTAATGGAAGCAACTGTCCAAGAAGCTTTCAAGAGCTTGTTCTGGAGGTTGCCGGAGAGCTTGGCGGCTTTGTTTCCGGTCTGGAGGCAGGTAGAGATGACTACCATATTCTGGTGGTTTTCGGAGCCCCCGTCTCCGTGGAGGATGATCCCCGTCGCGCAGATGTTTTTCTGCGGCAGGTGTTTGCCAGGGCGAATGGCAGGGTGAGAGCCGGAACCGCGAGCGGACTTGTTTTCAGCGGACTGCTGAGTACACCTTTTCTGGAATCCTATACCGTTCTCGGACCCTCAGTGAACCTGGCAGCCCGTCTGCACAGTTCTGCAGCCTGGAATTCCGTATACAGCTGTCCCGCATTCAGCCAGAATTCCCGTCTTGGATTCAGGAGCGAGAGGGAAATTACCCTGAAGGGAATATCCCGTCCCGTGCAGGTAAAGGTTCTTTCACCGTGGAAGAAAAGAACTGTTGCGACTGATCCCGTTCCACCGCTGATAGAGAGAGATGAACTGCTGGATAGGCTTGAAGCAGAGATGGCAAGAGACGAAACACAGATTCTGCTCACAGGAGTTACCGGCATGGGTAAAACCCGATTGGCCACTGAGTTGAGCCGTCGAATGGGCGATGCTTTTGTTATCTCCATCCGGAGCGCGGGGTCATCGGGAGGAAGCTCGGATATCTTTTCCAGATGGCTGGGTGAGTGGATGGGTATTTCCGTTGGAGAGGGAGGGCTCACAGCTTTCCGGGAAAAGCTTTACGGTTTCATTGATCTGCTGGATGAACTCGATGATCCGGTCGCGGGAGAAATCTCAGACGAGTTACTCAGGGCGGAATCAGTACTCGCGGCCCTGGCGGGTCTCCACTGGGAGAGATCGCTCTATCAGGGGCTGGATCCCCGGGGCAGATTCCAGAACACAGTCTCAGTCACCGCAGCGTTCATGAGAGGTCATTGTCTGCTGCACAGGACTATTATGGTTATTGATGATCTTCAATGGATGGATCCGGATTCCATTACACTGCTGGCTGCAGTTCTGGAGGAACTGGGGGAGAACAGACCGCCCATTCTTCTTCTGGCAAGACCGGGGCTCAACAAAACTATTCACAGGCTTGGTTTGACGCCGGTTGAAATACAGCTGCCCCCGCTTTCCAGAGCGGGTTGCCGCAGCTTTCTGGAGTGGAGCTTGAGCAGGGAGCCTTCGGAAAGACTCCTTGAGTGGTTCCACCAACGTACTGAGGGAATTCCCTTCTTCATGGAACAATACGCCCTGATGCTGACTTCAGCAGCAGATCCTCCCGATGAAGAGAGTTTTCCGGGAAACATCCATGCGCTGCTTGTCGCGAGGCTGGACAGACTTGAGTCGAATCTTAAAGAAGCAGCCCTCACAGCCAGTGTGCTGGGAAGAACTTTTGATCCGGAGATACTCCAGCGTATCATGTCAGACAGGGAGATGAAGGATATTCTCTCAAGGGGTGTTTTTGAGAGGGTCTGGGAACGCACTGCGGACGGGCTGTTCAGTTTCATTCACATTCTGCTCAGGGAGGCAGCCTGCAATCTTCAACTTCACTCGGAACGCAGGAGACTTCACGCAAAAGCAGCGGAAGAGATGGTTCACCTGTGGTCGCTCCGACCTGAAAAGGCACAGAGTATTGCCTTTCATCTGGAGCAGGCTGACAGCGCCGAGGATGCTTCGCGCTGGTACACCAAGGCTGGCAGGCACGCGTTTTCCAGAAGAATGACAACCACCTGTCAGGATCAGATGAAGAAGGTACTTGCTTTGTCCGGTGATGTTTCCATGAGACTTGATGCTCACAGGATGATTTTTGATCTGTTTTCCTCGAATGGAGACTGGGAGGACGCGGAAAAAGCTATTGAGGAGGCCGCCGGAGAAGAGAACCTTGCCCCCGGGTATCAGGCACGGATTCGAATGATGCGGGTTAATCTGGCAACCAATCTCGGCAGACCGCAGGACGCGCTTGAATTGCTTGACGGTCTTGAAGAGATGAATTCCGAGTTGAGACCGCAGATACTCCATACCCGGGGACGCATACTGATGCTTCAGGCAAGAACAGAAGAAGCGACTGAATATCTTCTTTCTGTATATGAAGAGCTGCGGAATGGAACAACCGGGGAGAGACTGCTGGCAATAAAGGCTCTTGGCAATGCCTCAGGCTGTATGCTTCGTATGCAACGGCGTGAAGAGGCGGAAAAGCTGCTCAAACAGGTGCTGGCCTATGCCGTGGAGACCGGGAATATGGTAATGGAAACTCTTGCTGTGGGAAATCTTGCACTGGTTTACAAATACCTGCCCGGCAGATTCAGCGATGCAAAGAAGATGGCTCGCAGGCATCTGGAGCTCGCGCGGAGGACAGGAAGCCGTCTTCTAGAGCTGCAGGCTCTGGGCAATCTTGGTACATTGCTGGAAAGGGAGGCTTCTTCCGCTGAGGCGCTCAAGCTTCTTGAACAGGCCGTAGAGCTTGCCCGAAAGTATGGTGGAAGCGAGGCCCTTTCCGTGTCTCTGGCCAACATGAGCGGCGCCCTGCGGAGAGTGGGCAGGAAAGAGAGGGCACTTGAGAATATGGATATATCTCTGAGTATATGCAGAGAAGAAGGCCTGGAAGTTCACCGCTCTGATTATGCCCTTGAAAGAGCCCACATCCTTATGGATATGGGATGTATTGAGGAAGCAGCGGATCAGATCAGACAGATCAATGAGTGGTCCGTTCCCGAGGACTATGCTTCCTCGATAAAATGGTGTCGCGGCAGACTGCTTCGGCTCCAGAACAATCCGGAAGAGGCTGCAGAGGTCTTGAGAGAAGGGCTGGGACAGGTCACCGGAGCGTCTGGAAAATTTGACTTCCTCCGTGAGCTGTATCTTTCCACCGGAGACGGGAAAGTTCTCTCCGAGTGTCTTGAACTGGGGGAAAGAGCGCAGGGAGAAACTCCACGCTGGGACCTGCGCGCGCAACTGGATGAACTGAAAAAGGAAGCAGAAATCTCCTGAGGTTTATGATATCATTGACGGGAGACTGTTATCTGCTGTATTATTCTCCGGGTAATTGATAAAACATTATAATCGGGGAGGGATTACATGTTCAGAGTTCTTGCGTATATCTGCTACGCTTTTGCGGCAGCTGATGTTATTCTTGCGAATACCGGCACATATGACATAACCGGAGTAGTATGGTCGCCCCTTGTTGCTGTGGCACTGGGGTATATATTCATGAAACTTCACCACAGACAGAGTTGACAGGCTGCTCTTCCGCCTTTTTATTGTTCGGGGTAGCTTGCCTTGATTTCTCTTAGAGCATCAAGCTGAGAGATGAGGTGAACTTTCAGATCAGGATCAAACTTGTTGGTGAAAAGCTTTTCCATTTCTTCTTTTACTTCTTCATCAGGCCATGGTTCCTTGTAGGCTCTCTGGGAACTAAGGGCATCAAATACATCGGCAATCGCGGTAATTCTTGCCATAAAGGGTATTTCTTCCCCCTTCAGCCCTGCGGGGTAGCCTGAACCATCCCAGTTCTCATGATGATTGAGAGCTATATCTCTGGCCATTTCATCAAAGGTTGATTCGCAGTTTCGCAGAATTTCAGCGCCGATGGAGCAGTGCTTTTCCATAATCGTTCGTTCGTCCGGGGTCAGGCTCCCCGGTTTTTTCAGAATGATGTCACTTATTCCTGTCTTGCCAACATCGTGGAGCATCGCAGCCATTCTGAGCACATCACGATTATGAACCCTGTCTTTTTCATCAATTCCATTGGCCTTTGCCCATGAGTTGTAGATGGCGACGGAGTAGCTGCCGACTCTGTTTACATGCGGTCCCGTCTCCATCGGGTCTCTCAGCTCTGTCATGTTCACCATCCGCATAAGCAGGGTTCTTGTCATCATAGCGCGTTCCAGAGCGAGAGCTCCCAGTGTCGCGTAGTATTTTGCGAGAGGTTCCATGCTGCTGTGGAATGGAATGAATTCTCTCTGGTCGGTCTGGGCGTTGATCAGCTGCAGAACGCCCACAACAATATGACGATTGTTGACAAGGGGAAGCGTAAGAGTAGATCTGGTACGGTAGTACGCTATTCTGTCATAGCTGTCATCAAAGGAGTATGGAGCCTCCTCGGGGATTTTCCGTACATCATCTATATTGAGAATTTCACTGGTACAGGCTACATATCCCGCCATACTGGACTTGTTGATCGGGATG
>JAUVIS010000129.1 GCA_030592635.1 Candidatus Fermentibacteraceae bacterium | reverse complement strand
GAAGAAAAAGCAGCATATGTTACAGAAGCATGCGAGGAGAACAATTGGATTTTTGTTCTGGGGATGGAGCCTGACAAGCCGGAGGATCTATCCGATCTGGAAAGAATGCTGCACCCGGTTGCCCCGGTTCAATCGAACAAAATCAGTCGCAATTCCCCCTGCCCCTGCGGTAGCGAAAAAAAATACAAGAAATGCTGCGGGTAAACTGAGGCCAACTTCAAATTGACTGCAGAAAAGATTCTGGTCTCCTGCTTTCTTTCCCGGTTGACTATAAACTGTGAGTCAACTATTCTTAACGGGAGTAGTTCCATAGGAGGAAGATGAGTAGAAAAGAGATTTCAGAAATGCATAAACAGTGCTTAACCGTCTCCCAAAGAGCAATCTATCAGAAAACTATTTCACTTCTTCAATCAGCAGCACTTCTTCAGACGAGCAGATAATTACAAGCTGAATCGGCTGGCAGATCTTCAGATTTTATGTGTTTCATAATTTCCACCGTAGAGAATGTCATCTTTTCAGGATACTCATTAGAGAGATTCTTTCGTTCTGCTTAAGTGATCTCCCCCTGCCGTTCCTTCTAACAGGATCTTCTTCATTCTGGATCTGTAGCGTGTATCACGCTGATAACGCTTGACTGGCTTATTGAGTATTGTTACAATACAAGTCTGGTAGTTAGAATATTTGTCTCTCTATAGAATTATGTTCGCTATAAGCAGTATTGTTATATAAACATTCTGGTTTTGTGTTGCATTTCTTTTAATGCTATTTTGGGAATTATTTTTGATTTGAGGTGGCTGTGAATCGTACAGGTACTCTGTTTGTCTCCTATGCTTCTCAGGATAAGGATGTGGCTTCACATATTGTGTCGTTTCTTGAGGGGCGGGGGGAACGTTGCTGGATAGCGCCCAGGGACATACTTTCTTCCTGTGACTGGGCAGAGTCGATCATTGACGGAATTGATTCTGCTTCAGGTATGGTGCTGCTGCTGTCTCGACATTCCAACGAGTCTCCGCAGGTACGCCGTGAAGTAGAAAGGGCTGTTTCCCGGGGTATCCCCATACACCCGCTTCTGCTGGAAAAGGTGCGGCTTTCCAAGTGGATGCAGTACTACATATCGGCCCATCAGTGGAATGACGCCTCAGATGTTTCACTTGATAGAAGGCTTGCAGAATTATACAAGGCTGTGAGGGCTGAGGCAGAGTCTGAGCTTGATCTGAATGTGATTTCATCACGATTTGCCGATGACCTGGCCGGGCTTGAATATGAGCTTGATAATCCGGGAAGAGATTCCGAACGACTGCAACCGGGAGAAAGACGAAATGTTTACGCTCTGCACATAAACATAGAAATGCCTGACAGGGAGACTGCTTCATCAGTTCGAATGGCGGTATCAAAAACTGTAACCGGACTGATTGAAAGGTATGCACTCTTTTACAATGGATACCTGGAAAGGCTGTCGCTTGACAGCTACCGGTGCATATTCGGTTTGGAGCAGGTTCGGGAGAACGATGGCAGCCGAACCTTGAACTGCGCAGTCTTTCTCATGAAGAGCTTTGATGAATTGAACTCTGTGCTGCAGAACAGGGATCTGCGAGTTAACTGCGGCCTGGGTGTCGCATCTGGAATGGTTCTTGTTGATGAGTCCGGTATTGATGGATCCTCCCTGCTGCTCACCGCCAGGGAGCTTGCAGAGAGCAGTTCCGGATCACTGGCAGTTACCGGAGCTATCCATTCGCTGTATCGGAATGAGTATTGCTGGAGAAAAGAATCTGATGACATTTACCTGCTTACTGACAACAATTGTGTGCCTCCTGATTTAAGAGGGGTGTCAGTGCTGTCGCCCTTTGTGGGCAGAGAGAATGAAATGGCCCGGCTGTGCGATCTGCTTGAGAAACAGAGGGCGGGGATTGGTCTGAACAGCAGCGGTGGAGCCAGGCACCAGGTGGTTTGTGTAAAAGGAGAGGCCGGTATTGGAAAATCACGGCTGGTGCATGAGTTTGTAGAGAATTGCTGCTCCGGTGACGAATTTGTAGTACTCAGAGGTCATTCTCTTTCCTTTGCTCAACCTCCTTACTGGGCCTGGACTGAAATTTTAAGAAACCTTCTTGACATCCAGCGCGGAAGCAGCCAGGATTTCAGCCAGTTCTTTGAAAAGCTCACGGTTTACGGTGAATCTCTTACGGAATCAGCTCCTTTCCTTGCATCGCTGCTTTCAATTGACACAGGTGACAGCCGATTGGAACAACTGAATTCCAGAGCCGTTTCTCTTGAAACACGAGTTGCGTTCAGAAAACTGCTGGAAGCCCTTTCACACAAGGGGAAGCTGGTTGTGGTTCTTGAAGATGTACACTGGCTGGATGAAGATGACAGACAGATACTGAAAACAGTTGCAGAGAACTGTATAACAGAGCATCCCATAGTGCTCATTCTTATTCACAGGCCAGAGAGAGAAGACGGCATCAGAATTGAGTTTGAATTCAATTCCGCGGTGACTTCCTGTGACCTGATTGAAGTATCCGAGGTTGACGAAGCAGCCTCCAGGGAACTTGTCAGGAAGCTGCTTGGAAGCCTGAGCGAGACCGGTGTTGACCGTGTTTACGAAACGACTGCAAGGTTCCTGTTCACCCGTTCCAGTGGAAACCCTTTCTATCTTGAGGAACTGGTATTCGATCTTACTGAACGCGGCGTACTGGTGGAACAGGGGAAAGAATGGAAACTTGATGTTTCAGTTGATGAACTCTCCGTTCCAGACAGTCTTACCGGGTTGATACAGTCACGGCTTGACAGACTGCCTGAATCCTGGAAAAGCGTGCTTCAGAACTCCTCGGTGCTTGGAATTGAATTTCAGTTAAAGCTTTACTGGAAACTGGTGAAGAAGCTTTATCTGGGCAGATGTCATACTGATGTGTTCGACGGACTCGAACACAAGCAGATGCTTCAGAGTGAACTGATTGCTTTCGAGAAGAAATACCTGTTCAGACACATTCTTGTTCATGACACTGCCTATTCCAGCATTATCAAATCCAATTTGAAAAAGCTTCACCGTGCGGCTGCGGAATCCATGGAAGAGATGTTTCCGGGTGAGCTTGACAGTATTTCAGTTTTTCTCATGCATCACTATGACAAGGCTGATGAAAAGGGCAAAGCTATAGAGTGGGGCTTCAAAACCATGAAGCGCTATACCGGTGAAGAGCTGCTGAAAATTACTCTGAGAATGGAAAGCCTTCTCCTGGAAGAACAGTCCGGAGATCAACTGGATGAAAGTGTATTGAAAATGCTTTCCTTCAGGGAGAAAGCACTGGACACCCTCGCTGACCGGAAAGAGCAGCGTAAAACAATTCAGCGGATGATTGACCTCGCAGAGAAAACCGGATCAGACTTGAACATGGCAATAGCACTGAAAAAACGAGGTGCAATGGCCATGTGCACCGGAGACATGAAGGCTGCGCTGGAAAACATGAACAAGGCCCTTGAACTGGCACATTCTGCCGGTGACCGTCATTTCCAGAGTATCGTGCTTGGGAATCTGGGCGGCCTGCTTGGAAATCAGGGGCAGATTGATCAAGCACAGGAGTACTTTGAGAAAGCCCTTGAGATACACCGCGAAACGGGAGATCTGAATTCTGAGGGAATAATTCTTATGAACCTGGGTGTCATGCAGAAAGCCAGGGGACATATGACCCGGGCAAGAGATTACTACAAGCAGTCTATTGAGATTGCCCGAAAAGTCGGGGATCGCATCACTGTGGCCAATGCTCTTGGTAATACCGGTTCTCTACTGTGGAGCATGGGTCTTCTGGGTGAAGCGGGAGACAACTACAGGGAATCCCTTGACATGCAGAGGGAACTGGGAAATCGCCGGTCTGAGGGACTAACTCTGGGCAACCTGGGAATTCTTCTAATGAACCAGAAAAAATATGATGAAGCACAGTGCAGTTACCTCAGTGGTCTGAAAATAGTACGCGAGATTGGCGACAGTCTCATAGAGGGAAGTATTCTTGGAAACCTTGGAATTCTTTACTCCAACCAGAGTATGCTGGACGAGGCCAGGTCGCACTATGAGAAGGCTCTTGAAATTAACCGCAGGGTGGGGAACACAAGGATGGAGGGAACCGTTCTGGGTAATCTGGGAAACATCCACTACAAACAGGGACACCTGTCTGAAGCCCGGAACATGTATGAACAGGCACTGAAGATACACGGCAAAACAGACAGTCAACTTGGTTGTGCAAGCGTCTACGCCAGTCTGGGTTGCGTGTGTTTCCTGGAGAACGACATTGAAGAAGCCCAGCGGAATTACATGAAGTCTTACAGTACAGCTTCCGAAATGAAGCTTGGAATAGAGAATTTCGACGGGCTTATTGACCTGAGGCAGAAGATGCTCTCTGCAGGTCATTCAATGGATGACCTTCCCTGGCCCTCCCACTGGGAACCGTATCAGGCTGGTTCAGAACAGAGCTGAGTTATCTCAGTTGTTGTAGAACAGTACTTACACAGGAAAATGACTTCATAGCTAAATGAGGATTTCATCTTCACTGTTTAGCGGAAACTGAGCTCTGCTGTAAGCTTACTTGTTATCCATAACATCAAAGTGCAATTACAGAAATGCGGCGGCAGGTTGTTGAAGGAGAAGGGGAAGAAACATTGACAATTAATGAGAACTCACCAACAGTACTTACATTGTCGATAATATCTTCAGGTATGAATCTTTGCATTCTGCTTCTCCCTGGCTTTTGGCATAACACTAAGGCTGCATGAAGAGCTTATTCACTGTTTTGCATCCATCTACTGGTCAGATGTAAGAAGAGATGTGCAGCCGTTTATCGAAAGACCGGAAGAAATCGAGCTTCTGTACATGGATGACATGATTGCTCTACTGGAAATTCTTGAGTAAGTTATTTTCGCGCACGGCATGCAGCTGATCACCTCCCGGGTTGATATTCAGCGGAACAGTCGGGAGATGTCAGATGTATCGCCAAAAGCTATTGTCTGATATACACCCTGATGCTATGTTCACAACGATTGGGTACAATCACATACGGTAACATCTTTTAAGGTTTAAAAAATGATTAGCTCTGAGCAAAGAAAAAAAGAGATTCAGGATTTGATTTGCGAGAGATTGTCGGCGGAGCAGGAAATTCAAAAAATCGTATTGTTCGGTTCATTTATTCACTCTGACAATCCCAATGATGTCGATATAGCTGTTTTTCAATCAAGTAATAAAAAATATTTATCTCTCGCTATGAAGTACAGAAAACTTGTTAGAGACATTGCCAGGATATTACCTGTTGACATTTTCCCAATTGCTGTTGATAGAAAAGGAGCGTTTCTAAGGGAGATTGAGGCAGGCAGGGTGATATATGAGAGATGACACTAAAATCTGGCTGAATTATGCAGATGATAATTTAAAGTCATCAAAAATTCTGCTGGAAAGTTTTCTCTTTAATCCCTGCCTTCATAACATTCAGCAAACTGTAGAGAAATCTTTGAAAGCAATATTGATTGAAAAAGAGATTAAGCTAAAAAGAACGCATGATATCTATGAGCTGAAAAATTTGTTACTTGATGAAGGCATAGCAGTTGCCCTATCTGACGATGATTGTGATTTCATCAATGCAATATATATGCCATCAAAATATCCCATCATAAGCGTTCTCCCGGAATTTGATCCGGATGAAAGCATGTGCAGCAGAGGCATTGATATCGCTGAAAGAGTCATAAATTCTGTAAAGCGCTGTCTAAATGACACTGCACT
>JAUVIS010000095.1 GCA_030592635.1 Candidatus Fermentibacteraceae bacterium | reverse complement strand
GGCTATTATCGGCGGCAGTGCGGAATACATCTTTGAATGGTTACGGTGGGCGATTAGCTCAGTTGGTTAGAGTGCTTGCTTGACATGCAAGAAGTCACCGGTTCGATTCCAGTATCGCCCACCATTTTTTTTTCTAAAAAGATTCCAATGGAAGGAGGCTGAACAACATGATCCGTATATCGTTCCCTGACAACAGTTCAAGAGGAATTACTCCCGGAACTACCGGTCGTGATGTCGCTCTTTCCATATCAAAAGGACTAGCGAAAAAAGCTCTGGCCTTTGAACTTGACGGAGAGCTTTTTGATCTTTCGCGAGCAGTTCCTCACGACGGTTGTATTCGAATCATTACCGCAGACGATGAAGAATCGCTCGACATCATCCGACACAGCTGCGCCCACCTGCTTGCCGCTGCCGTGCTTGAACTGTACCCGGACGCAAAATTCGGAATCGGTCCCAGTATTGAAAACGGTTTCTACTACGATATGGATATCCCCGGCTTCCAGGGTGACAAGGGTATTGAAGCAATACGATCCAGGATGAAAAGGCTCATCAAAAGAAACATTTCCTTTGAAAGGAAAGAAGTATCATACAGCGAAGCTCTGAAGTTCTTCTCCGCGCATGACGAGAAATTCAAGCTTGAACTGCTTAAGGATATTAAGGAGACGGGCGAAATTGTCTCGTTGTATACCCTCGGCGGCTTCACAGATCTGTGTCGGGGGCCGCATGTCCCTTCAACAAAATTCCTGGCAAATTTTGATTTACTCAGCGTCGCGGGCGCTTACTGGCGGGGCAGCGAGGATAACGAAATGCTTACTCGCATCTACGGAACAGCCTTTCATTCCGGAGAGGATCTTCAATCTCATCTGCACTTCCTGGAGGAGGCGAAGAAGAGGGATCACCGGAAACTGGGAGCTAAGCTGGAGCTTTTCAGCAGCAGGGGTATGGGTGGCGCCGGATTTGTCTACTGGCTGCCTAAAGGCACCATTGTAAAGGAAAACCTTGAGAATATCTGGAAGGACGCTCACCGGCGGGCGGGCTATCAGCTTGTAAGTACCCCCCATATTGCCCCGGTGGATCTCTGGAAGACTTCAGGACACTATGACTATTACAAGGATCACATGTACTTCACAGAAGTGGAGAACGGAGAATACGCTCTTAAACCCATGAACTGTCCGGGGCACATAATCATTTACAAGAACTCAAAGAGGTCTTACAAAGAACTGCCTGTGCGAATCGCTGAACTCGGCACTGTGTACCGCTACGAGAGAAGTGGAGCCCTGCACGGCCTCATGCGGGTTCGGGGATTCACAGTTGATGACGGTCATATCTTCTGTACAGCGGATCAGATTGTCCCGGAAATTCAGGATGTGGTAAGGTTTGCTCTGTACTTTTTAAAGATGTTTGATTTCGGATATCAGATTGAACTTTCTCTCATGGATCCTGATAATCCGGAACACTATGCGGGTGACCCCGCAGACTGGGCCAGAGTGGAACCGCTGCTGGCTGAAGCTCTTGACGATATGGGCGAGGACTACAAAACAGTAGTTGGAGAAGCCGCGTTCTACGGACCCAAGATTGACATAAAACTCAGGGACGCTCTCGGGCGTTACTGGCAGGGACCAACTGTTCAATTTGATTTCAACATTCCCGGTAGATTTGACCTTGAGTATATTGGCCCTGACGGGGCCGCACACAGGGTGTACATGGTTCACAGGGCGTTGTTCGGCTCAGTTGAGAGGTTCATTGGAAATCTTATTGAGCATTTCACCGGGAACTTGCCGGGCTGGCTCTCGCCGGTTCAGCTTGTTATCTTACCGATTACCTCCGTACAGAATGATTTTGCGGAGAGAGTATACAAGAAGGCTGCGGATGCGGGGTTGCGATGCGAGTTCGACAACCGCAGTGAGACGATTGGCTACAGGATTCGGGAGTCAGAGACCGGCAAGGTTCCTTATATGTTCATTGTCGGTGAGCGTGAGGCGGGATCCGAAACAGTGGCTGTTCGCAGACATGGTGAGGGCAATATCGGCACGCTGTCTGTTGATGAGGCGGTACAAGCGGTTGTTGATGCCTGCGCCAGGCCTGCGTTGCCGGAACGGAGGTAAAGGGAAATCGCAAACTCCACCCGTGTTAATGGTGAGATCAGAAGTCAGAAAGTCAGGCTGATTGATCAGGATGGGGAGCATATAGGAGTAGTGGATTTTGCCAGGGCTATGGATATGGCTGGCGGGGCAGATCTTGATCTCGTGGAAATCAGTGGAGCCAGTGATCCTCCTGTCTGCAGGATTATGGATTACGGCAAATACCGGTACCAGTTGAACCGGAAGGAAAGGGAAGCTCGCAAGAAGCAGCATTCAGGCGGGCTGAAGGAAGTAAAGTTCCGACCCAACACTGATACCCACGATTACAATTTCAAGATGAAGCATGCCAGGGAATTCCTTGAGTCCAGGCACAAAGTGAAGGCAACAGTGGTCTTCCGCGGAAGGCAGATGGTATACAAGGATCAGGGATATGATCTTTTAAGCCGTCTTTCCAGTGATGTGGAGGATATTGCGCAGATAGAGAGACAACCGGTAATGGAGGGCAGGTTTCTGACAATGATACTTGCTCCAAAACGGGAAAAGAACACCAAGTAGCAGAAGAGACGGGGATTGATATGCCCAAAATGAAGACACACAAAGGCGCTGCAAGGCGCTTCAAGAAGACGGGAACCGGTAAGATCCGTGTTAGACACAGTCATGCCGGACACATTAAAACTAAAAAGAGCAGTAAGCGGAAACGCAAATTGCGTACAGCAGGAATCGCGTCACCCTCCGATACCAGGCGCATGAGAGTTCTCCTGCCCAAGTAGCTGCGGAGGCTGAAAAATGAGTAGAGTAAGAAACGCCGTTGCCAGGCATAAAAGGCACAAGAAGGTACTTAAGGCCGCCAGAGGTAATGTTGGCGGAAGGCGTAAGCTGTACACAGTTGCAGCCGACGCGAACAAAAGAGCACTTGAATATCAGTACAGGGACAGAAGGAACAAGAAGAGGAATTTCAGAGCCCTCTGGATTACGCGTATCAACGCAGCGGCCAGAGAGCACGGAATAACTTACAGCGTTCTTATAAGCGGTCTTATTAAGGCCGAGGTTCTTATTGACAGAAAAATGCTTGCAGATCTTGCTGTTAAGGATCCCGTGGCTTTCGGCAAAGTTGTCGAGGTTGCCAGGAAGGGTCTTCAGTAGAACAGGGAGGCTTCCCGTTGCCCATGGCTGGCGCGTCCGAAAGACTGACAGAGGCGGTTGACAGACTGATACTCCGATACCGCTCCATGGATGAAGAAAACAGACGCCTGTCGGGCAGAGTCGAGGAGCTGGAGAACAGAGTTGAGTACCAGAAGGGCAATGCCGATCCAGAGGGGTACAATCTCCTCAGGATACACTATGCCAGACTTCTGCATGAGAGGCAGGAGTTGAAGCAGAGACTGGAAGTTCTGCTTGGAAAATTGGAAGAGCTGAAAGATCAGCGGGGACAGAGTACTAATGACTGACCGTCCGGAAAGCACCAGAGTTAACATCTACGGGCGTGAGTATTCAATAAGAGGTGAGGGCGATCCGGCTTACATAGCGGAGATCGCCCACTTTCTTGATATGCGTATGCGGCAGATGACAGAGAATGTGGCCATGACTTCCACTGCGAAGGTGGCAATTCTCGCGTCGTTGAACATCACAGATGAGCTGTTTTCCAAGACCAGACAACTCGAGGAAATGGAAGACAGTCACCAGGTGTTTTTATCCACTCTTGCGGACAGAATTGATGAGGTACTTACGCAGGTGGATGATTCATCGGGACAATCTGATCGCACACAGCAGGAGCCTGTCAAAAGTGCCGCGATAATTACCCCTCCGATTTTTCAGAGATCCAGTCCGGGCAGCAGCAAAAAGTCATAGTCCACGGGGGACAGCACTCCGGAATGTGCCGCGGGGTTCCGGAGAATTGATGCTGTTTCTCCGATTAATATAGATGTCGTCCTGCGCCTGAAACGGAGAAAGTACTGGTATGCATATAGTTGTTCCCATTGCTGTTGTTGCCGCAGCATTCGTGTTAGGTTATTACCTGAACAAGATGCTGGTAGCAAAGGAGATAGGCGGGGCATCCGCTGAGGCGGATCGTATTCTCGCAGAAGCTGGAAGAGAAATTCAGACCCTGAAGAAGGAAGCTCTTCTTGAGGGCAGAGAAAAGATTGTTGAAGAACGGGCAGTGGAACTTGAGCGACTCCACATGAAACAGTCAGAGCTGGATAAGAGAGAAAACAGCATCAACAGGCTCTCTCAGCAATCTGACAGGATCAGAGAAAACCTTAAAAACCGGACTGAATCGCTTTCTCAGCAGGAGACCGCACTTGGTGAGATGGAGCAGGCTTTGCTGGCGAAACATCAGAGGGCAAACAAACTTCTTGACGAGCACAACACGAGACTCGAAGAGGTCGCCAGACTATCCAGTGAAGAAGCCCGTGAGCTTCTTCTTTCCAACCTTCGCGAAGAGACCGACATGGAGGCTGCCAAACTTACCAGAAGAATACTGGATGAGGCAGAAAGAACAGCCGATGACAAGGCTAACAGCATCCTTGCCACTACTATTCAGAGGTGTGCTGCCAATCATGTTGTCGAGAGTTGCATTTCAGTGGTTAATCTCACGAACGATGACATGAAAGGTCGCATCATAGGTCGCGAGGGGCGCAATATCAGAGCCTTCGAGAAAGCCACAGGAGTAGATGTAGTTATTGATGATACTCCGGAAGCTGTGGTTCTCTCCTGTTTTGATCCAGTTCGCCGTGAAGTTGCCAGACTTTCCCTTGGCAAATTGATTACCGACGGCAGAATTCACCCCGGGCGTATAGAATCAGTTGTTGCAAAGATCCGAAGCGAGATGGAGCGCACAATCAGGAAACTCGGTAACGAACTGGCAATGGAGGCAAGTGTAACAGGGTTGCATCCCCAACTCATAAGACACCTGGGAAGACTGAGATACAGAACGAGCTACGGTCAGAATATGTATCAGCATTCCCTGGAAGTGTCACACATGTGCGGTCTGCTGGCCAGTGAACTTCGCCTTGATCCGGCCATGGCCAGAAGAGTCGGTCTTCTTCACGATATTGGAAAGGCAACTGACCATGAACTCGAGGGATCACATGCCATGGTGGGTATGGAACTGGCAAGAAAGTGCAATGAACCCAAAGTAGTATTAAATGCTATAGGTGCTCATCATGAAGAAATGGAGCCGGGAAGCCTGTATGCTGTACTTGTACAGGCAGCTGATGCCGTAAGCAGTGCCAGACCCGGAGCACGCCGGGAAACTCTGGAGCTCTACATCAAGCGTCTCCGCAGACTTGAGACCATAGCGGATTCTTTCGAAGGCGTAAGGAAATCCTATGCAATTCAGGCTGGCAGAGAGCTCAGGATTGCGGTGAGACCCGAGACTGTCTCAGACGAAACAGCCATTGATATGGCCCGACAGATTGCCAGAAGGATTGAAGATGAGATGGAGTATCCGGGTCAGATCAAGGTTACTGTAATAAGGGAGTTAAGAGCTTCAGAGACAGCAAGGTAACTGCATGCGGATTCTGTTGTTAGGCGACATTGTAGGAAGGCCGGGCAGACATACTGTAATTGCTTATCTTGCAAGGGTACGGGATGAATACGATTTTATTGTGATGAACGGAGAGAATGCTGCCGGGGGATTTGGAATAACCCCGAAGATAGCCCGGTCGTTTCTGGAAGCCGGGGCCGATGTAATTACCTCCGGGAATCATATATGGAAGCAGGACTCTATTATTCCTGTTCTGTCACAGGATGAATCTGTGGTTTTGCGACCTGCGAATTACCCGAACAGCAAGCCTGGAAGAGGGTGTGTTACAAAAGAGGCAGCTGGTGTTTCTATTCAGGTTATAAACTTGCAGGGTAAGGTGTTCACGGATTTTTCCGGAGACTGTCCTTTCAAAACGGCAGACAGAATATTAGGCAGCACGAAGGCAGATGTCAGAGTTATTGATTTTCATGCGGAAGCCACAAGTGAGAAACTTGCCCTTGCCCATTTTGTGGATGGCAGGGTAAATGTGTTTGTTGGTACACATACCCATGTTCAGACCGCTGATGAACAGGTGCTCCCCGGTGGAACCGCATATCTTACCGACCTTGGAATGTGCGGCTCCTCAAGAGGGGTGATCGGCATGGAAGTGAAATGTTCAATTGGCAGATTTCTAAGCGACAGGTACAGCAAGCTGATTGTGGCTCAGGGGGGAGAGATGATAAACGGTCTTGATGTGACCCTGGATGAAAAATTTGCTGTTTCGAAGTTAAGGCGTGTATATGAGTATGTCCAGGCGACTGAAGAGTTCAGTTAGAGAAAGCGCAGTCAGAGTGGAAGAAGCTTTGAACCGACTTCCTCTTTTCTGTGAGGAAAACGAGCAGGCAGGATACTGTTCGTACTCTCTGAATGCCGGAGGAAAACGACTGCGTCCTTTCTTTGTTCTGCAGTCCTGTGTTGCGCTGGGAGGAGCTGTGGAGAATGCCCTGCCGGCTGCATGCTCGGTGGAGATGATTCACACATATTCCCTTATCCATGATGATCTGCCGGGAATGGATGACGATGATACAAGGAGGGGGAAACCTGCCCTGCACAGGATATGCGGCACGGAGAAGGCTGTTTTTGCCGGTGACAGGCTTTTACTTGAGGCCTTCAGGACGCTTTTTCAGACGCACCTTCCAGAGTCTTCGGTAAAGGCTATGTTATGCAGACTGACATCAGCGGCAGGAGCTTCATTTCTTGCAGGAGGGCAGTTCATGGATATGTACCACCCCTGCACTGCCGACCGTACATGGATCAAGAGAATGATTACCGGGAAAACCTCTGCAATGATCAGGGTTTCTATGGAGCTGGGCTCAATTGCAGCGGGGCTGTCCGGCAGAGAGCTTGATTTGATTTCATCCATAGGTGACGATACGGGCTGGTTGTTTCAACTCACGGATGACATCCTTGATGTTACCGGTACCCCGGAGGAGATGGGAAAAGCTGTTTTGAAAGATGCCGGGATGAGGAAGTGGAATCCGGTCAGCGAACTGGGAGTTGGCGGCGCGAAGGAACTTGCCGCAGGAAAAGCGGCTTCTATACTGGATCGTCTTGACTCTCTTGCCGGCGACTGGTCAGTAATCAAAGAGTTGGTGGAATATCTTCCGGAAAGAAGGAAATAGTGTCACAGATTCTTGACAGAATGCAGGATCCGGGGCAGATAGCAGAACTCTCTCTGGAGGAGCGGGTTACTCTCGCCGCAGAAATCAGGGAAAGAATCATTGGTGTTATATGCAACACCGGAGGTCATCTGGCTTCAAGTCTGGGAGTTGTTGAACTTACCATAGCTCTGCTTACAATTTATGATCCGGGCATTGATAAAATCGTGTGGGATGTTGGTCATCAGACATACCCGTGGAAGCTTCTTACAGGGCGGAGGGAGCTTTTTCACACCATAAGACAGACCGGAGGGCTCAGTGGTTTTCCCCGAAGAGCCGAAAGCAGGTTCGATGTGTTTGGAACCGGGCACTCCAGTACTTCCATAAGCGCGGCACTTGGTTTTGCCGGTGCCCGGGATCTGTCTGGAAGAAATGAAAGAGTAGTAGCTGTTATCGGCGACGGATCAATGACAGCCGGACTGGCTCTTGAGGGGCTTAACAATGCCGGAGCCATAAAAACCGATATTACCATAATTCTTAACGATAATGAAATGTCTATATCGAAGAATGTCGGCGCCCTCTCGAAGCATCTCAACAAACTGCTTACCGATTCCACATACAACAGATTTAAGGATGGGGTCTGGAAAGCATTTGGCAAGGTTCCTTCTCTGGGGGACAGGATGAGGATTGCCGCTCGTGAGGTTTCTTCCGCCATAAAGAAAACTCTTGTTACACCCGCCAGTATTTTTGAGGAGT
>JAUVIS010000204.1 GCA_030592635.1 Candidatus Fermentibacteraceae bacterium | reverse complement strand
TCAAACTTTTCGACTGCAGGCTCTCTGATGCTTTTACCTCCAGTGGCAGCACCATTCCATTAATCTGCATTACGAAATCCACCTCGGCGCTGGATCGGTCCGCACTCCAGTAGAAAGGTTTTATCCCGGTGTGGGAGATAAGCTGCTGCAGAACAAACTGTTCTGTCAACGCGCCTTTGAACTCTTCAAAGAGTTTATTACCCAGCATGAAGAGCGAAGATTAATATTCCCGGCCCCCTAACGTGAATGTCGCAGGGACTGACCTCGATTCAGTGAGAAGAAACTGCTGAAAAAAGGGATTAACCATGATCGAGCCAGGCACAGTGCGTATAACGGGCACGGCCCGTGGTACAACAGCGGAGCCTCGCACATGAATATGGCTTTTCCCAAACGATTCTTTAACAGCATGGGCTTATATTTGCTGCTTGAAGAGATGATTACTCGAAATGCAACTTAGGAAGCGCCGAATACGGAACCGTACTTTCGATGCTATGGGAGGCAGCGGGAGCGATCCTTCCGTTTACCCGATTTTTGGATCTCTCTGTGTCTTTCAGGAACAAGATCGGTGACTCTACCGCTATCACTTCCCGCAGACCAAGTCGATTCATTATTGGCTCACTACTAGCTCAGTACCGGCTCACTACAGGCTCAAGCCATGTTACTTATTTCGTACTTCTGTTTGGGTACAGAACCCCGTGGACTGATAAGGCCCTCTTCTACAAGTTTTTGCAGAATCCTCAACCATCCTCGCTAGCAGGGCATCCAGAATGTCGGAGTCCAGAGCATTCGCGTTTCGCGATGTCCCGGGAAAGGCGTCCAACTGCACACGAGCCTGGGATAGAGATGTACCGGGTTTCCGTTCAAAGGGGGAGGTAGATAGGCGGTTTAGCCTGGATTGCTCAATCTGGGCGCTTCTTGGCTCTACGGCGAAGGTGGTTTCGATGTGTTCTCGAAGCCGCTTGCCCACTACTTCCAACAACTTTTCTTCGGATTGAAATCGGCTGTAAGTGTGCTTTGCGTTCCGGATCCATATGAGGCCCGAAACAATGAGGAATGAAAAAAAAGGAGGCAATGCTTTCGGAGCCACCCTGAAGCAGCCCCTAAGCTGAGCCTCCACAACAATTATCAGTTGATACTCATTAGAAGTCAAGTGCATAGTAGGGTTCCACACGCTTCAAATCAGTGAACAGTACTAATATCAGAACTCATGATCTCGGGGAATTTGAATTGGGACAGATTCAGATATTCTTTTACTCCTCTGGTGCAATCATTTCATAAATCATGCGCACAAGAGAATTCTCCGAAACAATCAAACAAGCCTTCCACTGATGTCGTACACTTCCAAACGAACATCACACGCAATCGGTAAAGACGGAAAAAGCAAAACTGCTCGCGCCGGGGTTGGGAGAGACAACAAGGCCGGGCATCCCGGCCATGAAGATCTCACCCTCCTCAACACCCAGAGGCGTCCGGATTATAACAATACAGTAGTCAGGCTCCGGAACGGCAGCAACAGCCGTGCCGATAGCATCGCATTAGTCAAAGTACACAGCACTTGCCGACAGACCCTCATATTCCGGTTCGCCGTTTCACTTTCCTTCATAGGGAATTGACGCAACCTGTTCATCACTGTTAGTAATTCGATTGCTAGAGAAAGCCTGATTGAACTGAAAACTACGAAGGAGAAACAATGCGGAAGAATTCTCCCACGTTAGAACAATGGAAGAAGCTCTATGATCCTGATTCCGAAATGGTGCTTGGTTTTGAAACCCTCAGCGCTGTCCCTTCTATCAAGGATATGGAGCTTTCAGTTCCCGAACTCCTCCTGAGGAAACTGGTGGAAATCGAAGTTAAGCAAAAAAATTGTCAGTACATGAAGATGGAAAGCTGTATGAGATCCTGTATCAGCTGGGATATGAACACTTACCGGTGCGTGTGAAGGAAGAAACAGAACTTGCCGCTCTTGAAACAGCAAAGTACAGCCTGTTCGGTTTTCCGGGAAATGACAATCCGCAATACAGTATAAAAAGCAGCAACAGATGAAACAGGAGGATAATCAAATGCAGGATGACAGGAAACATGTGATAAAAGTCTCCCTGATGCACGACAAAACAGTTTACCGAAAAATCGCCATAAGAGGTGACCAGACCCTTAAAGATCTGCATGACGCCATATTCGACGCCTTTGACAGAGAAGAGGAGCATCTCTACTCCTTCTTCTTTCCGGATAAACCGACGAAGTCAAAAAGAACAATCACAGGATCCCTGGAATACTCCATCACGGGAATGACGGATGAATTCTTTGACGAAGAACGGAATGACGCTTCAGAGGCAACCATACAGTTTCTTAATCTCAGAATGAAGCAGAAATTCTATTATCTCTTCGACTGGGGAGACGAGTGGTGGCATGAACTGACTTATGAGGGCGTTAAGGACATCGGGAAAATAGATCTGCCCGAAGTCATAGAGAGAAAGGGAGAATCCCCACCTCAGTACCCCGACTATGATGAGTGAATTCTGAAGCGTACTGTTGAAGATTAACACCTGCTTTGGAGAAGTTTTCAGTCTGATTGAATCCCCGGATCGCGCTGCAGAATAATAAGACTGGCATCAGGACACCGGTATTCCATCGCTGGTCTATCCGGATCGCTTCAGCCGGGGGATTTCGTCGGGATCGACCAGTATTTTGATGGATCGGGCCTGTCCGGGGACACGACTGATGAGACCCTTCTCTTCCAGCTTCAGGATCATCTGGTGAATCGTCGGAGGCGTGGTCCCGAAGAACCGCTGCAAGTCTGCTTCCGCAGGCGCTCTTCCGTACATCACCATGTAGCTGTCGATGAAGGCCAGGTACTGGCCCTGCTTCTCTGTGAATTTATCTGACATTAATATCATCCCGTTTCCGACAGAAAAATGATTATGTAATTGTTACATATCTCAGTACCTGAATATGTGTACGAATCTCTCTGATACTATTAATCAGATTATGCTACAGTCAAGTTATTTGACGGTTAAATCCGTGAAATCCCGGCAGTAAACCTGCCGCCGGTATACTGAAACATTCAACATAAAACAGCAGATTAGCCGGGCAGAGGGAGAAGCCGTTTCAGTGCGAGATCAATAAGACGATCATCAAGGATTCGTTGCTTACGCTCAGCGGCTGACTTGGATTCAGGCCAGTGTCGAAGCCCCTGTCGTATGCCATCGATTGTCGTGGGATATTCATCCTTCTTTAACAGCC
>JAUVIS010000071.1 GCA_030592635.1 Candidatus Fermentibacteraceae bacterium | reverse complement strand
TGGATTCAGAGCATGGACGGCTCCGTGTCAATTACCATTTACTCTGTTTCCGGGCGCAGAATCACAACGCTCGGGAACCTGCCGGGAAGTGCCGGGTACAATCAGCATCACTGGAACCTTCATGACGGGGATGGTGATATGGTTGCTTCAGGGGCTTACATCTATGTAGTATCGGCTGGTGATTCTGAAGTAACCGGAGTTGCCACGGTGGTAAAGTGAATTTTAATATTTGATCGATAGATACACCATTAACTTTTGGAGGATTCAATGAGATCATTATTCAGTTATGCGATTGTTGTTTTAATTCTGGCACAGGGGGCACTGGGCGCTTCAGCCAGCGTTATCTGGCTTGATATTACCCCCGGCGCGCGGGCCAACGGCATTGGCGAATCCTTTACAGCCGTGGCTGATGACGCTACCGCCTCTTACTGGAATCCGGCAGGACTTGCTTTCGCAGAGGAGGGAGTGAGAGAGATAACTCTGCAGCACTCCCAGTGGCTGCCCCAGCTTGCTGATGATCTTTACTACGAATTTCTCGGTTATGCACAGCACCTCGAAGGATGGGGCGGTGTTGGAGGCAACATTACCTTCATGTCAATGGGAGAGCAGCAGGAGATAGTAGCGGGAAGTACCGAACCCATAGGAACATTCTACTCTTACGGTATTGCCGCGGATGCCGCTTTCGGCACCGAAGTCGCGCCCGGTCTCGCTGTTGGACTGGGGCTGAAGTTCATCTACGATCATCTTTACTACAAGGATAGCGGCAAGGGATCTTCTTTCGCTGCTGATCTTGGTGTGCTTTATCATGCTCCCGAGCAGTCATTTGGTAATGTATCAGTTGGCGCGACACTGACCAATCTCGGGCCGAATGTGAGCTATGGCGGCAAGAGCGAGAACAATCCTATTCCGAGGAAGCTTAAATTCGGTGTGGCCTATGTTCCTTTTGAAGATGAGCTCACTTCACTGCTTATAGCGGCGGATTACACAAAGCTGCTTGTTACAGTGGAAGACGGCATTTACGAAGAGTTGAAGGAAAACAAATGGGGGGCAGGCGCGGAGTTCTGGTATTACAGTCTTCTTGCTCTCAGGGCTGGCTATGTCCACGACACAGAGGGTGAAACAACCATCTCCGGCGTCTCATTCGGGGCAGGTCTTCAGTGGAATGATCTTCAGCTTGACATGGCTTTCATCCCGGTTGAATCGTCTCTTCAGGGATCCGGCAAGTACAACCAGAAGTACAGCCTTACTCTTCAATTCTAATGGTGAAGTATTTGTTTCTTACAGCCTTTGTATGTGGAGTTGCTCTTGCCGCTCCGCCTTTTCCGGGCAGTGGTGTCTCTGATGTTATCGGGGGAGTATCAGACGGCTTTCCCATTGTTTCTGATCACGGTACTCCTCTGGCTCTGGATGCAGACACAACGATCAGGGTATGTGTACTGAAAGTTGAGTTCCTTCCGGATTACACCGATTCAACCAGCGGTAACGGAGAGTTTGAGAGCGACAGTGCAGCGGTAGCCAATATTATGTCACAGGTCGAGAGTTATTATGAGGACGCAAGCAACGGTCATCTTCGGTTAATTCTCTTTCAGTTCCCCGCCGGTGAAGATGTTTTTACAGTGGAACACCAGATGGGTTTTTACGGGGCATCGGAAAAGAGTGGGCTTGGTCAGTGTGAGTTATTTCGTGATGCGGTACAGGCAGCGGATGACCAGGTGGATTTCTCCAGATACGACGCAGTGATTGTTATGCATGCGGGGGCAGGAGCTGAGTCGGATATTTTGTACAACAGTCCATTGGATATACATTCAATGTTCCTGAATTCCTCTGATCTTGAGTACTATCTGGGCACAGGTTTCATACAGACAGATGACGGTGTGAAAGTGCGGGAAGGGTGCATTGACCCCGAGCGAGAAGCTCAGGACAATTACGGTCTGGGTGTTCTTGGCACAATAGTTCACGAGTTCGGACATCAGCTGGGTCTTCCTGATCTTTACAACACATACGACGGTACTGTTGGTATTGGTGGATGGGGTGTAATGGGTTACGGACAGTGGCTTATGAACGGGTACTGGCCGTCTGCTCCCTGTGCATGGTCAAGAATAGCCATGGGCTGGCTTGATCCAGTGGAAATAACTCCCGGAGAATACACAGTTGAACAGATGGGGACAGTTTACAAAATTCCACTGAACTCTACTGAGTACCTGCTCATTGAAAACAGACAACGGGATCCTGACGGAAACGGGCAGTGCGGTCCTCATGAGAGGGACTATGGTTTGCCCGGTTCAGGAATGCTTATCTGGCATATTGATGAAACCAGGCTTGGTGAGTGCAGAGCGGCAAACATGGTTAATGTAGATCCCCTGCATAAAGGGGTAGATGTTGAGGAAGCCGACGGAATACAGGATCTTGACTACGGATTCGCAACATGGTTCAGTATTGAGGGCAGTCAGTATGATCCCTGGAAGAGAGATGGTTATGCCTGGGAATTTTCTCCCGAGACCACTCCATCCACTGATGCCTCATGGGGAGGGTACACAGGGGTAAAAATAGATGTTCTTGATAACTCAGCAAATTCAATGCGATTTGTCTACAGCCTTTTGGGGATAGTACCCGGATGGCCTGTTGAATTCAGCGGGGCAAAATTCGGTCCGGTTTACTGGAACACTCCTCAGGGAGATTTCATTGCCGCTGTAAAGAGCAACGGGCAGGTAATGGCTGTTCCGGCCAATGGTGATGATCCAGTTCCAGTTGGAATGAATGTAACTGCTCCCCCGGTGGTTTTTCCCATTGGCGGAACCGAGTATCTGGTTATTCCCGAGGCCGACGGTGAGATACACATGCGTCTTCCCGACTGGTCCGAGGCCCCCGGGTGGCCAGTGGATCTTTTATCTCCAGCGGTTCAGGTTATTGCTTCTGAATCAATGAACTGTGTGTTCGCCGTTCTTGAGAACCGTGAAGTATACAGGCTTAATCCGGATGGAAGTGTATACCAGGGATGGCCTAAAACTTTTTCAATCGGCATTATCGGAGCATCCCTGTTTCCTCATGAAACTGTTCCCGGCTTGATTCTTGTTACCGCGGATGGATCTCTTAGAAGGATTGGTCCCGGTGGCGGAGGTATTTTCGGCTGGCCGGTTCACCCCGGCAGTGAAAATTCCACATTACCCGTTGCGGGAGATTTTGACCGTGACGGAGAGGTGGAGACCGCTGTTGTTTCAGGTGGAAAACTGTGGGTCTATGATGAAAACAGCGCGAGTGAACCCGGTTTTCCTGTTTCTCTTCAGGGCGAAGTTCTTTCCGACCCTTTCATGGCAGATCTTGACAGCGACGGAAACATTGAGATTCTTGTAGAGACCACCACAGGAATGGAAGCTTTTTCATCTTCCGGAACTATCGTTACCGACTGGCCTTTCACAACTGAAACTGATTCTCTGACATTTGAGTACTCAAGATTCACTTCAGGTATTGGCGGTAGCGGATTTGCCTGCTCGTCACTGAGAGATGGAAGGGTATTTATCTGGAATGAAGCAGGGGTTTGCCTTGGGGGTAGTCCTTATTCATTCGGAGACAACCCGGTAGGTTTTCCAATTCTTCACGAGTTTGAAGGAGAAGGTCAGTCCAGGCTTATGTCTTTGACCTCCGGGGGAGTGCTTGGTGCTTTTTTCATCGGTTTCGAACCTGACGGGTGGAATACCGGCATGGACAGAGGCGGAGAAAGATGCTGGCCACTGGAGCATCTGCCATCTGTTGTATCCTCGGGAAATCTTCTTGATGAAGAGAAATTCTTCGTGTGGCCCAATCCTGTAACAGAGGGTTCCGCACAGATCAGATTTGTTCCAGGTTGTGATGCTCAGTACAGAATAAGGATATTCAATGTGGCGGGAGAGCTTGTGGCGGACTACAGCGGAGATGCCCCGGGCAGAGTCCCATGGGAAGTTGAGTGGGACACACACAACCTCGCGCCAGGTGTTTATTATGTGTGTCTTGAACTGACTTCATCGGGAGAGACCTCAGAAGCTCTCTTCCACGCTGCGGTGGTGAACTGATGAAAAGAACTTTCGTAACAATGTTCCTTCTCTCCACAGTTCTTCTTGGAGCGGATAAGGGAACAGTTCTCAGATCCATTGTTCTTCCGGGGTGGGGCCAGCTGCACGCCGGGCATTCCACTCGGGGAGCCATTTTTATGGGGCTTGAGGCCTCAATCTGGACTGGTACCGGTATTTCATATCTCCAGGGCATATTCAATCGGGATGATTACAGAAATCTGGCTATGGAACGGGCAGGTATTGATGTGTCTTTCCGCGACAGAGATTTTCAGGATGATGTGGGAGATTTTTCCAGCAGCGCCGAGTACAACGACTACATCCGCAGTCTTGCGAGATATTACTATCCCGATGACCCGGAAGCTCAACAGAACTACTTCGATAACCACAGCCGGTACGGTTCCGATGGATGGAGCTGGTCCAGCGCCGGAGCCCGTGATGACTATGGAGATGCTCTCCGCATAAGCCGTGAGTGGTTCAGAAGAACGGCTTATGTGGCAGCATTCGCCATTGTGAACAGAGCGGTGAGCGCTATTGACGCTTCCCTGCTTGATCCCGCGGAACCGGGAATTTACACGGCAATCGACTTTCCCGAAAGCGCGGATTTCTCATCGGTCAGATTCACAGTGGGAGCGAGATTCTAATGACAACCTTTTTACTTCTTTCAATGGTTCTCGGCATGGGGCGTTACGCAGTTGACGGCACTTTCCACTTTCCGGAAATCCAGCAGATGGATCTGCGGCATGACCCGGTAAATGAACCGACCGGCCCTCTTGCCGGCAAGGATGGCTCTCACGAGGTTGGTGATGTAATCAACTTCTGGGCCATGGACGAGAGTGGTCCGATTCCCATGTTCTACCTCACAAGCGCCACCTGCCGCTTCTCAGGTGAGCTTACGTACATATTTGTGGAAGACACTCAGTGGGGTATCAATTTCGATCAGAATGCAGTTGACTCGCTTTCAGTGGCCCTTGAGGGGGCAGACGGAATCACTGCCACTGACGCGGAATACTTCGGAGATATCCCGGACTTGATGGATGATGACCCCAGGGTTTACTACCTGATGCTGGATATAAAAGACGGTTACGAACCCGGTGTTCAGAACTGGTATATAGCGGGATATTTCAGTCCCTATAATATGTTTACCGAATATGAGGCTCGCAATTACTACGGCGGTCATTCCAATGAAGTTGAAATGCTGTACATTGACTGTTATCCAGGCATTGCCTCTGAAGCAATGATTACTGCCAGCCATGAGCTTGTTCATCTGATCCAGTACGGCATCAAGCCCTTCAGTGGAGAGGAACTGTGGGTACTGGAGAATCAGGCTCAAGCGGGTACTTTTTTGTGCGGCTACCCGGCTTCTCAGGTTGAAACTTTTATAGAGATGAAAGGCGTATCTCCGATAAAATGGACAGATTACACAGATATGGACAAGTACATCGCCGGTTACGGTGCCGGGTATCTTTTCTTTTCATATCTGATCGAGAACTGCGGCGGTAAGGATTTCATCTGGAACAGCATGCACGGAACCGCGAAAGGCGTTCAGGGTGTGATAGATGCCATTGAATCCGCCACAGGCGAGTCCGTTGATCTTGAGGACATTTTATCCGACTGGATGCTCTCCTGCTTTATTGATGACTATTCTCTGGGCTATGGCTGGAGCAGTTTCAAAATGGCAGATTATGATACAGGAGGCAACAGAACGGGAATGGACTATACCGGTATAATCAGCGATACTCCCTGGAGTGATCCCTGGCATAATGTGACAGGATATCAGGGCAATTACTACAATATCGGAGATGATCTTACAGGAAGTCTCAGAGCCGAGGGAAGTGGAATCGGCAACCTGAATGTATTTTTCTTTGATGGTAATACCGTAACAAAACTGGATGCGGGCAGTGCTTATGATGTCGCAGTAAGTCTAGAGAATCCGGGAACTCTCATGCTTATGTGTAACAGCTTTGCCGGACTTGATGTAAATGTTTCGGCAGGAAGCATCGGCAGTGCAGCTAACTTTGCTGTTTTTCCCAACCCCTGTCTTGGTGATTTGTATTTCCAGTTTACCTCAACAGGAGAAGTTGTTCTTCTGTCACTCTTTGACCAGACAGGCGCGCATGTTGAGACTGCAACTCTCTCCGCGTCCTCAGGGGAGACTGTTATCACTTATGCCGGTGCTTCAGAGCTTGCGTCCGGAATCTACTTCTACCGTTTTCAGCAGGGATCCAGAACGGAAACCGGCCGTGTTGCTGTGGTTCGCTAGCGCCTTTTTAATCCTGGCTTACGATTTCCCGGATACCGAACTCACAGATCTTGAAATAGATGCAGCCGGAATTATCTGGCTGCTTCCTGTTTCAGACCCGGCAGTCATCAGGATAGATGCTCATGGTGGACAGGAAAGATTTGAAACAGGAATTGCCGGGCTTCCTTCAGGTCTCGCCTTGTCCCGGACTGGAAGATGGGCCATATCTTTCCAGAATCCCGGAGTACTGCTGAAATATGACTCAGATGACATTCTGCTTGAAGAAACAGCTTTATCCAACCCGGGCGATATCCTCTTTTCAGGTTTAAACATCTGGATCATTGATACCATCAGGGGCAATGTGATTTCCTCAAGTGGTGAAGTAGTTGCCAGAAACTGTGGAAACAGAGATTCAAGGCTCTGTCTTGAACGAACAGGTCTGGGCATGATAAGCGGCTCTTACGGGATATTTCTTCTTGAAGCAGGGGAAATACCGGTAAGAATTGCAGACACCGGATCCGCCTGCTTTTCAAAAGACAGGATACTGTTGCTCATAGACGGTACACTCCGCATTCCGGAAGGAGACACTCTGCTCACAGACCTTCCTTATTCTCGCATTTCAGCTTCCCCTGATGGAGAAACGGTGGTTCTCTGGGGTAATGCACTCCCCATGGTTCTTGAATGATACTTTTTTCAGTATTACTTTCCGCATTCGCTTACACAGCGACTGTTGTGAGTTCCGGACTGGAATACATTCCGCTTCCGGATGCTCCATGGCTGGATCCCTCAACAATTATTGCTACTGTAAACGGGGATACTCTTTCCGCGGTTCTGACTTCCCGCGGGCCATCAGTAGGGCTTCTGCTTTCTCCCGTTCCCCTGCGGGGAGATACTGTCTTTATAGCTGCCGATACACTGGAAATATCAATTTCATCAGTGTCGAAACTTGATATACAACCATTAGGGGGGGGGGAGGCTGTTGAACTCCCCGCATTTTACTCAGGGGCTGATCCCATTCCCGACGGGCTGTACATTTCCGGATCAAAGAGGCTGGGAGTATCTGTGGGATCAGGCGGAGGAATTTCACAGGGAACAGAGCTTTCAATTGAAGGAATTTTAGCACCGGGCATCTCCGTTCACGGGAAAATCACTGATCGCGATCTGCCCCTCGGCTCTTCTTCTTCAGAGGCGCTTTCCGATCTGGATAAGGTTTACATAGCTGTTGACGGCGGTTCGTGGAATGCTGAAATGGGTGATCTCGACTGGGAAAGCCGGGGATCAGTTCCATGGCGCAACCAGGTAAGCGGCTTCAATGCCGGGGTGCTTCCAGGTGATGCTTTTGAGCTTTCCGGCGGTTACGGAACAACCGGCAGTGAGCGGCAGAAGGCTGTGTTTCTCACTGAGGAGGGACTTCAGGGCCCTTACACCTTCGCGCCGGGAGGCGGAGTCACTCCGGGAAGTGAAAGGGTGTTTCTTGACGGTGCCGGAATGCAGCGCGGCTCAGGCGGGGATTACAAAATAGATTATGCCGCCGGCCTTATTACATTTACCACAAAGCGACTGATCAGACGGGATCAGAGGGTGGACATTTCATGGTATCGGGAGGGGGACGGGTTCAGAAAGGATGTCACCAGACTGGAGACAACCATTGAGCCTTTCTCGGATTTTTCCATTGGATTTACCGGCTTTTCAAGGGGCGACAATACGGATGTACCCCTGGGTTTCATTATGACCGATGATGTAGAGAATGCTCTCAGAAATGCTGGTGAAAACCCTTCTGACGCCTGGATAGACGGCGGCACTTATGTTGGAGAGAACAACGGCAGCTACACTCTGGACAGCCTTTCCAGATACTCGTGGGCCGGTCTCCTGCTGGGAGACTGGAGTGTAGAGTTTCAGACGCCTCCGGAGGGTGCCGGTGACTACATTTATGATTCTTCCACAGGAGGTTATACATGGGTTGGAGAAGGCGATGGAACCCACTTTGCCAGAAAGTATATATCCATCCCAAACTCAATAGACCTGCTGGGTTCAACAATCACCGGTGAAGTCGGCGCAATCGCACATTACAGCATGTTCACAAACTTTTCCCGACGACAGGGAAACCTGTTTAACAAAGATGTCACAACAAGGGAAGGCACCCTTTCCGGGGGAGAGATAACAATCAGTCCATGGGAATCCGGTCCGGTAATGAACCTGAGCGGCAGATATGTATCCGAAGGGTTCAACGCTCCGGACGATATTGACTCGGACTCCAATCTTGAGAGATGGGGGCTTCCCCCCGGCTGGCGGGGCAAAGACAGCTTCGTCCTGGGAGATATAGGAGGAGAAAGACTCATTCTCACAGCGGGAGAGCGCTTTCTGGAAGGGGACGGTACTTCCACCATTGCCGGAGTTGACTATACCCCGTTTGACGGCAGGCTTCAGGCTTCAATTTCTATTGACGGTCTATCCAGAACCGGTACCGAACTTCTTATTGGGGGAAGGAGGGGAGTCATCAGCACGAACGCAGCGGTACAACTGAACGCATTGACTCCTTTCATGAATTCTTCATACACAGGGGAAAGCTGGTCAGACAGTCTCTCCGGGGGACTTTTCGTGTCTGATCTGGGGATTCTCGCTGAAACAGGCAACTGGAAGTCAACCGCAACCGCCGGTGGAGAGATTGATAACAGGGATGGTATATCTCATCCGGACAGAACTCTCAGGCTTGGTGTTGTGACCGGAGGCGCAGGCATGTCCTGGAACGCGAACGGCAGCATACAGCATTCAACAGGCTGGTTCGAGGGTGGCGGCTCTACAAGCTCAGACGCGGTGAGAGCAGGTTACTCCGGCAGAACCGGCGGTGTATGGATCTACAGCCAGTACAACGCGGGGGGCTATTTCTCAAAGCTCATGGACATTGTTTACACATGGGTCGGAGGCGGCAACGGTGATTACAGCTACGATCCCGATACTGGCGAGTACTACCCGGATCCCTCGGGAGATTACAGACAGACTTATATGCCCGGACAGGGAGAAACAAGAGTTCTTGAGTCCTCTCTTGATGGAGGCTTCTCGTGGTCGGATTCCGCCGGTTCAGCAGGAATGGACGGCACATTTAAACTCTCTGCCTCCGATCCGGACGACAGGCTCAAAACCTACACCCTGGCAGGAGCTTTTGATGTCACTTCACCCGGAGGGTGGAATGCCTCTCTGGCACCATATCTCACCTGGGACGGGAGAGCTCTTTCCCGGCTTACAGTGAGGGTTTCCGGCTTTGATCAGATTGAAGACTACAGCGGTGTGGGCAACACTCGAGAGAGTTTCAGGAAGCTGGAGGTTATACCTGTACTCAATCCGGAGGAATGGCTTGAAATAGAGGTTACAGCCATGACCGCTTTTCGCAGAAGAGCCCTCTACGGCACCAGAGAGACAGATGAAGTCGGCGGCAGCATAGACCCGGTATTCATCACAGGATTCGGTCTGGACACAGGCATAAAGGTATCAGGAGAGAACCGGCAGGAGAGAGAGGGCGATCTAAAGGCTTTCAACTGGGGGTTTGAACCTCATGTTTCAATGAACGGCGGGGGCTGGATGGCTTCAGGCAGACTGCCTGCCTGGTACATGCCGGGAGAAGAAGTGATACCTTCCTGGTTCTTTGACGGCAGACAGAGTGGATGGACTTTTGAACCCAGGCTTTCCGTGGGGCGAAACATAAACAGATGGTTTCATGTTACTCTTTTCTACTGGGGCAGAAAACCGGCGTATGGTGAATGGACTCAGCGCGGCGGTCTTGAGGGCACGGTGAATTTCTGATGACAGCGTTATTAATTGCGGTGTTGCTCTCATCAACTGTAATAAAAGTCACTGGCGCTCCTCCATTCCCACCCCTTCCCGACTCTGTTGAAGTCAGTGATGAGCAGATAGCAGAGATCAGAGACAGTGCTCTTCAATGGTATCTGCAGACAGGCTACCCCTTTGCCGCAATTGTCATGTATTTCTCAACAGCAGATACACTTACGATAAACACGGTCCCGGGCAGACATGCCCTTCTGGAAGAGGTAAGGTTTCCTGATTCTGTAAGAACAACCCGCACCGTTCTGCTCAGAGAAATGAGTCTTCCACCAGGCGATCTCTACAACCCCGGGCCTGTATCGGAATGGCTGACTGCAATTCAGCGGTATCCGTTTATTGAATCTGCCGGTCCGGCAGGCGTTTTTCTGGGGCCGGGCGGTAACATTGTTCTTCTGGTTCCTGTGACAGAGGCTCCTGTCGGCTGGTTCTCAGGTGATCTTGATTTTTCAAGCTCCGGCGGTTTCACAGGCGGAGGAGAGATTGTGCTTACCAGCATTTTCGGTACCGGAAGAAGGCTTGAACTCGCGGCTTCCGCGGTGGACTGGGGGGGGGTGGACGCGGCAGGGCTGTACAGAGAACCGTGGATACTGGGCTCACCTCTTTCTGTTCAACTGGAGATCGAGCAGCAGGCACCTGACAGCGGCAGTGTAATCAGAGAGTGGTCGGGCTCAGTAATACTCAGTCTGGGAAGCATTGATGTGTCCGGTGGTGGAGGCACCTGGAGAAGCTGGCCTGTGAATCAGACAGAAGAAAGCTACAGATACGGCTCCGCGGGAATAACAGTGGATTTCACAAACAGTGTAAGACAAGGCAGAGAGGGGTTCCGCGGTACACTTGCAACTGAAGCGGGGAGTGCCTCAGGTCCCGATTCCACATACTTTCTTACCAGAGCTGAAACAGAGATGAACTACACAACTTTCAAGGGTATGTTCGGCCTGTCCGTAACCACTCGGGGAGGTGGAATAATCAGTGGAGACT
>JAUVIS010000002.1 GCA_030592635.1 Candidatus Fermentibacteraceae bacterium | reverse complement strand
TTCTAATGGCTTGCATAAGTTCTTCCGCGTTATTCGCTTTTGAGATACCCACACTTGAGCCCAGCCTTGAAGGTTTCACGAACAGTGGAAATCCCAGGGAGGCGATTTCTTCTTTCAGAGAATCAGCAGAAGCACTCCGGCTTTCGTCCAGAAACACCCAGGGTACCACAGGAATAGAAGCATGGGAAGCAAGCTTTTTCAGGGTATGCTTTTCCATAGCTGCGGCTGATCCCATCACAGGCGCTCCCGCGCATGGCCACCCCGCGGTGGCACAGAGCCCCTGAACAGTACCATCTTCTCCGTAAGAACCGTGAAGCACGGGAAAAATCACATCAAAGAGGATTGTCTTTTTCCCCGAGTACAGTTTCCATGGTACAGGCCCGGTTTCCAGAGACAGTCTTTCAAGTGAATCCTTGAGCGTCCAGCATCCATCCTGCTCTATTATTACTTCCGCAACCTCATGACCAGCGGCTTCAAGCTCGCAGGATACCCACTTCGCCGACAGAAGACTTATCTCCCTCTCGGCGGACCTTCCACCCGACAGAACCAGAACTCTCATGGGAACCTCCTTCTTTACCGGTAGCAGTGATTATAAAAGAGTGGAACATGAAAGGTCTATCTTTGGTATATTGCTGAACACTGTCCTGTTTGTAAGAACCAATCACGGAGGTTGATAATTGAAGATCCTGATCACGGGCGGAGCAGGTTTTATTGGATCCAACATAGCAGATGCTCTTAATGAAGCCGGGCACTCTGTGCATGTGCTGGATGACCTTTCCACGGGGTTCAAAGAGAATGTCAGCACGGGCATCACTTTGCACGAACTTGATATCAGAACACCGGAAGCGGCGGAACTGATTGAGAGTGGAGGCTTTGATATTCTCTGTCACCATGCCGCTCAGATGGATGTCCGCAGATCCGTCCGGGAGCCTCAGTTTGATGCTGATGTGAACATAAAGGGTACTCTCAATATTCTTGAGGCCGCCGTAAGAGGCGGTGTGAAGAGGGTTATTTACGCCTCAACCGGCGGAGCCGTCTACGGCGAACCTCAGTACATTCCCGTAAGAGAAGATCACCCGATCAACCCTATCTGCCACTATGGTATCAGCAAGCATACGGTAGAGCACTACCTTTACCTCTACAGATACCTTTACAATCTTGGCTATGTGGTTCTGCGGTACCCCAATGTTTACGGCCCGCGGCAGAATCCGTTTGGAGAAGCCGGGGTTACCGCCATATTTACGGTGAAATACCTGAATGGAGACGCTCCAGTCATCAACGGTGACGGCCAGCAGCTCCGTGATTATGTCCATGTCAGAGACATCGCCAGAGCCAATATGGCGGCCATGGATCTGAGCAGGTCAGATATTGAAGGAGAAATATTCAACATAGGCTGGGGCATTGGAAGCTCTGTGGAAGATCTGGACAGAATCATACGGGGATATGTTGGAACCGCTCTTGAACCATCTTACGGCCCGGCCCTTGCCGAGGAAATTCTGAAGGTAGCCCTGGATCCCGCCAAAGCGAATTCAATCCTCAACTGGAAGGCTGAGATACCCTTCGAGGACGGGCTTGAAGATCTGGTGGAATACCACAGAAACAAAATCCAAAAATGAAGCTGCCTGTCTTTCTCGACCGGGATGGAGTAATCAACACCAACAGAGCGGACTATGTGAAAACCCCCGCCGAATGGATGCCGATTCCCGGAGCCATTTCAGCAATGGCTGAACTTCACAGAGCAGGACATCCCCTTGTTGTGGTAACCAACCAGTCAGGAATCGCAAGAGGTTACTACACGGCAGAAGCAGTCGAGCAGATTCACCGCGTGATGCGCAGCGCCTTGAAAGCCGCTGGAGTTGATTCGGTTCATGTTCTCTTCTGCCCTCACCATCCACAGGACGGATGCACCTGCAGGAAGCCTGAAACCGGCATGGTAAAACAAGCTGTTTCTGACCTGGGGCTTCCCGCCGGTGGCTGGATGGTTGGAGACGCTGACAGCGATATGGAACTCGGCAGAAGATCCGGACTCACAACCATTCTTGTTCTGTCCGGCAGAGGAAGAGATCAACTGGAAATCATAAAGGCGGAGAACCTGGTTATGCCGGATCATGTTACCGGTTCGCTGGTCTCCGCCCTTGACATCATTCTTACTCCATAGCGAAAATTGTCACAAGATCAATTGTGGCCTTTATTCCTTCCTCGTGCGTTCTCTCAATGGCGTGTGAGGAGTCTACTCCCGGGCCCACCAGCGCATGTCTTGCATCGAGCCCCATCCTCATAGCTGCTCCTGCATCAGAGCCATAAAACGGAAATGTATCCACTGCGTAAGGAATGTTGTTCATCTCAGCAAGATTGATAAGGTGCTTCGTCAGTTCATAGTTGTATGGCCCAGAGCTGTCTGCAGCGCATACAGTTACCTTTTTCTCATCTGAAGACTGATCCTCTCCGCAAACCCCCATATCCACAGCTAGAAAGTCTGAAACATTCTCGGGGAGCCATCCGGCGGCACCATGACCAACCTCTTCGTGAACTGTAAAAAGAAAGTGGATATTCCTCTGTGGTTTTACCTTCTGTTTCACAAGGCCTTCGGCTATGGCAACCAGAACAGCCACTCCGGCCTTGTCATCGATGTGCCTGCTTTTGATATACCCGCTGCCTAAGTGCCGGATCCGGGGGTCAAAGTGTATGTAGTTTCCCACGCTGATGCCCAGCTCTTTCACAGCGTCAGAAGAGTCTGCCGCATCATCAAGCCTGATGTACATTTCAGCATGGGTTCTTTTTACGCTGCATTTTTCTCTGCCGTGGGCATGTACCGAGGTTTTAGAAAAAAGAATTGTTCCCGGAATCAGTCTGCCGGCGAATGTTTCCACCTGGCAGTACTCGCCTTCAATACTGTTTGCGGTAAAGCCGCCCACGCACTGATATGTCAGGGTGCCATCTGATTTGATCCGGGACACAACAGCTCCCAGCGTGTCAATATGAGCACTGATTACCGCGGAATCATCTGTGGTTCCCTCCATTGTCGCGATCACAGAGCCTTTGTTGGTCACTCTGACATCAAGACCGAGAGAATCCAGTTTTGTTCTGACAATTTCAGCAGCAAGCTCCGTGTTTCCTGTGACACTTCTTGTCCGGAGAAGCTGCATAAGAAATTCCATTGTATTCTGCATATTTTCCCTTCTACCGTTTCACCAATTATATTCATCGATACTATGGCAAGAAAAGGAAAAATCAAACAGCTGCTCCCGGTGGTACTGCCGATGCTGCTTCCCGTAGCTCTTCTTCTGACCTATCTGGTCAGGGAAAGCCTCGGGCAGTTGAACGATCCTGTGCAGATTCTCGCGTCTATTGATCCTTCCGGCGATGGAACGGCTTATCTTTCCACAATTCTGCCCGACGGTGCTCAGGCTGTGTGGACATGCAGTTCAGGACGGTTTACAGGTACCAACTCCTCTGAAGGTTATGGCAGAAGTGTTACATGGCAGGCTTCTCCGGGATACCTGGACAGTGTCACAGTGGTGGTGGTCACTCCATCGGGAACTGACAGCGTAAGATTTCTTCCTGTAATTCTTGAAGTAACACCTACCATAACAGTCTCCAGCGCCTATCACCTTGCTATTCTTGAGCGGTCACGGTCTCTCTCTCTTCCAGCGGGCAGTTACACCATTATCGTTGAAGACGACAATTTGACAAACTATGATGGTCTTACAATTCTTATCGGGCATTTCCCCGGCAATGTCAGGGACGCATGGCCTCTCTTCCCCGGCGACACAATGAGTATTGATCTCCCACTTGGCGCGGAATTCGAGGCAGTGGGTCTGGATAACCTTGAAGGAGCCCTGGATAACACCGGATCTATCTTCATCAGGTTCCTCAGCGATGAGGCCGCTTCTATCCCGGAACCGGCAATCGAAGAAATCGCGGAAATTGAGGAAGAGCCGGAAGAAGATTCACTGGAAGTCATTATAACCCCGGATACACTGGCAGTTGACTCTGTGCTGACAGTTGAACCCCCGGTAGAAATGGCAGATGATTCACTTGCGCTGGAAATTGACAGCATTCCTGCTGACACCACAACTATCTGAATCTTCGATTAAACCCGTTCCATCCGGAAAACACCCTTAATCCCAGCAGAAGAATACCCCACAAAGGATACAGAATAAACCCCGTGAAACAAACGGGAGAATGACCGAGTGCTTCCAGAATATTCACCCATATACTTGAGATAATTTCAAGCAGAAAAGTCAGATTAATTCCCAGAGACGAGAGCAGCCCAAGTGCCATCACTGCCAGCATAAAGGGCAGAGAAACAACAGTTGCCGTGGGACCCAGCCATGAAAATCCGCCGTAAACAGAAACCATCAGCGGCGCGAGGGAGATTGTTACCACAACTCCCGCGTACAGTGGAGAAAGAATCGCGGAGTGTCTGCTCCTCACATTTCGACCAAAGATGATAAGCGAAAGAACCGCGCCATACGACATCTGAGCCCCTCTGTCTTCAAGGGTTCCGGGGAGAAAGATCAGGGACAGCAGCAGAGCAGCCCACCACACCGTGAGCAGATGCAGCTTCCCCCCTCTGTGGCTCATCCAGAGGACTGCGAAAGATGCCATAATCCCCGCCCTCACAGTTGATGCCCTGCCGCCGGAGAGGGCAACAAAGAGAATTATTCCGATAACCGCCAGCCAGCCGGAGAGTATTCCCCTGCCCATAATCAGCCTTGAGAGGAAAAGAAGTACTAACGCGACAATCCCGGTGTGAAGCCCGGAGAGAGCCAGCAGATGTGATGTGCCGGACTGCTTGAAGGCCTGTGCCGTGCTTGGTGGAATAAGCCCCCGGAGACCCATAAGAAGCCCTCCGGTAAGCCCTCTGGATACAGGATCAGGAATTGTTTCAACAAGTCTGTTCCGGTATTGTCTTCGCAGAGATGAAAAAACTGATTTTGAAAGCTTCAGTCTTATGCTGAAAGGAGAAATAAACATTCCTCTTCTGTGACCGATTACCATGACAGAGTCACCTTTCAGGGATAACTCCGCAAGGGATTTGTCTGAAATCCAGAAATTACCGTCTTCAGTCGACAGCATCCCCCCCTTTGCGGTAACCGTAGTAAGCTCACCCCGCCAGACTCTGTGGGATGCCCCCTCAGGGCTCTCACTGTCTCCCCCTGCAACCAGAAGAGCAGACAGCGCAAGAAAGAGAACCGCGATAATCCGGTTTGAAAGTTCCATACAGGGAGTAACCGCTGAAACAGACAGTTTCCCAAGTGGATTGTAAAAGCCGGCTTACTGCCTGAGCTTCTCGACATCAGCTAAATCCTGCAATCGGCCTGTAGCTAATTTATTCTTAACAAGATTTTCCATATCAATGAAATCAATCTTTATGCCGTCAATATCTTCCTGCAGTCTACCTCGGGTGTCCGTGCAGAGCCAGAGCATAGCTCTTTCCATAAACCTGAAGATGTGTCAAACACGCATCCGCTCACATACTGTCTGTATTTCATTATACGATACATTTGCGTAAGGTCAAGTGGTTAAGGATAGCTAAGTTACACTTCCGGCGCAGCCGGGTTGAACGGTGAGCCGGTTAATCATCCGAAAGTGTTGAATCCGCTTCTAAATCCATAGTCTGAATAGTGTCTACATAACTGTTGACCACAAACGCCCTTATCGTATTCGAACTCGGATCAAGAGGAAAGATAAAGAAACCGGTGTGCTCCGGGTCTGAATGCATTGCCTCTACCCTGCCGTAGAACTTTTCTCCATCCTTGAAGGTCACGAGTACTTTTTTCCCGTAGGAAGTATCGCCCTTGAAGTAATGCATGGTCTTGTGCAGGAAATCTCCTTCAAATGTTTTTACAAAGAAAATGGCTTTCAGATTCTTTATCTCGATGTTCTGATTAGTTCTGATGGCTCCGTCTTCACTGGAAAGCAGAAAGGAAGGTTTTTTTCGCGAAAAATCTGCTGTGTATCCCTTGAGAACCTCACCCCGGACAGTATGGACAACAACTTTATTCATGCCGGTTACTCCAGACTTTGAAAGATGTTCAGGAACAGAACAAGACTTCCGGTTCTTGAAGCGAATACACCCTGTTTCTGAAAGATTACACTGTTTTCCTCTGTTATTCTAATTCCCGTAGTGTACTCCGGCCCAACAGAGTAGTAGTCATCGTAGACTTCAATATGAGAATCATTTACAGCGAATGATATTGTATTGACAGACATCCCGTCGTTCTGTTCTCCCCCGTGTCTGCTGTAGCTGTCGATCAGGAAACAACCCCAGGAGTCAGATGAGGCTTCTTCCGGAAATTCGAGGTAGATACTGTCAGGGAAACCGAAACGAAAGATGATGTATTCGTTGTGCGGGCCGGTAAGAAAGGATACCGCAGAGCTGTCCTCAAGTTGAAAGGAATACCCGACCTCTTCCCCGGGAAGTTCCAGAGAAGGGCCGTACAGCGCAATGATCATCAGCAGTAATGTCATTTTCCAGTCTCCTTGTGTTTTATCTAAGCACAGTCGTTTCATTTGTCAATACTGTGTTCCCTGTGCTTATTGACCGGGTATGCTGATGTGAATAGAATTGGAACCATGTTCACTGAGAGGTTCCCTCTGTTTGTTCTTGATTCCCTGAGAAGTGCCTTTAATGTGGGCTCTGTTTTTCGCACTGCGGAATCCATTGCCCCGTCAGGTGTAATTCTTACAGGAATTTCCGCACGCCCCGGCGGCAGGAAGGTGGGCAGAACTTCAAGAGGTACTCACGGACTTGTACCCTGGAGGTGGTTTCCCTCAGCCACTGAGGCTGTTCAACACGCTCAGTGCGGCAGGATGATCATCGCAGTGGAGAACACTCTCGATGCTGTGCCCCTGCATCTGGCTGACTTTCCGCTTGACGCCGCGTTTGTTCTGGGAAATGAAGCGGATGGAATTTCTGATGAAGTACTTGAAATGTGTCAATTAAAGATAATTATTCCCCAGTCAGGCCGGCGCGGTTGTATCAATGTATCAAGCACTGCCGCAATGATCGCATGGGAAATACAGAGAAGAAGACTGACGGGAGGAAATCATGTTTAAAATTCTCACAATTCTGTTTCTTATACTTGCACCCCTGAAATGGGTGTATGTGGTTGACCCGGAACTCTGCAACGGCTGTGGAAACTGTCTTTCCCACTGCCCCCGGGGTGCCATCAGCATGGCAGGCGGAAATGCCTGGATAGATCCCGAAATCTGCAACGGATGCGGAAACTGCGTGTATTACTGCCCGCAGGGCGCTATCTACAAAGACTGGTACACGGGCATTGAGGAAGAGGAAACCCCTGCCTGTACCCGCGGCCTTTCCTTCTCCCGGAATCCCGCTGCCGGCGGCAGTGTTACTGTCGGAGGTGTTTCTTCATACTCCGAGGTAAGGGTTATAGATCGGGCCGGCAGGGTGATTTTCCTGGGAAACGCTGATGAACAGGGTTTTCTTCCTCTGAACATCTCCGATGTGCCTGAAGGTTCATATCTGGTCTTCTCGGATGAAGAGGTTTCAGTGCTTACCGTTATCTGATATAACCCAGATTTCTGAGTTCCCTGCTTGCTGTCTCACTGTAGTTCACTAGAGGCGCCTCCCCCATGGGGGGCGTTACCCAGTAGAATTCCGCTGCTTCAATCATCGTGTTTTCGGGTGTTACAGGCTCCTGTTCCAGTGGATCAGCTGCCAGATTAAAGGCTTCAAGGGAATCATCTTCAACTGACCAGATAAGTTTGCTGTTGTTCGATACGATTGAAACCAGATCACCCTCTGCTCTCCAGAGTACACCGCTTGCCGGAATTAACCTGGCCGGATCAATTGAGCCCGTCAGGTTCAATGCGGGTTCCAGGGTTGTGAATTCAATTCCGGTAACAGAGGCGATGGTTCCAGCTATATCCAGCTGAGCCACAGAACGGGAGATAACTCTTCCTCCCCCGAAGCCCGGGCCGGCAATTATCAGAGGGACATGAGTGGTTTCCTGATAGAGGGTGCGTCCGTGTTCAATTCCCCCGTGGTCAAGGAATTCCTCTCCGTGATCGCCAACAAGGATAATCAGTGTGTTATCCGCAAGTCCTCTTGATCTGAGATCGGCGAGCATTCTGCCGATTTCAGAATCCGTGTATGTCAGTTCTCCATCATAGAGGGCGACAAGATTTTCCATATCAGACTGTGTCGGGATTACTTCACCTGAATTGACATCCATCATCTCGGTAATTCCCTCGCCCCAGGAATCCCCGTACTCTCCGTTGTAGTTCGGATCAGTATACATGCTCCTGAACGGTTCCGGAGCCCGGTAGGGAATGTGGGGGTCATAAAAGTGCACAGCCGCGAAGAAGGGTTTGCTCTCATCGCCGGAGTCCAGCCATGTGAGGAAATCGTCCACAGTCGGTCCGGCCTTCCTGAGACTGTTGCCGCTGGCAACTCCCTGGCAGTCAAAATGCTGGAAGCCCCTGTGAAAACCGAAATCAGCATTCATGAACATGACATTGAAGAAAGCTGCCGTTCTGTAGCCTTCCCTGTTAAAAGCAAGTGGAAGCCATGGAACATCAGGAGATATGCCGTGAAAGCCGGTGCTGCTTCTTCCCGCGCCGTGAACAACGGTGGGTACACCTGACATGATAGTAGTCATCGCAGGAAGAGTCCATGAAGCCTGTCCCTGGCACAATTCAGCAATAGTTCCCGCCGCCGCGAGACTGTCAATATGAGGCGTTGTATTCCTGTGATACCCGTAGCAGCTGAAGTGATCCGCCCTTACTGTATCAACAAGAATGAGCAGAACATTCATTCGCTGTTCTGTTCCGCAGGAAGCGGTCAGGACAATCAGAACTGTCAGCAGTAAAATAATTCTTTTCATTATAAACTCTCTTCAGTGGCCGGCATCAAGCCAGTTGGAGCCTGAGCCGGTTTCCACGGTAAGAGGAACCTCCAGTTGAAAGGCTCCCTGCATTTCTTCTTCAAGTATTGTCTCCGCGACAATTTTATGTTCTTCCGGGCATGTCAGAACAAGTTCATCATGTACCTGCAATACCAGCCCGGCGCCGGGAAGTTCCCCTGCCAGCCTTTTCTCAACTTTTATCATCGCGAGTTTGATTATGTCTGCGGCGGATCCCTGTACAGCCGAGTTAACTGCCGCTCTCTCCATCTGTTTTCTGCTGTTTCCCCCGGCCTCTTTCATCCCCGTGAACAACCGTCTTCTGCCAAGAATCGTTCTGATCTCGCTGTTTTCAACAGCGATGTTTACCATTTCTTCATAAAAGCGCTTTACTTCAGGATATGTTTCGTAGTAGCGGGAAATTATACCGGCAGCCTCTCCACGGGAAATTGCAAGCCTTCGGGCAAGACCAAAGGCGCTGATACCGTATATGATGGAAAAATTAACTTCCTTGGCCTTCCGTCTGTGATCCGGGGATGCATCTCCAAAAACAGCTTCCGCCGTGCGTGAATGGATATCAGCGTTCTCTCTGTATGCTCTTCTGAGAACACCCTCCCCCGCCAGATGCGCCAGCAGTCTCAATTCAATCTGGGAGTAATCAGCGGTAACAAATACATGCCCCTTCACGGGCGGAACAAAGCATTTTCTGATCTCTCTTCCTCTGCTGGTTCTGATGGGAATATTCTGCAAGTTGGGATTGCTGGAACTGAGTCTGCCTGTTGCAGTTACAGCCTGATTGTAATTTGTGTGTATCAACCCTGTTGCAGGGTTTACATATCCCGGCAGCTTCTCCACATAGGTATTCAGAAGTTTTGAAAGCTCTCTGAATTCAATAAGTGTTTCGACGAAAGGATGCTCATTTCTGAGTCTGGTCAGAACGGTCATATCAGTGGATCTGGCGCCTTTTGAGGTCTTTCGCACCGGCTTCAGGCCAAGAGTATCAAAAAGCATGGAGGCCGCCTGTGCCGGACTGGCCAGGTTTATAGACCTTCCGGTCTGCTCGGATGCCTGTTCCATCAGGCTGAATACCCTCTGGCTGATAAGATCCCCCTCGCGGCGGAGGGCCTCCCGGTCAAGTCCTACTCCGCGGATTTCCATGCCGGCCAGCACGGAGGAAAGTGGAAGTTCAACTTCCCTGTAAACCTTTTCAAGAGCCGCATCATCGGCAAATTCAAGTGACATTCTGTTTGCCAGAGCAAGAGTTGATGCAGAATCAGAGCAGCAGTATTGAGCAACGGTTTCCACAGGAACTCCAAGCAGCGATCCAGTGCCGCCGGAAACCTCATCAAAAGTTCTCATGCTTTTCCCAAGCCATACTGGAACGATCTTTTTCAGTGAATGACTTCGAGCATCGGGTCTCAGGATGTAGTCGGCAAGATACGGATCATCGGATGGTACCGGGAGTCGAATTCCGTAGCGGTAAAGAACGCGACTGTCATACTTCGAGTTCTGAGCGATATATCCTCTGCTGTTAAGAAGTTCTTCAAGAGAACTGAGTATCCGCTCTTCATTGCCCGAATCGGCGAACGGCACATACCAGCTTTCATCCTGAACGGAAGTAACGGAGAAACCGATAAGCTCAGCTTTCAACGGGTCAACAGAAGTTGTCTCCGTGTCAACGCAGATCGGTCCGTTTCCCGGGAAATTGATACACTCGATATCTTTTACAATGTTCACTCTGCATGAAAACATTTCGGTAAAATCAGATTGATTACCGGCGGCGGACAGTTCAAGCCCCAGTCTGTCCGCAATTTTTGAAAGAGCGAGTCTGTTCAGCATTGGCAGTGCCACTTCCGGATCAGGATCTCTCTGTGTCAGATCTGTTTCCCTGAGATCATGCGCCAGCGGCAGATCCAGCTTTGTGAGCTTTAGACTCAATTCAACCATTTCACGGGAATCAATGAGTTTTTTCTTTATTGAATCCGGCTTAACTTCGGAAAGATGTCTGTATATGTCACTGATGCTTCCGAACTGCTGTATCAGTTTAACAGCGCCCTTTGCCCCGATTCCGCGGGCACCTGGAATGTTGTCAGATGAATCCCCCATGATGGCCAGAAGATCGGCTATATACTCTGCGGGCACACCCATAATTCCAGCGACATCGCCCCTGGCAATCAGTGTTGATGATTTGCCGTATCTTCCCGGGCGAAGAACAGATACATTGTCACTGACAAGCTGCAGAAGATCTTTGTCGGGCGAGAGTATTAAAACTGGAATGGAGGATTCCAGAGCAAATCCGGCAATAATGTCATCGGCTTCCAGCCCCTGCTTTTCAATAAACGGGATACCCAGCGCGGGTATGAGTTCGCGGGCAAGTTGAGTCTGTATTCTGAGATCCTCGGGAGTGGGAGGTCTGTTGGCTTTGTATTCAGGAAACATATCCCTGCGGAATGTCGGTCCCGGAGCATCACTGATTGCCGCCACATCGCAGTCGGGATTTGCGTCAATAATTGAAAACAGCTCTCTCAGCAAAAAACTCAAACCGCTGGTAACAGTACCGTCAGTTCCTTTGAGGTGCCCCTTCATCATGGCGTAGTGACCTCTGTAAAGAACGCTCAGTGTATCAATGAGGATCAGTTTTTCCGCCACTTGCCATTCCTTCCGGGGTTTTACTCTGCCGTGTCCCGGAAATATAATCAGATACCTCCGTATGGTCTTTCTTGACAGATCGCCTGCAAACTGTGTATTCTCCTGCCAATATGAAGAAAATACCATTCAAGACTTTCCGTCACGCCCTCACTGCACCGGCAGTGAAACTTGTGATATTCTCGGCAGCCGTCACACCCAGACCGGTTTCCCGATTTTATGCGGAAATACTGGGATGGCTTCTTTCGATTCTTCCGCTGCCGTCAAACAGGATTATCAGAAAACATCAGCAGGGCATAATGGCAGACAACAATATTCATGTGACAGTTGCGGAAATATACACCGGTATTCTTGCCGGATTCTTTGATTTTTTCTACCTGTCATACCGCAGTGATAACACATTCAATAAAATAGTGAAGGTAGATGGATCAGACAATATGAAAAAGGCCCTTTCTTACGGAAAGGGTGTAATCGCTGTTACTGCTCACTATGGACCATGGGAACTTCTTCCAAGGGCCGTAAAACTGCTGGGTTTTGACATCGGCGTTATTGGAAGAACTCTGTCACAGCAGGGAGCATCCGATGTTCTTGATAAACTGAGACGGAAACCCGGCATACAAACCATCGACAGAGATGCGGGAGTTGCTCCGATACTTCGTCTGCTCCGTAAAAACAACACACTGGGAATGCTGATAGATCAGGATACAAAGGGTGTTCAGAGTGAATTCGCAAACTTTCTGGGTCACCTCGCACGAACACCGGTTGCTCCTGCGGTGCTTTCAACGAAACTTGATGCGCCGATAGTCACTGTTCACATTACCCGGCAGAAGGATTCAACTTATCTCCTTGAAATTGACGAGCCTGTCTTTTTCACAGAAGAGGATTCAATACCTGAAATCCTGACACTTCTCAACGGAAGAATCAGCAGGTGGATACTGAATGCTCCCGAGCAGTGGGTATGGTTCCACAACCGCTGGCGCAGGAAACCTCAGGAAAGAGCATCTCTGACAAACACTGAAATGTTGTGACAGATCATCCTGAACCTGCTTCTGTTTTTTACTTTATCGTAGAACTTCACTATCTCGGCACTCTGCCTTTCAGTCGCGTGACCGTCAGGTTTGTAGAATGAGTGGTTCAAAAGTTTGTTCCTGATGTCCCTGTAATTATCGCAGGTCAGATTTTTCTGAATGATCGGTACAATATCTTCTTCCCTGTTGATTACATCGCCTGCCTGCCAAGCGTAAGTATTGGACAGCTTATCTGAAGACGGCTTGTAATGCAGGGGGGCTGGATTGGCGAAAACGATTGGCCTTCCGGTATGGAACCATTCATAACAGACTGCTGAAATATCAGATATCATCAGATCCGCCTGATTCATGTACTGTGTAATATCTGAATCCCAGACCACTTTTACACTGTCTTCAGCGCCAAGTTCACTTATGAGTTGATCAATATCGTTGTAAATCTCTGTACGGTTTTTGTTTATTCTGGAGTGGTATTTGATAATCAGATTCCATTCAGGAGAGATTGCGCGTATGAGCTTCTTTCCCCACAGAGGTAACGAACTTTCACCGTGGCTGGTAAACTTTAACCTCGTTCCCGAATCCTCAGATATCCATGTGGGAGCATAGAGAATTGTGGACTTCCCGTTGCTGAAAAGTGGGCTGCGGGCAAGAGTGTTTGAAACAAGCCTGTCAAACTTGGGGTAACCCACCATCCTGAAACGCTCAGGGTGCTTAAGCTTGTATGTGCTTTCGATCTTCTCCATGTGCTTCTTCCCGGGCAGAAGAAGCAGATCATACAGGAGAATCCGTCTGTTGTGAAGAAGATAGCTCTTGTCGGATGCCCCGTGGAACACCTGTACCGAATATCCCCAGAAAATCATCTGAAAACCGGTATACACAACAAGTTTGATGTCCATCCTGTTCAGTACTTTCTTTGCTTCAGTGGAATTCTTAACCAGAAGGAGATCCTCGCGCAAATATGGATAATTTTCATTCAAATAGTTGTAAATCACCGGATTTTTTGTGAGTATTACACCTCCGAGATTATCGTAGACGGGGCGGATATGGGCGAAATGCTGTATGTCAGTTCTAATCCAGTATGCTATCTTGTAATTACCTGACATATAGAAATTTACCCCTTTGTTTTCAGAACAGAGTCGATGACTTCTTTGACTCTGGATGAAGCCCTGCCGTCAAGTCCCGTAAAAAAGTATTCTCTGTATTCAGACAACTTGTTTTTCATTGCGTCTGTGGGAGAAAGAGCCCGGTTAACGGCGTTTTTAAGCTGATCCGGGCTGGATATATGGGGGAATGCCCCTGCCAGCCATTCAGCCGGGTCGATGGAGAGTACAGGCATTCCATCGGAGTGTTTCAGAGATGAACAGGGCAGCTCGTAGATAATTCCGTGTCTGCCCAGAGCAAGAAATTCATTCAGAACACTTGATGTATCGCTTATCATGGTATCCGCAAGGCTGAGATAAGGATAAACATCGTATTCTTCACGGGGCACAAGGTATAATTCTCTGTGTTTTTCCGCGAGTTCCTGATACAGCCTGTGCTGAGAATGCGGGGCATACTTGCCTCCCCAGGAATACGGATGAAGTTTTATTATCAGGTTGCAGTCGGGGAGAAGTTCCACGACCCTGTCGCCGATGTATTCAATACAGCTTGGTTTATATGAAGGAGCAAACAGAACAGTTTTCTTTGAGGGGTCCAGTCCGAGTTTCTCTTTAAGCAGAGTGTTGTTGTAATGCCCGGGCCGGAAGAATGGATCAAGCTTGGGCAATCCGGTAACATGAAAATCCGCGCTGTCCCCGCAACCAATGCTTTTTATATAGTCGTACCAGTACTGACCTTCAAGGAAAACATGATACCGGATATTCTTCTGCCTGACTATGTTTCTTATTCTTAAAGTCTTTATTCCCACTCCGTGATCCAGATGAAACCTGGGAACATCATCGTATTTTTCCGGATTCTTTAAAGCATCTCCGCAGATCACAGCATCGAATCCTCTGGTTCTATCTGTTACCTGGAAGCCTTTTCCTCTGAGATCATCTTCGATCCTGGACTTGTTTGAAATTAGAAACAGCCCGAGGAAGCGGTGCTGATCCTTGCCCGCCCTTATCCACAGGTCGTACTCGGGGTCTTGAGACATGGCGGCGTAAAGAGGATGCAGGGAGTTGAAATAGTACTCTTTTTTCAGATCGAACAGTATTTTCTTCACTGAAGCTCCCGGGAGATTCCTTTTACGAATTCTGTTGCGCGTTTTACAGATTTTCCGTCATTGAAGTAGAAGCAGTTGTGCAGCATTTCGGTGTAGCGTGAGTTGTTTTCCGCACCAGAGAGGCTCCGGTTCACTACATCCAGAATGCTTTTTGAACCATCAAAGAAATCCGCGATTGTCATTATATTCATTTTATCGGGCATGTTGTGCAGATCACTGAAATCCGTGCTGGCGACTACTATGGGTTTCCCTGTTACAAGGTACTCATAAAGTATGGAAGATGTATCACTGATAAGAACATCCGAAACAAGGAAGTCCTGCATAGTGTCGTTGGTCTTGATCCTGTTGGGATTGGAGAAATACACATTCTTAATTCCGTTCGCGGCGGCCCAGAGCTTCAGCCCGGGAAGACGATGAGCGTCGAAATGATGAGGTCTGATTATGAGATTGTGTTCTCTGGTAATCTCTTTGATGAAAAGTTTTGCATACTTCTTTATTGTCCCGTTTCCCCATTTCCATGTCGGGGCGTACAGAACCGTTTTTCTTGTTCGGTTCTTCATGGGAATTCTCATTTTGTCCATCAGAGCATCACGGTCATTTTTGTTGTTCAAGTATTCATCAAATCTGAGATTACCAATATTCACAAGCCTTTTTTCAGGAATATCAAGCCTGGCGTCTTTGAGCTTTTCCATGTGTTTGGGTCCGGAGATGAAAAGATACTGATAGCTCTCGAGAGTATTGGCTTTCCCCCCGTATTTCTTGTCGCCGGTACCGTGTCCAATGAAAACAGTTTTCAGTCTTGCTGGATCATTGTGTATTCTGGAATTGGACTGTGATAAAATGATTCCGCTCAAATCGGAAACATGTCTGAGTTTCCTTCTTTCCACAGCCGGAGTTCCAAGAGATGCGGCATTCCCGGACTTTACACTTCCCCTGAGGTATCTCTTGAACTTCAGAAGAGTCTTGTATTTCCTTACAAGGAAAGAACCGCCGATCTCATTGTAAAGCGGCCATGCATATGACAACTGATAAATCTGATTCGCGAAGTAGTAGATATTCACTGTTTGCTCTCGCCGGTGATTGTGCCGATCAGTTCATTCCATAAAAACATCTCAGGGGTGTCCAGATCAATCCATCTTCTGTCACCGATATCAACACCAATCATCTTCCCGTTCCGCGCAAGAGAATTGCAGGCATCCGAGAGAGAATCTTTACCCTGTTCTATAGAGCTTCGCAGAATGTCGAAGAAGCTGTAATTCAATTTGAACATACCACAGTCTATTGCCTGATAATCTTCATACTTTTTATCAAGTCCGGTAATCTCAAACCTGCTGTTCTCAATTCTGGCGCATTTGATCTTCATTCCGTCATCAAGATCAGGAATGCGGTCAAGCTTGAAATCCAGAGCAAGCAACGCCTGATCAGGTTCAATCGCGGTTTCAACAGTAAGTTTGAGCATTTCCGGTTCAAAGATGTGATCACTCATTAAGAGAACAAATTCTTCATCGGGTCTGATCATTTTTTTCGCGCTGAGTACAGAAACACCATTGGAAAGCTTCCAGAGGGGATTATCGGAGAGCTCAATGCTGAGGGGGTCGGGCGCGTTGTTTCTCAGGTAGTCCTCAAGAAGAGCTGCTTTGTATCCGGTAACAACAACAACATCTTTTATACCGGACTTTACCACTCCGTCGAGGATAATATCAATGACCCTCCGGTTCCCGACCTCCAGAAGAGTCTTGGGCATTCCCCCGTGCCGGGACTCAAGACGCGAGCCGCAACCCGCCGCGATTATTACTGCTTTCATTTCACTGCTCCGCGTAACTTAATGAGACCATGTATGTTGTAAATATTTGAAACTGAATTGCCGGGAAAACTATAATCATTTGCATCAGATTCCGCAAGAAATCATTATCGGAGATAACCTTTGCGGAAACGGCTGTGATAGAGAATCTGCATCTTGCGAAAGAGGTTTAAGGGTTTCCTGCCCTTACTCATCGGTTGAGTTGAGTCTATAGACGAGAGCAGGTCAATAATCCCCCTGGAAATGGAACCATCAAGTCGTGGGTTTACTTCCCGCAGGTGTCTCTGCCTCTGCCCCGCAAATTCTCCCGGCGAGCTTAGAGACCTGTCCAGGGCATTTCTTAACTCTGCTGCTGATTGTATGTCTATTCCCTTGTCTTTCCTGCTGAGCGTCCGATATGTGATTACCGGTTTTTCGAGAACCATGAATTCGTAGATTACAGAAGAGGTATCAGAAATCAGCACATCAGCCAGGTGAAGGTAAGGTGTAATGTCACAGTCGTCTATCAGTTTGACTTGTTTTCCGCGCAATTCCTGAAGAAGTTCTTTGTCCATAAACTCATGGGGCTTGCAGAACCATATCTCATCGGATTTCATTATTTTTTCAATAGCAGGAAGAATATCCTTTGCGGATTCCATGCTGCTGCTGTGTGTCGGAGCGTACAGGATAATCTTTTTATCCTGCGGCAGATTGAATCGTTTTCTGATATCAGTGATATCATAATTCAAAATGTGATCAATCTTCGGCCAGCCTGTTTCAACGGTTCTGAAGTATCCGCGCTTTCTTTCCATTTCCTTAAAACGGGCGGTTACAACCGGTCCGGAACTGAGATAGAGATCGAAGAAGTGCCTGATTTTGTAGTGCGACGGTTTTTCAATTCCGATTCCGTGAAAAAGCTCCACTTTTATTCCCGGCAGACGGAAATCCACAAAGTTGCCCGGACACAGAACGAAATCCGGATTGAAGGCAATTGCGTCTTTCAGTTCTGTAAACGCTTCAACTGTTGAAAGGGTTTCCGGAAGCTTTCTGCTTACTTTAGAGCTGACAAAAAGAGCGATTTCAACTTTTTGTTCCGCTGCCTCTTTCACGAGAGGTTGAATCACGGGAATAGAATAGAGTTTTGAAACATAAAAGAGTAATTTCATGTGGAGATGGATCTGCCGTTCTGCACTGTATTTTTAATCGCGGTTGTTGAAATACTTTCTGTTCTTGGAAGATAGACCACTTCACAGTATTCCTTCAAAAAGTCAAACTTGCCTTTCCAGTCATCTCCGATAACGAATACATCAATGGAATTATTCTTAATATCTTCTAATTTCTGATTCCAGCTTGTTTCCGGAATAACCTTGTCAACAAATCGTATTGATTCAACAATCTGCGCCCGGTGTGCATAGGGATAAACACACTGTTTGTGTTTTCCGGTGTTGAACTCATCTGTTGAAACGGCAACTACAAGATAGTCTCCAAGAGCTCTGGCTCGTTTCAGGATATTCAAATGACCAATATGGAAGAGATCAAATGTTCCGTATGTAATTACTCTCTTCATTATCTGTTACCATCCGCGTCTGATAAGTGATGCCCATTGTTCCAGGAATTGCGTATCTCCAGTTGCCGGTTCGGAACCCCATCCGTTGAATGCTCCCTTTCTGTCAAGTCCGATCACGGGGGTTCCAAGTGCCCGGGCATGAATCCAGAAATCTCTGTCGGTGGTGGCAACAGCTGATGCTCCTGCTACCAGTGCAGCTTTGATTCCTTCGCTGGTCTCCGGGGGAATATTGGTGCTGTTGCCGTCCACAAGGACAATCTTCAGAGGAACTTCCGCTCTCTTCCTTTTAAAAATATCAGAGGCGTCCTCAGTGGCCAGAATGTATGGCAGTGTTCGATGAGAAACAGGCGAAAGGATAGTCGAGGCCTTATCGGCAAGAACACGGGGCACAACTGGCTTCCAGTTCATATCGGTCTTCAACTGGAGAACACTCATGATTCCATGGGTGTTATCGGGGAATACATCTGAAACTGTTTTTATTCTGATATTCACGGCCGGGTGTTTCACTGAAGAGACGCAGGCCAGCGGAGATGTTTTTTCAACAAACCTGAGAAGATCATCGCCTGGACAGGTGCTGAAGAGGAGCACACCTTTCGGTGGAAAGGGATCCGGAGATCCGGGATCACCGGAGTAGATGTGCATCTCCGGTGTCCAGGGAAGGAATCCTGCCAGTTCAAACACATCCTGATGTGCCACAAAGTGAATTGGAGTACCCGGATAGGCATCCTGAAGAGCTTTTGCCATATAAACAGATGACCAGGCATCCGAGATATCCGAAGAAGTAAAAACACCGGCGGATTCAGGTCTCAGTATATCTGATGGAAATCTGAAATCACTCCAGTTTGAAGACACTTTTGCCTCTCTTCGACTACCAAACATTTTCCTGAGAAACTTCACTGCTCAAATCCTTCCATTATTCTTCTGGCTATGTGTTCCGCAGCCGGGTTGGATGAATCAACTGTGTTAAGAACTCTTGAGGATTCGCCGAACTGCCCCGATGTCTGGAGGCACAAACCGTACATAACATCTCCAAGGACATCACCGGGATAATGAACGCGAATCAACCGGGAAAGATAAAGGGCTTCTTCATACATTCCAAGATTCAAATATGCGGAGCACAGATCAATTGCGCTCCAGAAAGCTTTTCTGGCTGTTGAGGCAGAGGCAATGGAAAGCATCAATTCTTCAACGGCCGTTTTACCATCTTCCCTGAAAAGAGCGGACAGCCCCCTGGCCCGGTGATAAAGCCATGGATCATCCGGAGCCAGAAGCATAAGCTTTGTGATTGCGAGTTCCGAGAGACCCGAAATCCAGGCAATTCTGGCCATCCAGAAGTCATAGAGATCACCGTCTCCGCAGAGACTTTGCAGCTCAATTGAAAGAAGAACTGCTCTTCTGCCGTCGCCTGCGTAAATTGCTTCTTCAATCAGCCTGCCCATAATTCGTGCCTGTCCGGCCGGATCATCCTCAGCTTCCCACGCGGCTCCGGCCTCCGCAAGCCGTCCTGCCTGTTCCAGTTCTACGGGAGAAATTCCAGTGAGGATTATCAGAAATATTAATATCATTGCATATACTTCTGTATCAGTCTTCTGGAGAATCTGAAGTAGCTGATTACACCGAAGACGGCAGCTATCGGTGTGAGTATTTGAGCAACCCATGTAAGTTTGAAGAAAATACTTTTGTCCGGATATGCCAGAGTACCGGCGGCGGTAAGCACCAGAACATAACTGAGAATAATTGTAAGCCTTTCGCTTGTGGTTATGGCAACCACAGGAATTTTGATACTCCATGACACCACAAGCAGCCCCAGAACAACAGTGATGTGATACCATGCGGGAATCATGGCGAGCAGCCCGGTAACAGCCCCCAGTCTTGCAAGAAATATCAGCATGACAGAAAGGAAGAGTTTGTCCGCCAGAATATCCAGCGTTTTCCCCGGAGTACTGGACTTCTTCATTTTTCTGGCAATCAATCCATCGAAATAGTCACTTGAGGCGGCGACAATGCACAGCCAGAACATAGCGGTGTAATCGGAGTTCCAGCCGGTCCAGAGGCAGAAGGGAAGGAGAATGATACGAACCCAGGATACAAGGGCCGGCACTATCGGGAGCTGCTCCTGAGACCGTTTAATCATTGCGATGCCACGGGACAACTGTTCCAGATGTTTCTGCTGAGGTTCGTTGAGGTTCATCGTGTAACTCGAGTTGTCGTCTTGAGCATACTGTCAAGAAATCCGGATGGAATATATTTCATTTCAGAATTAACACCGGGGAAGAATCCTGAGAGTATCTGAATATCCGCCGGTGAAACAAGTTCCTCACAGTGAAACAGACCGTCTTCCCTTACGGTCATCCATCCGAGAGCACAAACAGCGCCGCATTGATCTGAGTGCATTGTTCCTTCCATGTCAGAAGGGACTGTGGGATTGAGTGCCATTATCGGATAAAGTTCGTATCGCCCGAACCACGAAAGCACGTCAAGAAGATCATTCCGGGTGACAGGCAGATCCCGTCCTTCCATCTCCCAGTAGACTTCCGCCAGATCAGCCCTGCCCTCTGAGACAAGAAGAGCCGCAAGGGGAACGATCATGGATATGTCGCCACCTTTAATTCCGTCGAGAAGATTATCACGGGAGAACTCGTTCGCGGAAGCCGTACAGGCTCTGGAATACAGAGACGAACCCATCACTGCCTGGATAGTTGCTGTTTGACTTCCCGCCCGTAACATCCACATACATTGAATGTTTGTCGGTGCGTCAGCTGATAACAAAAGAATCAGAAATATCATACCGTTCCAGAAGTTATGGAGCGGGCAACGGGGGTCGAACCCGCGACATTCAGCATGGGAAGCTGACACTCTGCCAACTGAGTTATGCCCGCTCTGTTCAAGAAACTGTCTCCGCTCTGTAGACTATCCGTGCTTCTCCCCGGAGCCACCAGCCCGTGGAGTCTCTGCCTGCGGTAATATCCAGCCCGCTGCGTACGGTTATTCTAACAGGTAAAGTGACGGAATCAAACCTTTCAGCGGCAATCAGGGCTGAAGCGACTGCCCCTGTGCCACATGCGAGAGTCTCGCCCTCCACTCCCCTCTCATAGGTTCTCATTATCAGGGATCCGTCTTCCTGAACCTTTACCCAGTTAACATTTGCTCCGGCAAGTCCGAACTCTCTGTGTGATCTGAGTATGGAAGCATATTTCTCAAAAGAGCCGTCTTCAAGATCGTCTGTGAATACAACCGCATGAGGAACTCCTGTATCAGCAAATCCCACTTGAATTTCGTTCTCAATTCTGATATTCTTTTTAAGAAAGTGAAGAACAGGCTCGGTTACCCATATTTTTGCTTCACTGTTTCCAGTCACAATTCCTCGGTGGCTGCCCGCGTCACTTGAAAAGAAAAACTCAACTCCCGGTTTCACAATTCCCAGTTCGACAGCAAAACGACATATACACCGGGCACCGTTGCCGCACATTTCTGCCGGACTGCCGTCGGAGTTGTAGTACTTCATGGCAAAGGCGTGCCTGGGATCCAGTCTTATCTCAATCAGCCCGTCCGCGCCGGCAGAAAGACCTCTCCGGCAAAGACTGGCAATTTCCTCTGTATGCAGATGGTTCGAACAGGCACCGTCTCTGTTGTCCACCATGATAAAATCATTCCCCGCGCCGCTCATCTTAAGGAATTTGAGGCTCATAAACCGTTTCTTCCCATCCTTTCAATTATCTCCATGTGGAAATCCGCCCTTTGATCAAGGTCATTGTTTCTCAACAGTCTGACAAGATCGAAGCGGAGCTGAGGATCCGGTCCCCAGCCGTCAAGATAAGCGACAAAGTCTTCTTCCAGATACTCAATTGAATACTCTCCCGCAAGATGAGCCATAAGAAGCTCCTGAAGAAGAGTGACGGCGGCGTCTGCCGGCACATCGTTCCGGGACAGCGAAAAGATCAGCAGAGCAGCGGATATTTTTTGCGGATCACTGTTGCTGATTCCCTGATCGGCAAGATAAATACCGGTTTCAACAGGAGAGTTAATCACGGCACCCGCCATCTCCCTGTTGTGCAGGAAAGAGCCGTACCGGGTTTCCCAGAGTAGTTGTCTTCGCGTATCAGCTGTGTCTCCATCAAGCTGGAATACTCTGATGGATGGCCCCTGCCATATCAGTTTCAGCCTTTCAAGAGAATGGGGATAGTAGTGAAGCCTTATCGCGAGACAACCGTCGGGAATCTCTGTGAGCGCCGCAAGGTAAAGAAGTCCCTGAGGTGTTCTGTCGAAGGTGAAATCAGCCTGGTAAGCCAGATATATGGCTCTCTTCTCTTCCATGAAATCAACCATTTCATCTTCTGTGCCGTAGATTCTTTCGGCGAACTCAATAATGGTTTCACGGTTTTCTGTATTTTCAAAGAAGGTGTGAGTGACAACCGGCATTTCAGCGTAAGCGGAGAGCAATCCTGAAATGTGCCAGAAGGAAAGCATAGTTCCCGGATTTTCCTCTGCCCAGTCAACAAAATCGTCAAGCTCGGAATCTTTGAGAAGTGAGGAAGAATCACCAAATGAAAGACCCGTGGATGAAAGCAGGGTCGCAAGTTGAGGCGCAAACATTGACTGAAGACCAAAGACCGTCAGCAGAACCGGAAGCATCCACCTGCGGCCTCGCAGGGCAGCTATAACCGCTGGAATAATACCGATGGCCAGAAGCACATGAAGTCTGTCAAAGAAAAGGTATCCGGCGGCGGAAAGAGGTGCAAGAAAAAGCATGGCTGATCCGCGAGTCTTTTCTCTTAATGGTTTCCATCCCCATACGGCAATAACAGCGGCTGCACCGAAAAGCAGAATAATCTGCCCGACGGACGGACTGGTGTATCCGCTTACCCAGAAAAGACGGGCATCGCCGGACAGCAGCGCGGGATCCTCGGGATGGCTGAAGAAAAATTTAAGCTTCGCCGCAATTACGGAAGCTACATGGCCACTGGAGGAGGAGCTGAAAAATACGCCTGAGGCAAGAGAAACCATAAGCCCTGCCCATGGGAAAACTTTGTGGTTAAAGAATGAGGAAGCAACTGCCGCGACTGCCATAATAGTACCGGGAGAAAGCAGAGCCATATCGTGACGCATGTGAGTAAGAAGGGTTGCGGCAGCCAGTTGACTCACAGCCAGAGGAAGGACTGTGCGAAGGCCCGGCTTCCGGAAAGCCAGCCATGTGAATATGAAGAAAGAGATAAAGCCTGTAACCTTCCAGGACGCGAGAGCCATAAAAAAGGTTACGGCTGCTGCGATTGAGAATTTGAGAGTGTTTTTTCTCTCGCTTCGAATTCCCATATCCGCAAGCGCAAGAGTCAGTGTAATAAGAGGCAGCGCTACAGTTTCGCGATACAGGCTCTCCCCTCTGGTTCGCAGCAGAGCAGGAAGGAAGACAGCATACAATCCGGCGCCGGCGGAAGACTCCGGCATTGAAAAACCCGAATTGCGCATCCAGAAGAAAATTACCGGCAGTACGAGCAGAGGAAATATACGGCAGAACAGCAACAGAAACCTGTTAAAATCTCCGCCGACCACTCTGTGTATCCCCCCGGCAATGTACTCTTCAAAAACAGAGTTCTCTGCCGTGATCATACCGTTCGGACGCATAACCAGAGTGTCAACCTCGGGTATTCCCTCCCCGTCTGAAACCATCCGGGCATACCGGTATGCCTGAGTGGTTTCCCCCTGCATTCTGGAAGGAGGTCGCATTACTGACCGGGCGAAAACTGTACGGAAAGCAAAGCCTCCTGCTACAAGAAGCAGCAGAAGGACAATAATATTAAATTGATTTTTAGAATCAGCCTGTGCGCGCATGGCGCTTGGCGATCTGCGTGGCAATGATCTTGAGCGTCTCGGCGGGACCACTTCCGCCAATGGCTACTGATTCCACAGTAGGCCAGCCGAATTTGTTCAGATCGGTATTCATTTTACCGGTTGACATTATTCCGGGAAGATCCCTCTTGTTGAACTGGAGAACCATGGGAATCATTGACATGTCAAGACCGTAACTCTTCAAATTGTGTTCAAGGTCATCAATGGTACTGAGGTTTGCTTCAGACCTTTCCTTCTGGCTGTCGGCAACGAAAACCACTCCGTCAATGCCGTCAAGTATCACCCTTCGGCTCAGAGCGTAATACGCTTGTCCCGGAACAGAATAGAGATGAAGCTTAACCCGCATATCTCCGATTCTGGCAAAATTTACCGGGAGAAAATCAAAGAATACAGTTCTCTCGCATCTTGTGCAGAGGGTTACAAGCCTGCCCCTGTTTTCCGGTGCGATAATGTCCCGGATGCCCCTCAGGTTGGTTGTTTTCCCCGAAAGACCAGGACCGTAGTAAACTATCTTGTAAGCAACCTCGTTACCCGATCTGTGCATCCCTCCCCCTATTCAATATGGCCATATACAATTCGCTAGAGAATATAACCATCTTCATCCTTTCTTTCAACCAGCACAGCGAGTCTCTCCTGTGCCTTCTTCCCGGTAAGTCTGACTTTTCCCTGAATAATATCAGGAGCACCAAAGAGATATTCGTCCAGAAGGAACGAAAGAACCGACCGGAGTCGTCTGGCGCCTATGTCCTCCTTTTCCTCATTCAGGTGTCTGGCGGTGGCGGCTATTTTTCTTTTCGCCTGCCCGTCAACAATAAGTTCCAGACCGTCTGCCGCAAGGAGTTGTACATACTGATCAAGGATACAGTTTTCCGGTTCTGTAAGAATTCGCAGAAGATCTTCCTCGGAAAGCGGATCAAGAGATACCCTCAGTGGAAATCTTCCCTGAAGTTCAGGAATCAGGTCAGCCGGACTGCTTCCGTGAAAAGCTCCAGCGGCAATAAAGAGAATGTGATCGGTCTTTACCGGACCGTATCTTGTGGCCACCGTGCTGCCCTCGACCAGCGGAAGAATATCTCTCTGGACTCCCATTCTGGAAACATCAGGGCCGCTGCCGCCCTCTGAACCGATGATCTTGTCTATTTCGTCGATAAAAACAATGCCTTCCTCCTGAGCCAGTTTCAGTCCCTCCTGAATGTGGTCTCCACCCTCAAGGATTCTGCTCATTTCATCATCGAAAAGCTTTTTTCTCGCGTCTGAAACAGTAAGACAAATCTTCTTCCTTCGCTTCCCGATAACCTTTTCAAGCATTTTCTTCATCTGATCATTCATCTGATTGTCAAATCCCTGCCCCGGGATCATGGGAAATATTTCTACTCCCATGGCTTTTTCGGTCACGGAGAGCTCAATCTCCAGATCGTCCAGTCGCCCCGCGCTCAACAATTCCACCAGTTCTTCCGGAGAACCGTAGTTAACACCATTTTTAGAGACGGCATCGAGAAGTCTTCTGGAAACTCTTGTTTCGGCTTCTCCTCTTCTCTCCTCCCGGGCCTTACCTGTGGCAAGATTTACCGCGGAGCGGACAAGATCTCTTATGATTCCTTCCACATCTCTGCCCACATAGCCGGTCTCCGTGTACTTGGTGGCCTCAACCTTTATGAAAGGAGCTTCAACCAGGCTGGCCATTCGACGGGCAATCTCTGTCTTTCCCACTCCTGTGGGACCCATCATGATCAGATTGCTGGGATATATTTCCGACTGCATCGGCTCTTCAACCAGTCTTCTTCTGTGTCTGTTCCTGAGCGCAATAGCAACTGTTCTTTTTGCCTGATCCTGCCCTATAACATGTCTGTTCAGCCATGTTACTGTTTCAGCCGGTGTCATCGTTTTTGTTGTTCGCATATCTCCTCCGACTGAAGCTCTCCCCCTGTATAAATGCATATATCGCTTGCAATGGCGATTGACTCCCGGGCAACCCTGAGCGGCCCCATTCTTGTATGCTTTGTTAAAGCTCTGGCTGCCGCTATGGCGAATGGTGAACCCGAGCCTACTGAAACAATGCCGTCGGGAGATTCAACGACCTCGCCGGATCCTCCGATTACAAGCGCGTGGTGACTGTCCACAGCGGCAAGCATGGCATTCAGTTCACGGAGATACTTGTCCGTTCTCCATTCACGGGCAAGTTCAATGGAAGCCCTTGGAAGATTTCCCCGAAAAGTCTCCAGCTTTTCCTCCAGTCTTTCCACCAGCGCGAAAGCGTCGGCACCGGCACCGGAGAAACCGACAAGCACTGTTCCACCGCAGAGTTTCCTCAGCTTCTTGGCACTCATCTTCATAATAGTATCGCCAATGGTAACCTGACCGTCGGCAGCCATTGCGGCTTTGCCGTTCTTTACTATTCCTATAACTGTTGTTGATCTGAAATCCATTACTCCTCCAGCAGTGCAGCCAGGCGCTGCCCTGAAAGACTGAGTGTCATCGCGTTCTCCGGGGCAATCCCAAGATCGTTAACCAGAATGGCGTAGCTGAGTTCCGCGAATCCACCGTCCGCTAGATTAACTGCTCTGGCCTCCGGTGAAAATGTTCCCGTGGAAAGGATGAACCAGAGGGAAAGCTCCTCTGCTCCCTGAGGATCCGCGACAAAAGCGGCACACAGGTTTGTCAGTACTTGTGCTTCAAGTTCGGAATCAATAACTGACGCCATTACGGTACCCAGGGAAACAGCAGACATAATGCCTCCTCTGGAGGCAAGACCCACCATCTCAACAACAATGGATGCTGTTGAAATATCATCGGTCCATTCCAGAGAAGCGCTTGTCTGGTCGGTGTGTGAAAAAACAGAAGCAAGAGCAGTGTCAGTCATGCTCAACCCGCTGTTTACGGAACTGTAAATGGTGAACCTGTCAACAGTTTCTTCCATAAGATCCAGAACCGGCTGATACTCCGCTCCCCACTCAGCCCGGAGTTCAACAATATTTCTTCTTGCGACAATGAAATTCCCGAAGGATAAATCTTTCTCAATACGGATCCATTCCTGAGCCGGGGTACCATCACTTATGAAATCGATCACCGCGTTAAAAGCCGCTTCCTGCTCAAATTCGCGGGCAATGGTACCAAGCCGTGATGCCGCAACAACAGCATTCTGATCTCCGTAGAGAACCGCCATACTGTTCATGCGGGAGCTTGCTTCAGCCATGTAGTAAATGGCAGCGTCAGCACCCTGATATCCGTGGATGAATCTGGCCTCCAGAAGGATAAAGTTCGGCATTATTGACAGCCATTCTTCAGGCATGGCTGAAAACACCGCTTCCGCCCGATCAAGGCAGATCTGTACCATTTCAGCGTTTCCCTCCGCCATATACTGGTAGGCCAGTCTGTTATATGAACTGACATAATTTCTTGCAATCTGTATAGCCTGGTCATCTTTGTAAACACCGGGGTCGTTGAGACCTGTTGTAAGGAACTGCTCCGCGATAACCCATCCAAGCTCAGTGTTTACGAGCTGGCGAACAGGACTGTCCATTACCCGAAAGGCGATGCCTTGCATTTGAAGATAGTCCTCCACATATCTTCTGTTCTCTCCGGAAACGGTCCCGGCTATCATTATATCTCTTCCGTGAACAGGTTTATTCCGAATCATGTTTATCAGGAGAAGATCCTGCATTGGAACAGATCCCTGGCTGCCTTTTCCCATGGCGGGTACAGGAATGCTGATTGATCCTTCGGTAAGCGCCCAGGGCCACTGTCTGTTGAAAGTGGCATCAAGTGCCTGCCTGTCTGTCTGTGAAGTTTCGGGTAATCCGTCGGAAGATACATGAAAAAAGTTGGGTCCCCAGATAAAGACAGGCTGCATGTTTTCCACAACATAATCCGGATAACTCAGCAGATCAGGGTCTTTAAGCATAAGCTGCTTCACATACCATCTTGTGTTCATAAGACTGAGGTTGGAGATGATAACATCCCTTCTTACACCTAGAACTCCCTGCGCAAACCACAGGGGGAAAGTATCATTGTCGCCGTTTGTTATCAGCACAGCGTTTTCCGGACATGATTCCAGCAGATTGATGCCATAGTCTCTCGCGACATAGTCACCCGACCTGTCGCAATGATGCCAGTTCATACCGAGTGAAATCATCGGGAAGAGCAGCATGGACCAGGCCGCGTTTTTAAGAAGTCTGCTTTTTGCCGAAGCAAACAGAGAACCCAGCCCTGTCATGGAAAGCACTGCGAAAAAGATGAACGAGGCACCGAAAAAATAATCTCTTTCCCTGACCTCCCCCAGTGTCGTGCCCTCCGGGCCGGTCTTGAAATTCAGATAGACCACAAAGGCCAGACTGGCCATGATAAATGACAGCCCAACCAGAAGGAGCAGATCCGGTCGTCTTTTGCCGATAACCGCAAAACCGGTAGCGGCAAGAACAGCAGTACCCATCCAGAGAAAAGCCCAGATAACTCCGCCGGGTGTACCCATGGCCCCAGTCCATGCCTCAGGTCTTCCCACCTGCCAGGAGAGATATTCCGCGTACAGTCCCAGCTGATCCTGAAATGGTCCCTTTCTGTTGAATATGGATACCTGACCGTACTGCTTTCTTTCAATGGCCTCTTTGAACTCAGTCCACACCGATGGATTGGTTTCGTTGATCTCAGGGTTCTGTATGGCCCTGAGAGGCATGTAAAGGTGAATGCTGAAAGCCAGAACCATCAGCCCCGCAAACATCACGATAAAACCGGGAGATTTCCATTCAAATGCTTTTTTCCTGAATGCGTAAAGAACATACATCGCAATAATGGGAAAGGTGACAATAAGAGCACTGAGATGATTGCCGACAGCAAGGGTCATAAGATACCCGGTAAGAAGCAATTGTCTGCCTGCAGGCTTCCCGTGCAATCTTCTCTCAAGCCACAGATCAAAAACCCAGAGAATAAGAAGGGAAAGAAGACCAGCCATGGCATAGGTCTCGGTGGCGTTGTTGTTCCGCCAGACCGTGTAGCTGAAGGCTGCCATGAGTGCTCCCGCGGCAGAGACTGGCCTGTAGAGCCAGGGTTCATACTTGAGCCTGATACTCCACCTCTGTATCAGTCTCGCGACAAGACCGATTGTAACAGTTCCCGCAATGGCGCACATCAGATTTACCCTTGCGGCTATGGAAGGGATAAAGCCGAATATGATGGTGCTGACCCTTCCAAGGAGCACAAAAAACGGAACACCCGGCGGATGCGGAACACCGGCGACCCACGAGCATGTAATGTATTCACCGCTGTCCCAGAAGCTGACAGAAGGTGCGAGAGTAATGACATAAACTATAAAGGCAGCCAGAGCTGCGGCTGTTGCGACAATCCTGTCAGTGGTGAATGCACCTTTAATCTTCACTTTTTCCCCCTGGGGTGTGACTTCATGTAAATACCTTTCAATTTTTCCGTTGTCAGGTGTGTGTATATCTGTGTTGTCCCAATCCCGGCATGGCCAAGCAGTTCCTGAACGGTTCTTATGTCAGCTCCCGCGTTCAGAAGGTGGGTGGCAAAACTGTGCCTGAAGGTGTGGGGTGTGGCTCCTGCCGCCCTTGCTGCCCTCGCTACGCCTGCGGAAACAATACGCCGTATATCTCTCGGGTCAAGCTTTCGCCCTCGGACACTGATGAACAAAGTACCCGGATCCTCATCTGCTGCAAAAAGAAAACGGCTATGCGTCCACTTATCTAAATATTCTGTAGTTCCTGCTGGAAGGGGAACAATTCTCTCTCTCTTGCCTTTACCCATAACTTTGACTGTTCCAGCGGCGATGTTTGTGTTCTTCAGAAGAAGAGATGCCGCTTCCGCTGCTCTGAGCCCGGCACCATAGAGAAGTTCAACAACCGCGCGGTCTCTGATGCCTTTCGGTCTGGAAATATCATAGACATTCATAACACTCTTTACTTCACTGACACCAAGGAAGCCCGGAAGACTGCGGGGTATTCGCGGCGGTTGAAGTAACTGAGAGCGATCAACATCAGTACGACCTGTTTCCTTAAGCCAGCTGGAAAAGGTATGAAAGCAGCTGACCATTCTGGCAATTGTCCGCGGTGACAGATTTCTGGAAGCCCGTACCATCAGGTATTCACGCATGGATGAGGCATCAAACCCTTCAGCGAGTGATCCCCCCTCCTGAATAAAATCAGCCATCTGGGCGATGTACGCCTTTACTGTAAGTGGAGAGAGACCTCTGCCGTATTGAAGCTCATCTCTGAAAGATTCCAGAATCAGTCTATCTTCTTCCTGCAACTGGGACAGAACACCCCTTTCTTTCTCTCTTCAAGGAGGGGAAAACCGCACCGGGGGCACTCTCTGTCCACCGGTTTGTTCCACATGGCAAAATCGCAATCCGGATACCTGCTGCACGAATAGAACAGCTTGTTTTTCCTGGACTTTCTTTCAACCAGGTCGCCTGTACACTTTTCCACAGGGCATTTCACTCCAACAGGTACCGGCTGTGTATTGGAACAGACGCTGTCAGAGCAGCTGAGATACCTGCCGTACCTGCCCTTTTTGAGCAGCATACTTTTACCGCACTCCGAACATTTTACATCGGAACTGGCGGCCTCTGTGTCTTCTCCAAGGGGACGGGTATATCTGCAGCCGGGAAAGCCGCTGCAGGCAAGAAACTTTCCGAACTTGCTCATTTTTTCCAGAAGAGGTTTCCCGCACACCGGGCACTTCTCAGAGGTTTCTTTAATCATTGAAGCTTTTATTTCCGGGAGACGCCTCATGGCTTCCTCAAGAGATGCCGCGAGTGGTGTGTAGAGCTGGGTCACCGCTTCCCTGTAGGTTTTTTTACCCGATGCGACAAGATCAAGCAGTTCTTCCATTTCTGCTGTAAATCCAACATCAAACAGATGTGGAAACAGACGGATCAGAAGATCTGTTGTCACCGTTCCCACTTCTGTGGGAATCAGTTTCTTCTCCTTGAGCTCTACATAGCTGCGCTTTTTCAGAGTGGCAATTATTGACACATAGGTAGAGGGTCTGCCGATTGCCTTCTTCTTCATTTCAGAGACAAGAGCTGCTTCTGAGTATCTTGGCAGCGGTTTTGTGAATTTCTGTTCCGCAGATACTTTTTTCAGGTCAACATCGCCTTCAGACAGTGAAGGAATTTCACCGGTAACCTTCAACTGCGCCGGTTCAACTATGGAAAATCCGGGGTTCACTATCTTCTGCCCGGCAGCTTTAAATACAGCGTCCCCTCCCGAAACAAGTACAACAGTTTCCGCAATAACCGCGTCAGCCATCTGAGTAGCCACAAATCGTTCCCAGATCATAGAATACAGTTTAAGGTGTCTGGGGTCAAGAATTCGAGCCATAAGCTCCGGTGTACGCTCGACATCAGTTGGTCTGATAGCTTCATGAGCGTCCTGGGCACCACCGCTCGCCCTGTATCTTCTGGGCTTTGGAGACAATTTTTCCGTTCCCCATTTTTTTGTAATGAAAGCACGGCATTCTTCTATAGCCGGAGGTTCAATGCGAACCGAGTCAGTACGCATATAGGTAATAAGACCGGTGGTTTCTCCGTCAATCTCAAATCCTTCATAAAGATCCTGCGCGATTCTCATGGTAACTGATGGCGGCATGGATAACCTGGCGGACGCGGCAACTTGAAGAGAGCTGGTAATAAACGGGGGAACAGGCTTCCTGGATTTTTCTTTTTTATCCACTGAAGTGATATTCCACTGAGCTTCTCTGACCCTGTCCAGGATGTTGTCTGCTTTTTCCTTGTCACCGGGAGAATGCCTGTCTCCGTCGGCTCTTTTTCCCTCATATCTGAACAGTTTCGCCTGAAACAGAGACCCGTTCTGGTCAAAATCAGCGGTAACCGGCCAGAATTCCTTCGGAACAAAGCTTCCAATAGCCTGTTCCCGCTCAACAATAAGTCTCAGTGCGACGGTCTGCACTCTTCCCGCGCTGAGCCCCTTGCCCACAGTTCGCCACAGGTAAGGGCTTATCTTGTATCCAACCAGACGATCCATTACCCGCCGTGCCTGCTGGGCATCCACAAGATCCATGTCTATTTCCGCGGCAGCAGCGGACGCAGCTCTGACAGCGTCCCTGGTAATAGAGTTGAACCTGATTCGTTTAAAGGTTATACCTTTGCCCTGTAACAGTTTGTAGATATGCCAGCAAATGGCCTCACCTTCGCGATCAGGATCTGCCGCCAGGTAAATCTCTTTGTAGGCGGAGGCGACTTTTCTGAGTTTGGCTACAGCAGCTCTTTTCTGGGGAAGCACGGTATACGCCGGCTCAAGTGTTTCGCTGTTAACCCCGATACGATTAAGAGGCAGATCTCTTACATGGCCGTAGGAGGCAACAACATCCCAGCCTTTTCCAAGATAGTTTTTCAGACTCCTGGCCTTCGCGGGAGACTCTATAACAACAAGCTTTTTCTTCGTATCTACTGGCATGGATAAAGAACTCCCGTTTTTCTGAATTTGAAAAGTGATTATTCCATAGAGGAAAGCCACTGAGTTACCGGGCCGCTGATTGATTCCCAGCAATCCTCTCTGTAACTTAAAATACTCTGGAACTGCCTTGGACTGAGAACACCCTCAACATCCGGAAATGCCTCCTGTACGAGACTGAAAACAATAGCATCCTGATAGCGATTCTCTCTGTAGATAAGTATCAGCTGGTCAATCTCAGTCGGTATGAGCCAGGCGGCAACTTCCCGCATAAGCCGTATTCGGACTTCTGTTTCCTCGGGGTGAAGAAGAACCAGAACCAGTACGCTCGTGGTATCGTGGTAGACCAGAAAAGCTCCATCATCCACTGTAACAGGAATGGAAGAAGCGATTACCTCCAGTTGACCGAAAAGAATTTCGCTCTCTTCCGCTGGAATAGCAGCATGAACTCCTCGCGGTGATGTCAAGTGAAAGTTCACGGGCTGAGGATTTTCACCTGGAGTGCAGTTCTCCGGCAAAGCGATAAACTGCAGGCCAAAAGGATCGTCATCCACACTTAAGGTATCCGGCGGGGTTTCTGTTGTATCCACCGCAATCTCCGCGACCACTGTCGTGTCGGGAATTCCGATTGAGTCTGTGGCGACTGTGTCGGGCGTACTGGTATCAGTTGCTACAGCAGAAGACTCACTACTGGAAAAAATATCCATGGGATCCGTGAAGTAGAAAACAGCAGCCAGAATCAGGACAAAAATAAGGGCGACAGCGATCCTCAGAGGATATGATCCACCCCCTTTGTTGTCTTTGCCTGTATCTTCAGTGTCAAATTCAATACCTTCCTCAGCTTCCGTACCCATTCCCTCGTTCACCCGTTCAACTGTTTTCCCACTTTTTGCGCAGTGGCTGCATACATGAGCAACTCTGTCAAAACAGTTCCTGCATGTAAGCTCGCTGCATGTTCGGCATGGCGCGAGTCTTTCGCCGTCGGTCGGGGTTCTTCCGCAGATATGGCATCTTGAGGTGGAAATAATCTCTTCACTGGCTGAGGTAATCAGAATCGATTCATCATCGTTGTCTGTTTGTGAAATATCCTCTTCCTCAACAACCGTTTGAGCTTCTATGTCTGCCTCGGGAAGTTCCTCCTCGGACAATTCCTCTTCGGACAACTCCTCAATTTCTTCTATTTCTTCCTCGTCTATCATATCAGCTTCATCTTCAAGCCTTGGCAGCAGGTCGATATACGGGTAAAGATCCTTTTGAATAATTCTGGCTTCGTTCATTGGTACAGCTTCTTTGATCACCGAGGGGGAATTGCTGACAGCATTCTCCGCCTCTGTAACTGACAGGTCAAGGCTGGTTATCAGAAGCTTCAGAACTTTCTTTTTTTCTTCTTCCCTTCCAAGTCTTACAAGCAGCAGATCAACGAGAGAATCTGACATCAGGCTCTACCTTCCAGTATTTCGAATTGTCTGTGAAGCCTGCCGATTACCATTCGACTTACCCTTCGCAAGGTCTCAAATACTCCCTTGCCTTCGGACGCGACGGCCTCCAGGCACGCAACACGGGACAAACCAAGTTGACTAACGATTTCCGGAACAGGAATTGCGTCATGAAGATCCCGTTTGTTACACTGCAAAACCAGACTGACACCTTTTCTTCTCTGGCCGCGGAGGTTTTCCTTCAAGTCTCTGAGACTGGCGATGTTGGCATCCATCCTTGATTCCTGTGAGTCAGCGACGAATACGATGCCATCAACACCCTGAAGTATGAGTCTGCGACTGTCGGAATACATTGCCTGCCCCGGTACGCTGTAAAGATGAAGGCGGATCTTGAAACCGTTAATCTCTCCCGAATCAAGAGGGAGAAAATCAAAAAACAAAGTTCTGTCATTGCCGGCAGCCAGAGAAATCAGTTTCCCCCTTGAACCCGTTGCTACCTGGCCGTGAATGTACTTGACATTCGTGGTTTTTCCGGACAATCCGGGGCCTGCATAAACAATCTTGCAGTCAATCTCTTTTGCGCTGTAGCTAACAGTTGCCATACAGAATCACCCCTCGCTCTGCTCTTTTTTATCGTCATCTGTTTTATTTTCGTCCGGATCGATATCAATCTCCCGCATACCCCTCTTGAACTGGTTCAAGGACTTCCCTACGGATCTGGCGATATCAGGAATCCTTTTCGCTCCAAAAAGAAGAAGAAGCACAACGAGAATAAGAATAAGTTCCGTGGTTCCAATTCGACCCAAAATCAAACCCCCCGTTTGGTCAGAACCATTTGTAAAGCACACCCACTGCGAGAAGACCGGCAAATGTCATGATGTTCAGCTTCACAGCAATCTCAGTCAGATGAAACCTGAGTATGTAAAGATCAAACCCTATTGGCCCAACCGAAAACTCGGCACCTCCGCTGAAAAACCGCCTGAGAGCCACTGAACTGTCCGGCAGCACTGCACCAACCGCCTCGCCGAAAACAGTACCCGTCATCATACCCGCCAGGGCTATGAAAATCCAGAAACCTGTGGATCTGCCGTGTAACAATAGTTTTCCTTTCCACCTCTGTAACTTAATTTAACCCCCGGCTTTGCGCAATACTTCAATATCGGGGTTCCTTCCCATAGCTTTCTGCGCCAGCAGGCCAATCGCTACGCCGGAAATTACCCCCCACAGAGTTAGCAACAATACAATATTCTGCAGCGGAAGTCCCGGAAGAATCAGACTGGCCACCAGAAGCTGCGCCCACAGTGATGCTACCGCTCCCGCCGCAGAAAGTCCAGCCATGGAGAATCTGTCCGGCTGCAATTTTCTGAGCAGGCCCATAGCTGTCGCGCTTGCCGCCGCTCCGGAAATGGAAAGAAGAAAAGAAGGCGTGGCCAGCAGACCCGTAATCAGAGCTACTGCGAAGGCCCTGAAAAGGTTCAGCTCCAGTGTTTTCAGAAAACCGTATCTGACAACAGCAATTACCGCCGCCACATTGGCAAGTCCAAGCTTCATGAATGGTACAGGCCTCGGAATAAGGCTGTCCACAACCCCCAGAGCAGTTGCGGTAAGGATCAGAATTGTCAGATCTCTGTTGCCTGTATCAGACATTCTTCAACTCTTGCGAATACTGTTGCGCTGTCAAAAAAATCCTCTGCCCTCTTTCTTGCTTTCAAGTACATTTCTGTTCCGGTTTCAATTGATTCTTCAAGCTGAATCACTGCTTTACAGAGCGCTGACGGGTCTCCTGTTGAAAATAGAAGACCTGTTTCATTGTGCCGGTTCACCCACGACACGCCGGTGGGCAGATCGCTGCTTATCACAGCAGTTCCGCAGGCCATTGCTTCAACCTGTACCATACCGAAAGCCTCACTGCGCTGTATCGAAGGAAGAATAAGAGCTCTGGCACCCTGATACAACTTAATCAGTTCATCATCGGTAACATCGGTCAGAACAGTTACCGGAAGCTTATGCGTTTCCACAAATTTTCTGACCCTGCGAACAAGCCCGCCGCCGCCGGCAAGTATCAGATCCGGGGGATCAGACATTTTTCTCCATGCTTCGAGAAGAACAAATATGCCTTTGTATTTCCTGAACCTTCCAACAAAAAGATAGTAACTTTTCTTCGCGTCGCTGTCAGGTCTGAATCGTTTAAGATCCACTCCAATGGGAATTGCCTCCGAGTTCTGCAATCCGCTGAGATAAGTTGAAGTGCGGATGTAGTTCTCCGATGTGGCAATGACTTTAGACGCGCCGCGAAGGAATCTGCGCAGAACGGGTCCGTAAATCGGCATCATGAAAGCCTGGCGGACAATATCGCTGTGGTAGGTAACTATATATGGCTTTCTTCCGCTTCTCTTTATAAACTCCCATCCAAGAACAGCCGCGGGCAGCGGCAGATGAAAATGGATAACATCCGCGTCAGTTTCTGCGAGAACTCTGGTGTAGCCGGGTGCAATGGGGTTGGACATTATTCTCACCGGCGAAGGAACGCCGGTAACTTCCACACCTCCAACCACTCTGTCGCCACCTCCTGCAACAATGATCTGCACAGAATGCCCTCGGCTTCTCAGAAACAGTGAAAAATCGTGTATATACCTTTCTATTCCGCCATGGACTTCAGGAAAAACATCCTTATAAACCTGAAGGACTTTCATGAGAAGGCTTTTCCGTAGGCAATGTATGTATTCTGTGCCATTGTTGTATCCTTGAACCGGTCTGCGAATTCCCGGAGTTCCACGGAGCAGAATCGCTTGTCAAGGGCTTCAAGAACCGCCCGGGCAATTGAGGGAGCAGTCTCTCCGGATATTGCCGCTGCACAGTTTCCGAAAATTTCCCGCAGTGTTTCAGCAGGTCCGATTACAAAGGGAACGCCGGAAGCGGCAGATTCCAGAGGTGGGAGACCAAACCCTTCGTAGAGAGAAGGATAAACCAGCAGTCTGGCACCGGCAAAGGCACTCATAAGCTGATTACCCGCGATGGAACCAACCCATTTGACCCCGGGTGTATTCAGCAGAGCAAGTTTTGTTTCTTTTCTTCCCCATCCCCATCTGCCGGTCACCACAAGGGTCAACTCTGGATGAACCAGCTTAATGGAGGGCCATGCCGCGAGGAGAGCAGCAATATTTTTTCTTGGTTCAATTGTGCCGGTTGAAAGAATGTACTCACCTTCTATACCAAAAGTTCTTCGAAAAAGAATTTCATCAGCGTTGTTTTCCGGAGCTGACAGATAAACCCGACAGGCATCAAGTCCCAGATATTTTTTAATCTCGGAAACTGTAAAATCGCTGTCCGCTATAATTACAGACGCTCCCTGAGCCACTCCGGGAAAATGAAGTCTGTAGTACAGAGATCTGAGCGGGGGAAACCAGTCAGGTCGGGCCATGAATGCCATGTCATGCACTGTTACCGCGTACGGCACACCCCCCGCTGCTCTTCCGCCAAAGGCTGGAAGATGAAGGAGGTCAAATCCTTCTCTTCTGACAATCCGGGGAATGGAAAAATGCTCTGAAACAAGCTTTCCCGCAAATCCTGAACTCCCCGGGCAAAGAGGAACAACTTCAGTGATTCCAGCTTCTTTGAAGCCGTTGATTAATCTCCTGGTGTAAACGCCGGTTCCTCCGCGGTTGGCAGAGGAAGACGCGTACAGCGCTATTCGTTTGTTATATCTCCGCAACTGAATCGTCACCTGTGTACATTTTCGAAAAAGACCCGTGCACAATTGACCTCTCCCCTGTAACCGTCTCTGTCAACATCACATGCTTAAACTCGGAATCTGCCCCCGCGATGGTGTTGCTTATTCTGGAATTCTCAATAAGAACGCCGGTTCCGCCGGAAAACCAGGGGCCAACAACAGAATTCCTGATAACTGTTCCTTCGCTGAAAAAACACGGATCAATAACTACCGAGTTCTCGAGTACGGGAGAACCGGAGCTACCGTTTCTGTCCAGAAGCTCTCTGTTGGTCTCAAGAAGGGTTTCCGGTTTCCCGCAGTCGTACCACCCGTCAATATCCAGAATTCCGAAGGGCTCTCCGTTCTTGAGCATGAGTTGCATGGCGTCTGTAAGCTGATACTCTCCTCTGGTTTTTATGTCCTTTTTCTTCAGTTCCTTACAGTACTCCATGAGCTTTCTGCCACTTGCAAAATAGTAAACGCCCACAATAGCGAGATTGCTTATGAATTCAGATGGCTTTTCCACGAGTTCCACTACTCCGCTGCCCTCCATAACAACCACACCGAATCTTGAAGGATCTTCCACCGGAGAGGTTACAATCATATTTCTGGTTTCGCCTTTAAGAACTGACAAATCCGCTGAGAAAAGCGTGTCTCCGAGAACAATCATCAGCGAGCCATCGTTCACATACTGTTCTGCCAGAAGAACCGCTGACGCGAGACCGTCAGGCTTCTCCTGTATGGCGAAATCAACTTTGATATCCGGATAAGCAGTCCTGGCCCATGAGACAATAGAATCCCCGAGATAGCCCACAATAAGCGTTATATGATCCACATCCGCTTCCAGCAGCGAATCTATTACATGGGCCAGTACAGGTCGTCCGGCAACAGGAATGAGGGGTTTCGGGATTGACCATGTAAGCGGTCGCATTCTTGTTCCTCTGCCGGCGGCGGGAATGATGCAATGCATGTATGTCAGCCTCCAGTTTTCCAGTCGTTTTCGTCAAGAAGGATTTCAGGATATTTTCCAACTACATAGGAGTGTACAAGGGCTCTGACCCTGAGACCGGTCTCAATAGAAAGTGATTTCTCCGCCATTTCGCGGGCTGCGTGGGTGGTAACCACCGCGATCATTTTTTTAACATCAGGGATTAATGACGGAGCTACGCTGAATTCGTCAACCCCGAATCCGATCAGCAGCGGAACAGCCAGCGGGTCACCGGCCATTGATCCGCATATTCCAACCCATTTCCTCTGAGAATGGCAGAGCCTTACCACAGTGTCAATCTGTCTTAACACGGCGGGATGGAAGGGATCATAAAGATCAGCGACCTGGGGATTTCCCCGATCCACTGCCAGAGTGTATTGCGTAAGATCATTTGTACCAATGGAAACAAAATCCACATAGGGAAGCATCAAGTCGAGAGCAATAACGGCAGCCGGAGTCTCAACCATGATACCCACCTGCATTTTATCATCAAATTGTATTCCTCCTGCTGTAAGATCGTTCCTGACCATCCCGAGAAGATCTCTCAGCCTGCGGAGTTGTTCAACATGAGTCACCATGGGGAACATCAGCCGGATGTTACCGTGTACTGAAGCCCGGAGAATGGCACGAAGCTGAATTGAAAACTCAACCGGCCTGTCCAGGCCAATCCTTATTGCTCTGTATCCCAGAAATGGATTCGCTTCTCTGACAGAGTCCAGCCCCGTTCTGAACTTGTCTCCGCCCATATCGTAGGTTCTTATTATCACCGGCTTCGGCATCATCTCAGAGGCGACCCTGTTGTATATCTGAAAGTGGTCTTCCTCGTTCTCGCCGTTTTCCTGAATCAATCGCAAAAATTCAGTTCTGAAAAGACCTACTCCATCAGCTCCCAGTTTTCTGACAAGCTCCACCTCGTGAGGAAGTTCAATATTTGCGGCAAGTTCGAACCTGACACCGTCTTCAGTAAGAGCAGGTCCCGGATTCATCTGCTGAAGAAGGTTCTCCGCTTCCTGGAATTTTTCCCTGATATCGCGGTAATATCGAAGTTCTTCGCTTGTGGGGTTTACTATCACATGACCGTGTATGCCGTCGACTATAAGTATATCGCGGGGATTTATTTCCGGGGCGATCCTTTGAAGCCCTACGACAGCGGGAATGCCAAGACCTCGGGCGAGAATAGTAGTGTGAGAAGTTCTGCCTCCCATGTCGGTAACAATAGCGAGAACCTGACCCGGCTTCAGCCCTGCGGTTTCCGAGGGATCAAGATCTTTCGCCACCAGAATCACCGGCTGATCAAGATTTTTCAGTGCCTCTTTCTCGGTGCCTGTGAGCTTCTCAATTACCCTCCGGCCAACATCTCTGACATCCGCGACTCTTTCGCGAATATAGGGATCAGCCATCACATTGAACTTCTCCATAACCCCGCGCAGGGTCGCGCTGACCGCATATTCCGCATTAACCATTTCGGAGAGTATCCTGCTCTCCACCTCTTTTTTTATAGTCGGGTCCTGAAGCAGGAGCAGAAGAAACTCAAGAATCTGCCTGCCCTCAACAACATCCCCCATTGAATCCGCAATATTCTCCAGGTCATGGCGGACTCCGGAAATCGCGTTCCTGTATCTGACGATCTCCTGTTCAGTTTCAGCAGAAGATTCCAGAGAAATTCTGGCATGCCTGAGCTGCTCGACTTTCAATAGAAATGCGGGGCCGATTGCTATACCGTGGGAAGCTGGAATACCTTTGAACAGCATCAGATCATCTCTTCCCCGAAGCCGCTTCTGATAACATCCGCGATTGCTTCCACAGCTTCCGTTTCTTCTCTGCCCTCTGCCGAAACAGTGATTGAGGTTCCACCGGAGGCAGCGAGTGTCATAACCCCCATAATGCTTTTCGCGTTAACCCTGTCAGCTGGACTTTCCACCCATATTTCACAGTCGAATTCAACAGCAACTCTTACTATCATAGCTGCAGGACGAGCGTGAATACCCAGTTTATTCGGAACTGTTATTACTTTTTCCGTCATGTTATTCCCTCAGTCTGTTCCTGCCCATGCGAGCTATCAGCTTCCTGTTCAGTCGTTCCGCGGATGTACATCCTGTATCTTTTGCCTGAATGTTCATCATGGCGGCAACTTCAAGAAGAAGCGTGATGTTTCTTCCGGGAAGAACCGGTATCTCCACCATTGGAACATCAACTCCCAGTATGTTCATATGCTTTTCAGCAAGTCCTGATCTGTCCGTTTCATCCACCAGATCAGCATCAAGAAGCCTCACAGCCAGATCGACTGACTGCATCTCCTTTATTGCGCCAACACCATAGAGCTCGGGAATACTCACAAATCCGATTCCGCGTATCTCCATATGAAATCCTATCAGAGCATCACCTGTACCGATAAGACGATTACCCGCTTTTCTCACTCTCACAAGATCGTCAGCGACCAGTCTGTGTCCTCTTTCCACCAGCCCGAGAACTGCTTCGCTTTTCCCGATAGCGCTTCTTCCCATCACAAGAAGCCCCTCGCCGTAGATATCAACAAGTGTTCCATGAAGCGAAACATGCGGAGCAAAGACCTCACCGAGAAAATCTGTCAGATCGTGTATCAGAGGTGTGGTATCCTGCGGTGAAACAAACAGAGCCGTATCGGATTCCTGTGCCGCCGAAACCAGTTCTTCCGGGGGAGAAAGCCCCTTTGTAACAATGCAGCACACAACAGGGAAATTATACACATTGGCGACGGCAGCAGTTCTGTCCTTTTGAGACAACTGATTCAGAAGAGTAATCTCCGTTTCTCCGATTATCTGTATCCTGCTGTGCATGAATTTGTGTGTGTATCCGGAAAAACAGAGACCAGGACGGCTGATATCAGGGGACACAATCATTCTGTTGTATCCCCTGGTCCCAGTCATGGAATCAAGTGCAAGTTTCTTTCCCAGGCTCTCGTAAAGAACACCTGCGGAAAATGTCTCCGGATCCGGGTAGCGATCCTGCAATGTCTATTCCTTACGGGTAAGTTCAACCACCTGTGTAGCTCCGCTGGATGTTCTGTAAGCTGCGCTGAAGCTGTCAGTCTCCGTGTTGAAGAAGATCATGTTGTCATCAGCACCGCTGACCTCGAATTCCGTCATCGCGTCATTTGTGGAAAGCTTTTTAAGTTCGGCAGCGTCCTCCAGAAGAACCGGATGAGCCAGTTCTGAAGGCTCCGCTGCAATATACCATGCGCCGGAAACAAGTTTCTTACCGTTTATTTCTCTTCGGGGATGGTTGTGATGAGTTTCCTTGAATTTTTTCAGTTGCCGCTCCAGTGAAGAAACACAATCGTCAAAAGAGAAGTACATGTCATGTCCCTTGGATCTGGAGTCGAGTCTCAGTCTGTCTCCCCTTAACTGAACATGTGACCTGCTCATTCCTGACGAAAGCTCAAGAATGACATGCACATCATCTATTCCGTCGTAGAATTTGTCCAGGACGGAAAGTTTCTCATCCACATGTTCCTTCAGGGAATCTGTAAGCTCAAAATGCCTCGCACTGATCTCGATGTTCACTGTAGCTCCTTTCATGTTAAATGGAAGCTAAATTAAATACCGCCCTCCCGACCCAACGGGAAAAGCGGCTACATAAGGTATTGCTTCCAGTCTCACAATACGATAATAGCCCCCCTCTCTCAGCCAGTCAATACCTGCTCCCGGTTTACCCCGACTGTCCCAATCGTTATTTTCGGGCGACTATTCAATACTTGACAACTCTGGCCTCTTTACCGAAAGGATCTACTTTGCAGGATTACACTGAGCTGCGTGAACTCGGCTTCAGAGGAGGGCTGGAAACACACCAGCAGCTTGCCACTTCGGGAAAGTTGTTCTGCCGCTGCCCGGCTAAAATCCGGAATGATGAACATGACCAGGAGATTCTTCGTCACATGCGCCCTACTCTGAGCGAATTCGGAGAGTACGACGGGACAGCTCTGATGGAATTCAAAACGAAAAAACAGGTACACTATCTTCTTTATAATGACTCTGTCTGCACTTATGAAATGGATGATACACCACCGTTTCAGGCAAATCCGGAAGCAATCAAATCAGCTCTTCAACTGGCAATGATGTTCAACATGTCTCTGGTTGATGAGCTGCACATAACAAGAAAGCAGTACCTGGACGGCTCTATTCCCACCGGCTTCCAGAGAACGGCAATTGTTGGCGTAAACGGGGTAATACCATTTCTTGGAAGAGAACTTCATTTCTTGCAGATGACCATGGAGGAGGATGCCTGCCGGGAAGTATCCGATATCGGCCATCATGTTTTCTACCGTACAGATCGTCTGTCAATTCCGCTGGTGGAACCTGTAACCGCCCCTGAACTCTACACCCCCGCGGAAATGGCGATTGCCGCAAAACTCATCGGCGAGACAATGCGCTCAACTCACCTTGTAAGAAGAGGAATAGGTTCGGTCCGGCAGGATGTGAATGTATCCATAAGAGGCGGAACCAGAATTGAGATCAAGGGCGTGGCGAAAATCGGTTACATTGAGGCCCTCTCAAGAATTGAAGGTTACAGGCAGAAGGCTCTTCTTGACCTTCGCCATCAGCTCAAAGCATCTGAGTTCACTCCTGACAGTTTCAGACCGGAGTATACTTTACTTGACAAAATCAGTACTGCAGGTGAAGGTTTCAACCCCCATGAACTGGAATCCGGAAATCACAGAGCCGCTGTAATGGTTCTTCCGGGATTTAAAAGGTTCACAGACTGGCCAACCCAGCCCGACCTTTCTTTTCTGGATGAACTCCGCGGAAGAGTTCGTGTTATCGCCTGTATTGAACACAATCCTGTACTCAATTACGCGACGGAAGCTCTGAAAGTAAAAATGAACCTGACTCCTGAAGACGCGGCACTTGTCTTTGCAGGGCCTGAAGAAGACCTGGAAACCGCCGCTAAAGAAATCTGTATCAGAATTGAAGAGGCATTCCAGGGCATACCCCCGGAGACAAGACAAGCTGTTTCAGGTGGAAACACCGATTTTGAGAGAATTCTTCCGGGAGCTGACAGAATGTATCCTGATACAGATCTTCCCCCGCAACCGATTTCGACAGACACATTCCATAAACTTCAGAAACTTCTGCCGAAAAAGCCATGGGAGAGGCGTGAGATTTACAGGAAGCTCGGACTGAGCGATCATCTCATGGACCGTCTTCTCAACCTTGAACTCTGCGACCTTTTCGATGATCTTCTCAACATCACCGAGATGAAACCCAAACCTCTGGCGAGCCTGCTTGCAGATCGCATGAGGGGTTCCAGAAGAGCCGGCATAGACTGGATAAAAACACTGAATGAGGATGGAATACGAGATGCTGTAGTATGGTGTTCAAACAACGGTATTACAGCAAAAGGTTCGCGATATATTCTCGACTGGTTGTCTGAGAATCCCGGCTGCGCACCGGAAAAAGCATTCAAGGCGGTAAAACCTGCCTGACAGAGGTGAGTCTTTTGAGAATTGATGTCCTTCAACCGCTGATTGAGAACTCAACCCTGCTGGTTGTCGCGTTTCTATTTCTTTCCAGGTTTCCGAGGTGGGAATTTCTTAACAGACCTGTGCTCAGAAACCTGACTCAGGGAATAGTTTACGCCTTCTGCGGAATACTCGCCATAATATTCAGCGTGGAAGTCTTTCCAGGGATTCTGATTGATATGCGCACGCCTGTTATCGTTGTGGCCGCTCTTACCGGTGGCCCCGCTGTTGGAGTCATTACTGTAATTCCCATTCTCGTTTACAGGCTTCTCGTCGGAGGAACGGGTATGCTTCCCGGATTGGGCATCATTCTCTCCGCCCTGGTTTTCGGACTTGTTCTCCGAAGCGCTGAAAAATCCAGATTCCGCACATCGGGGATTCTTTTTCAGCTGATACCCGGTGTCGGATCGGCTTTTATATACTTTGCCTGGATACTCATTCTTCCCGAAGCCTATTCAATGGTTGTTCTGAGAGAAACACTCATTCCCCTTACTGCAGTTTCAGTGATTACGATACTGGCTATCTTTTTCATCAGAAGCAGAGAACTCGCTCACCAGGCTCTTCTAAACAATCTTACGGAAATAAATAACCTTTTTGAAGAGATTTCTCTTGATGACAACATCGGAATCATTGTCCTGCAGGGAAGTAAGATCGTCTATATCAACCAGTCACTTCTCAGCAGATATGGACTCTCTAAATTCAACAGTGAAAATGCCGATTTGCTGAACATCATCGATGAAAAAACCCGTCTTCGGGTTAAAGTGTTCCTGAACCAGACATTTTCAGAACCCGCACGAGAAGCCCTGCCTATTGAGATCGGCCTGAAAAACGGGCATTCTCTCAACCTTCTGGTACACGCGAGAAGGCTTCTCTACAGGGGAAAAGAATCCATTCTCGTTGTTTCAGTTGATGTTTCAAGGCTTGTAGAGGCTGAAAAGGAACTTCAAAACAGATTTGATCAGCTTCAACTGGCTCTTGACACTTCCGGAGCTGTTCTCTGGAAAGCCGAACTGTCTGAAGATCGACTCATTGCGGATAAGGATTTTTTCAACCTCCTTGCTTATACGCCTCCGAAAGATAAGCCGCTTTTTTCGCACTTCCTTCTTGAGGCATCGCTGGAGGATGAAATGCGAAATGGTATAGACGCGCTCTGCCGGGGCGGAACCGACAGCATTTTCGGAGAAATGAGTTTTAAAGGAGATGATCTTGCTGTCAGATGGTTCAACATTGGCGCCAGAGCAACAGGAGCCGGACTCCACGGCAAACCTGAGCAGATAACCGGAATTCTTTTTGATACTACTTACATAAAGGAAAAGGAAATTACCACAATGCAGAGGGAGATTGACGATATTCAGTCTCAGAAAATGGAAGCCATCGGTCGTCTTGCCGGAGGAGTCGCCCATGATTTCAACAATCTGCTGCATGTGATAATCGGGTACACCGACATACTGAGCAGGGTATCAAACAATGATCCTGTGATAACGGATATTTCCGAGCCCATCCTTAAGGCCGCTGAAAGAGGCAAAGAGCTTGTGAGTCAGCTCCTGCTGTTCAGCAGAGAAAAGAAACCTGAACTCAAAAGTGTCAATCTAAGTAAAATCGCGGTAAATTTCAGCAAATTGCTCTCCAGAATCATGGAAGAGAACATTATCATCTCCACTGAAGTGCATGTGGAGAACGCTCTGATTTACGGCGATATCGGTCAGATTGATCAGCTTTTAATGAATTTGTGCGTCAACGCCCGTGATGCGATGAAGAACGGTGGAAATATAGTAATCGGTCTCGACGAGATTCACCTGATTGAGCCTCTTAAGGTAACAACGGGCAATCTGAATTCGGGCAGTTACTTAACCCTGTCAGTTAAAGATACCGGTTCCGGTGTTCCTGAATCAAAACACAAAAGCATTTTTGAACCGTTTTTCACCACCAAACGGGTTGATGAAGGCACAGGTCTGGGGCTTGCCACGGTTCTGGGAATAGTACGGGAACACTCGGGAAATATTGATGTAAAAAACAGAACTGAAAAAGGTCTTGAGATAAAAGTGTACCTCCCGAAACTGAAAGGTGAATCTCAACCTCACCCGCCACCAGCAGAACTCGGCGCACTGCCCGCCCTTGAAGACCATCAGTATGCCCGCTCGATATGTATTCTTCTCGCTGAAGATGATCCACAGGTAATGAACCTTGCAGTCGAGGGGCTCGGCGCTGCGGGGATAAGAGTTCTGCAGGCAACCAACGGCAGGGAAGCCATTGAGGTATTCAAAAAGAACAGGGATGAAATTGAAATGCTTGTCTTTGATGTTATGATGCCTGAAATGAACGGACCGGACGCTCACAAAGAAATTCTTTCCATTGGAGGCAGTATTCCCGCGATCTTCACAACAGGTTACGCGGGAGACCGGCTGACAGGTGTGGAAGGTACACACGAAGTAATCAACAAACCCTATGCTATGCGTGATCTGGTCGCCGTAATCCGAAAACTGACAAAACCAGTAACTGGAGAATAATGACACACGAAAAGGATTTGAATGATCTCTCTCTCCTGGGAAGCTCAAACAGCGATTTCAAAGGACTTGAGGCATTCCCCAATCACAATCCGGAGAGAGACTACACTGTAACCCTTACCACGGATGAATTCACCTGTGTATGCCCAAAAACAGGACAGCCGGATTTCGCGAGTATTACCATCAGCTATGTTCCGGATTTGAAGATTGTCGAATCAAAATCCCTCAAGCTTTACTTCCAGTCATTCAGGAACAGAGGTGTTTTCCACGAGCACGCGGCAAACATAATTCTTGATGATCTTCGGGAAGCCATTCAGCCCAGATGGTGCCGTGTACAGGCTGATTTCGGAGTAAGAGGCGGAATCGCCATCACTGTTGACGCGGAATACAGAAAAGAATAAACCTCAGCCGGTTCGATCTGCGGCTCTCACCACCGATACTTCGGCGAACACACAAAGATCCTGATTCTCAACGCGGAACCGCCTGTCTGACACAAGGCCCTGAAAAAGGTCAAACTCGTTAAAAAGCAGATATGCCCTCCCGATGAACATAATGTACAGATTTGAAACTGTTCTCGGTTTCCGCTTCAACTTCAGGTAGCTGTAGCACTCGTCAAGAACACCATCGCCCATTCTCAGTACTTTGGGAGGACGCCGCCATGAGAAATCATCTATCCCCTTCCCCATTCCGAAAAGGGCCTCAAGAATCAAGTGTTCATAGAGAGGGTGCCCGGGCTCACGATGGTAGTAAGGTGCAACAAGGTCTATGGCTTTCTGCTGCTGACCATTCAGAACATAAGCATCCGCCAGAGATTCCAGAGCATAGGGGTCATCGGGACAGCGATCATATCTTTGCAGGCAGCACTGCACGAGACGAGGGTAGTCTTCATCATCCATGAGTTGCGCGCGGTCCTCACTCCACATATCGAACCACTCAATATCATTTATGTCTATGCTTTTCATTTTTCCCCGTAACATTGAGCCCGTGGAGCGGGTCGTATATTATTTGTGTTCAGGATTCTTTCTCAAAGAATCACATTGACTGGTGACATATATTTCACTTAGAACTCCTAAGAAGTCACTGATTTGCAATGTGCCATTCAGAATATGCATCTCTTTATCCTGATTTAACTCGTGCATTCTTTCGATATCTTCTCTTTTCAACGCACGAAGAATAACCTTTTCGCTTTTGAGCATTGACTTCCTCTTCCGTTCAGTTTTATTTTTATTCAAATACATCTATTATATACAAAGCCTTACGAATGGCGCACTCCACCATAAATCGCTCAGATTAGGTAGGGATAGGCATGGAGGAAGTATGAACAAGTATTATGAATGGTCTCAAAAGCATGAATCTTTTATTGAAGCGAAAAAACCAGAAGAAGCAAAGATTCAAAATGTATTGTACTATACAGCCAATAGCACCCATTATGATAAAATAGTCCAGTTTGAAAAACGTTCTTATCAGACAGAGGGACACATCTTTCCTGATAATTTTGACGAGGAAAAGTTCAGAGTACATTTCTTTAGGAAAAGAATAGAGGATATTAAGGACTACAAATTGCTGGTTGCCGAATACAGGGATATGATTGTGGGAAGAATTGATCTGACATGGATGCATGATGTTGATAAGGAAAGCAGTATTGGCTTTATAAACTGGATATATGTGTTAAAACCATACAGAAACATGGCTACTGGAAAAGGATTGATCGATTTCTGTAAAAGTGAACTTCGTAAAATGAATATCAATACTGTGAAGCTACTAGTAGGTAAAAGAAACCTTGCTGCACTGGAGTTTTATAGAAATAGTGGATTTAACCTGAACTCCAAGATGATTGTATGCGAGCTGGATTTTTAAACTGTTCTTTGCATTTGATAAATTTCCTGAAGTAATCAAAGAAATCCTTTATCCGGTTTGTATTTTTCATCATTTGTATGTTTCTGACTTTTGTTGCACAACATCCTGAATAACCTGCACAAGTATCAGTTAAGCCCGTTGAGAAGCGTTTGTGACAGGTTCATTCAGTGGTTCTAGAAATTATTGTTTTCTTCCTCTTTCTTTGCTGCATCTGAGAATTACAATACACTTTATTGAATGGTATCACAAGGTCGGAGTTCAATATCATTTGTCCGGTATAGTCGTAATAGACTTTTATCTCCACTCTTTGCTGTGTTTCGAAAGATTGAGCGGTTGCTGCAAGTACCGACAATTAGAATTTCTTGTTTCTTTATCTGGATGAGTCAGCCAGAGGGAGCACTGGAATTCGGAAATCCCTGTTTTTACTCGGAAAAAATACCAGTTGAGATCCCCCCAAACAGTCAAAGCCATTGCCATAATATCAATCTACTGGTATAGTGTATCAGAGTTTTAAAGGAGGCAATTATGTTTGGCACTAAGGAAATACTAAAAGAAGCAGAATCTCTACCGGTCGAAGAAAGAGCCATAATAATAGATCGTCTTCTTCGTTCTCTCAATACCCCCTCCCCAGAGATTGACAAGATTTGGATTGATACTGCAAAGCATCGTCTTTCTGAATTGCGATCAGGCAAAGTGAGATCAATTCCAGGCGATGAGGTATTCGCCAAGGTCAAGGAATACTTCGGGGTATGACCTTTTCTTTTCACCCGGAAGCGGATGCTGAATTCTTCAAGGCCATTAATCACTACGAAGAGTGTGAAGGTGGACTCGGTTATGACTTTTCTATAGAAGTCTACTCGGCTATACAGAATATTCTGGAGTATCCTGAAGCATGGCCCATTCTTGATGATGAGATACGGCGATGTCAAACAAACAGGTTTCCTTATGGGATTCTCTACAGCATCGAGAAAAACGAAATCTTCATACTTGCAGTTATGCACCTCAACAGAAAACCTGATTACTGGAAACACAGGTACTAAAAAATTGAACTGTTTGAACTTATCGGCAGCGTATGAACCATCTTACATTTATTAGTGCCAGCCTCAGGTGTTCGGAATAAATCGAATCAACCTGGCTCGTATTAGCATTT